>CAZLLD010000017.1:0-56063 GCA_964560225.1 uncultured Bacteroidales bacterium
AGCTGGCCGTATGAGACTTACCCGGCGGTGCAAAACTATGAACTTTTATTAATTTAACAAAAGATAATACCGGAATAACCCCGGAAAGGTTAAAATTTCTATTTTTACCATACATTTAAAAATAAAAAAACCATGGATAAAAAACCTAACCTCCTGCAGCACACCATGATCTATGGCGCCATTCTGGGGGCTGTGTCCATAATCTTTTCCGTGATCCTTTACATTGTCGGGTATATGCCCGTTAACTTCAAAAGAATCCTGCTGGTAAGCCTTTTGGGTATAATTATTATGGTATATTTTGTTGTAGCAGGTACTAAATCTTATCGCGATAAGGCACTCGGAGGATATATCACTTATGGTCAGGCCCTGGTAACCGGTCTCCTCATCATTGTTTTCGGAACCATCCTAAGCAGCTTCTATACCCTCATATTCGACCTGTTTATCGATCCCGAATATACCAACAGGCTCATGGAAGCCAGCAAAGAATGGACATACAACTGGATGAGCAACATGGGTGCTCCGGATGCTCAAATTGAGGAAACCATGGAAAGAATTGAAAAACAGCAGGCCGAAAGCACTCCGCTCAAATCCTTCTTCAAGAGCCTTTATTCCTCCATAATATTCGGAACCATTTTATCACTCATCACCTCGGCCTTTCTCAAAAAAAGCCAGAACCCTGTTGCATAGATATTAACCCAACCTGTTGAATGATACCTGATATTTCAATTGTTGTCCCGCTATACAACGAAGCCGAATCATTGCCCGTTCTCACCGAATGGATTAACAGGGTAATGACCGAAAACAAGTTTACTTACGAAGTCATCCTGGTTGATGACGGAAGCAATGACGGATCATGGAATGTAATTGAACAACTGGCATCTGCAAATACCAGTCTGCGTGGTATCAAGTTCAGACGAAACTACGGGAAATCAGCAGCCCTTCATTGTGCTTTCCAGGTGGCTAGGGGAAACGTTGTTATTACCATGGATGCTGACCTGCAGGACAGCCCGGATGAAATCCCCGGCTTGTTCGACATGATCACCAACGGTGGATACGACCTGGTTTCAGGCTGGAAAAAGAAACGATACGACAACACGCTCACGAAAAATATTCCCAGCAAGCTGTTTAATTACACAGCCCGGAAATTCAGCGGAATAAAACTGCACGACTTCAATTGCGGACTCAAGGCCTATCGCAATGATGTGGTAAAAGCCATTGAGGTGTATGGAGAAATGCACCGTTATATTCCGCTGATTGCTAAAAAAGCCGGATTTCATAAAATTGGCGAGAAAATAGTGCAACATCGAAAACGCCAGTTCGGAACCACAAAATTCGGCCTCGAACGTTTCATCAATGGATACCTCGACCTGTTGTCCATTTCCTTTATTTCGCGGTTTGGCAGGCGACCCATGCATTTCTTCGGATTGTTGGGAACGTTGATGTTTCTTCTTGGAACCGCTATTACCATTTACCTGGGAATTGATAAGCTCATTGCCGTTGCGCAGCACGTAAGAGCCCGATTGATCACCGACAGTCCTTATTTCTATATTGCCCTTACCTCCATGATTATTGGGATGCAACTTTTCACCGCCGGTTTCCTTGGAGAGCTCGTTTCCCGCTCATCCGCCAGCCGGAATGAATATCATATCGAGAAGGAAATTTAAGAACAGCGGCTGCAGCAGTAGCAGTAGCAGTAGCAGTAGCAGTAGCAGTAGCAGTCAAATCCCAAATCCCAACTCTTAACTCCGAACTTCGAACTTCGAACTCCGAACTCCGAACTTCAGATATCCAGCATCCAGCTACTAAGCCTCTTTAGTAATCTCCGGCTTTTCACTTTCCTTCCTGCTGCCCAATATCATCCGCATCACCATGGCTTTTAGCATGCCCAGGCCATAACCGGTAAGCATTACAAAAGAAGCATAAAGGCTGAGCAACCCGACAACCGGACTTCGATTCTGAATTGAGGCATCAAGGAAAACCAGGATTATATAAAGAAGAACTGATGACAACCAAAGCATGAAAAGCATTCTCGAAAACAGTCCTGTAAGAATACCCGCAACCATATAGAGCACAAACAAAGCAGGCAACAGGTGTACCGGTTTTAGCGCATCACCATGCCGGAGATGAAGATCAATCCTTCCACTCCCAAACGAGGAAACCTGCCTGAAAAACTTGTAAAATGTAGATCTTCTTTTATGATATACATAGGCCTGCTCAATAAGTCCGCTTTTGAAGCCTCTTTTAAACAGCCGCATGCTCAGGTCAATGTCTTCAGACACCTTCAATCCGCTGTATCCTCCAGCCGACAGAAATACATCCTTGCGGATTCCCATGTTAAATCCCCTGGGCTGGTATTGCCCGACATGCTGTTTTTTTCCCCTGATGCCGCCTGTGGTAAAGAATGATGTCATGGCATAACTGATTGCCTTTTGCCTGTTGTTGAATGTTTCAGCGGCCTTGTCAGGTCCGCCGTAGGCATCCAGCGGAGTGGAATTCAGGCTGGTTTCAACTTCCTTAAAGTATTGAGGCGGAATCACACAGTCAGAATCAAAAAACACCAGCCAGTCGCCGCTGGCATGTTCAACGCCCCAGTTTCGTGACTCACTGATGCCAAGACCCTTTTGGTGAAGATGCAACAGTTTCAGCCTGTCTTTGAATACTTGGGCTGCATTCTTGACAGAGTCATCCATGCTTCCGTCGGCAAGGATTACCTCAAAATTCTTATTCTCCTGTGATTCCAGACTGGTGAGTAATTCGGATACTTCATCCGGTCTTGAAAAGGTGGGTACTATTACAGAAAAGAACATTACTTTATTCTTGCATCATAAGTGGCACCCATGGAAAAGTCATCTCCTTTCAGCCTTTTCATCATTACCTGCTTGATGGCATGAAAAATGATGATGTGAACATCTTCAGTTATTTCCATATCCTGAACAGGTGCGTGGATGACCAGTTCGGCCATATCTTTGATTTTTCCTCCCTTATAGCCGCAAAATGCCACCGTGAATGCTCCATGGTCTTTAGCATAAGACATGGCTTTAACCACATTTGCCGAATTGCCGCTTCCTGAAATACCGATTACCACATCATCTTTCTTAAGAAAGACTTTCAATTGCTCTATGAAGATCTCTTCATAGGTAAGATCATTTGAAATGGCCATCATTCCGGAGATATTGTCATTCAAACACTGAACCCTGAAACGCTTGTCGAGACCATAAGATATACCTTTCAGAAAATCGCCGGTGACGTGGGAGGCAGTGGCTCCGCTTCCGCCGTTACCGAACAGATATATTGCATTTCCGTTTTCCCTGGCTTTTAGCAGAAGATCAACCAGTCTTTCAACAGATTCAACATCCACGTTGGCCAGTACATCAGATACCCTGTTGAAATAACTATGAAACTCAGAATTCTTCATCAGCAAAATGTATTATTTTAGAACCTTCACGCTCAAATGCAAAGTTAAACTTTTCAAGAGGTTTCAGTTTATCGGTGAGTTTTTCCTGCTTATCCTTTTCGCAATAGAACAACATAAATCCTCCGCCACCGGCACCCAGCAATTTGCCTCCTGTAGCTCCGGCCTGCCGGCCCGTCTCATAAATGTTGTCAATCTGCGAGTTCGTGATTTGTGAAGCCAGCTTCTGCTTCAGGATCCAGTTTTCATGAAGTATCTTTCCAAAATCGTCCAGTTTTTCGCTGTACAAACAATTTCGCAGATCATGCACTAGCATCACCATTGATTTGAGCACATTAAACTTTTCAACCTGCGAGGCATTTTTCTTTTGTTCCGCCAATATATCAGATGCTTTCCTCTGATTTCCCACGTAGAACATGAGCAGGTTTTCCTGCAGTTTCTGATAGACTTCATTTTTTATGTAAAGCGGTTCAACCCTGACATCACCATTGGGTTGAAAATGGATGATGTTCAATCCGCCAAAAGCTGCAGCATACTGATCCTGCTTGCCAATTGGTTCGCCGAGCAAGTCAATTTCAATTTCACAAGCTTCACGGGCCAGCTGTTCATGTGTGACATATTCTCTCTTCACTGCATGAAGACAATGAAGCAAGCCAACAGTGAACGATGACGATGATCCCATTCCCGTTCCGGAAGGTATGTCGGCTATTGAGCTTATTTCAATCCCTTGGGTAACACCGGTTTTCTTCATGGTTTCCCGTAAAAGGGGGTGCTTTAATTCTTCAATGCTGTTCACGGTTTCCGTCTCGGAATACTTTACCCTTACCTGTCCCGGAAAGAAGAAGCGGTGTGAAGAAATATACATATACTTGTTGATGCTTGTGCTCAGAACTGCTCCGGCATGGCGCGAATAGAACGTCTCCAGGTCAGATCCGCCACCGACAAAGCTTATTCTGAAAGGTGTCCGGGTAATAATCATGGATTAACTAATTAATGATCAGATCAGCTAATTTACTTTCTTTTTCTATCAATTGAAATTCATCCTGTTCTCTTTTTTCAAAAAGAAGGGCTGTCTCATCCATAGTCTTACCGCGCCAGCCATAATATTCAAAAAATCGCTTTCTGAAAAGCTCCTTGTTCGCTGAGGTAAACAGCTTCAGTTGTGCCAGTTGCCTTATTCTTGCAGAACTCAGCGCCACAACTCCCTCAATAATGATCACCGTGATATTGGCAGTATTGTATTCAACAGGCAATGAGTTTCTCTCGGGATGATTTGCATACGTGTCAAGTTTCAGGGTCTTGCCGCCAATCATATCAACGATATCACCTTCCAGGCTCATTAACCGGAAACGGTCATATACATTCATGTTCTCTCTCCGCTCTTCTTCCGGGAGAATCCAATTGTCAAGCCCTACCTGCAATACCCGATACCCGTGCTTTTTGAATGAAATGCGCAAACAGGCTGCCAGGGTGCTTTTACCTGTTCTGGTATTACCTCCGATCAGGATTACATAAGGCAAATTGCTTTTGTGATTCTCAAATCGCCTGAATACTTCATCAATTTGCAACCGGTAAGGTTCATCAACTATGAAATCAACTGCTTCAGCCAGATTGGAAAACATGAAATCAGGCATGATGCTTGTTTTCTTAATGCCGTAACCTGTTCGCACACCCATGGTTATGCAACCTGTGCTGGCCCCGGCTTTGATATCGCGCTCCGAATCACCGATCATGTATGAGATCCGGGGATCGATGTTGAATTTTTCGATCGCTTTTCTGAACATGCCGGTCTTTGGTTTCCGGCAATCGCAATCGATTTTATATGTGGGATTTTCTTCAGGGAATCCTTTATCAGGATGATGCGGGCAGTAATGAATCGCGTCAAGCCAGGCGCCCTGCTCACCCAGTTCGGTTTCCATTTTTTTATGAATGTTTTTCACCTCCTCCTCGGAGCAGAGATTGCGTGCAACCGCACTCTGGTTGGTGACAACAACGGTAAGTAATCCGGCCTGATTGAGTTTTTTGATAGCAGCAGCCGTAAAATCAAACAATTCCAAATCTTCAGGCCTGCTGATGAAACTTCTTTCCACATTCAGCACCCCATCACGATCCAAAAACACAGCAGATTGCTTGTTTTCATAACTGCTCCGTAAAACCTTGCCGGTAGTCATATCATTCTTCACCTTTTTAAGCCGGTCGGGTGTTCCCATATCTTTGAGATATTCCGTTGTGTGATAACCGTACATCCGGATGTTTTTATATATCACGGGAAAAACATCCCTTCCAAAATCGGCTTTTTTACCCTTCTCCAGCATTCTCAATACCACCGGAGAGAGCATATAAACACCGGCATTCACCATATTATGGTACCAAATGCCGGATGGATGAGGCTTGGCATGAAAAGCTACAATCCTGTTGTCATCATCCGTCTCAACCAGATCGCTGTCAAAAGGATGATCATTGGGATGCAGGACAAGCGTGCAATCACTTTTTTTTGCTGCATGAAAGGCAACCAGCCGGTTCAAATCCATACAGATCATCACATCCCCGTATAAAACCAGGAAATCATCTGTCAGCTGATTCCCGATCTCCTTAATACCTCCCACAGTTCCAAGCGGACTGGACTCCTCGAAGTATTGAATGGCTGCGCCAAATTTGCTTCCATTACCAAAATACTTCATGATGGGGTCTTTCAGGTAATTAACCAGGATCACTATTTCCCTGAATCCGTACTTTACCAGCAGATCTACCTGGTGATGCAGCAAGGGCTTGTCACCAAGGGGAATCATGGGTTTAGGGATTTCCTGTGTTACATCACCCAACCGGGTACCCTTTCCCCCGGCCAGGATTAATGCTTTCATACTTTCTTATAAATCTTTCTACAAAAGAAGTTGATTTTAATTTAATAATAATACTGCTACCAAATTTTGTTTGGTTTTTGTACCTTTATTAACAAACCAAACCTTTATCAATATGACCGAAATTTTTAACGGAAAGTCGTGCAGGGCAACCTATGCTCAGGAAAAGAAACAGATCATTTTTGAGTTCGAAGGCATTGCCAACATCGAAGAAGCAAAGGATATGTATGTGAAGGTCCTTGACTTCATGAAAACCCATAAAACTGTTGCTTTCATCAATGATCTGAGACAGCTCAAAGGCACTTTTACCAAATTGAACAACTGGGTGGTGGAACAAATGCGACCTGCCATTCAGATGGGTCTGAAATACGATGCCATGGTTGTCAATAATGACATTTTCACTTCCTTCGCCATTGATGATCTGATGAAAAAGGTATCCGTTCTGGAAATTCAGTTATTCCAGACTATGGAAGATGCTGAAAAATGGTTGGATGAGAAAGTGACAGCTTAAAGTTTATCAGCCGATTTATACCTGTTAGCAATAGCCTCAGGAGTCCCTAAATCGATGTAATTTCCTTCCGGAAACAAGACATAATCAACATCCATACCGCTTGATATGGCCGATCGGATTACATCTCCTACAAATAGTTCTCGTAAAACACCCTCCTGAGAGTTAATTCTACCTGATGGATTTTCTCTGAGAAATCCATCTAAATAATTGTACATATAAGTTGTGAATGATGGCCGCCAAAGAGCAATAAACCAGCCGTATTTAAGATCAGGTCGGTTTTGCTTTATGACGATGTCTGAAATTTTTCCATCATCCCCAAATTCAATCATATCAGATTTCAAATACTCGCCATATGGAACTACACCCAGAACAACATCACACTTGCTCTTGAGTAGTTTATCCCTTAAATGAACAAAAGCATCCTCAGGTTGAAAAACAATATCAGGAAAACCAAGTCCGACAATGCAATCTTTAATGAAAGGATAGGCCTGATTTAATGTGAAAGGCGTACCGTAGGACAAATTCATCATTAAATAGCCTATGTTCACTCCCAGAAGTGTTCCATCTCCAAAATAATTCGGAATATCCCATTTCCCTTTTCTAATGATGAAAAAGATATTATTTATCGAAGCTTGCTTAAAATATCGTATTAAATTAGAAGAAATTACGGAAATTTCTCCTTGCGAAGACATTTCAGGAAAAACCTCCTTGCTGAATGGCAGATTTCCCAATCTGCTACCAAACCCGCCTGCAGGAATGAGCCCTACAAATTTCATAAGCACATAAATAGTTGCAATGAAGAAATGTAAAAACAATGCCTCTCAAAAGTATTTACTTTTTTGGTTTAATACAAAATCTATTGCTTGCACGCATTGCATATTAATCAATCAAATTCACTGATATGCTTCCGCATGAACGTTCTTTAGCGCCCTGCCTGACGGATCATTCTGGTTTCAGAATGATTCATCCAGGGCAAGTGCTTCGGCCGTGCTGTATGCAACGTCATCGGCCACCTTTAATGAAGCCATGTAAAGCATTACCTCCAACAACATAAAAATCTATTCGTTTCTAATTCCTCAGTTTTTTCCGGTGCAGGTAAAAAAAAAGCGTGAAGCTTGCTGCTTCACGCTTGATTTCTTAAGCATAGAATTGATTGCTATTGGCACTTCATGTTGGTTCTTTGGGCCTTTGCAGCCTGGAGGAACGGGCCATACATGGCATTCTTCAGTGTTTCGCATGCAGCAGCATTATCGCCTTTGCCGGCTTGGGCAGTTCCCAGTTCATAGTAGTATTTAGCCTTTGCTTCAGGTGCAGTTTGCGGTTCAAGATCAAGCCCTTTCTGTGCATATTCGGCAGCCTGGTCGAATTTCTTCTGTTTGTTATACACACTGGCAAACTGATAGCACAGGTTATTATCTAGTCCGTAGTTAGAAGCTTTGGTAAGTAAGTCAACCGCTTCTGCAAGTTTATTGGCCTGATTGGCTTTACCTCCGGCAACACGGAAGTAATCGCGGGCCACCTTGTTCGGCTGCTCAAGTTTCGATTCATCACCGGCAGCTTTCAGTTTGCTTATATAGAGATCAATAGTTTCAGTAAACTTCTCCGTATTGCTCATTCCTCTGTACATCAAAGCTTTGTTGTAAATTGAGGGCAGATGATCCGGATTGATCATCAACACGCTGTCAAATGCCTGAATCGCTTTGTCATTATCCTTGGCAGTTACAAAATCGGAAGCCATGTTGGTGTATGCCTGAACCAGGAGTTGTTCAGCACTAACAACTACAGTCTGGTCGTCATATTTCTCTGCTACTTTTTTTGTAACTTTTGAAGCAGCAATGGCAGCCGGAATATTCTTATCTGTTTTGAGCAGGTTGAATGCATTTTTGTAATACAGGTCGGGTACCACAGAAACAGCCTTTGCCTTCACATCAGCAGCGGAATCACCAATCTGATCGCACAAAGCAATACATTTCTCAAACGTTTCAATAGCTTTGGGATCATTGGCTTTCATCAATTCAACACCCTGGTTAAAAACAATGATCGCATCATTTTTCTCCTGCGCATACATTCCCGAAACAAAACTTGCAAGAACAATGGTCATTCCTGCAAGTTTCTGAATATTAAACAATTTCATCATCTCTCAAATTAAAGGTTAAAAAAAGGTTAATGTCTCAATGTCGTAAATATAAAAAAAAACTATAACTATTCATTAATTAGCAATAATGATACCAAACTAATTTAAATTTCTCTGGAGTTCATTTACTGCAACTTGCAAATTTAACCTTCAGGAGTTTTAACACATGGCGGTCAACAGGGAAAGTAAGATCCTCATTTTCAAGCAATGCGATCTTTGCCCATCGGAATGACTGGCTGCCATTAACAAATTGTGGAAAATCAAATGGTTTTTCAGATATCTTTAGCTGTAAAGGTTGGGAAAGCTGTATCCGGTAATAAATACTGATCAGTTGATGATCTTCGAAAAAAAGAGCCCGTTGAAAAAAGCCTGTTGTATAAAAGTGCTCCAGAATTTTCACTTCCTGTCCGAATTCTTCCGTGGCCTCCCGTTTGATACAATCCTCAGGTCCCTCTCCAAATTGAAGTCCCCCACCCGGAAACTTCGTCATCTTTTGGTCGAGCACATATTCATCACTCAGCAATACCTCTCCTGCATCATTGACAACCAATCCGTAAACCCTGATATTGAAATACTTGATCTCTTCGAGCGCCATCTTTCCGTGTTTTAATTTTTCTCTACCCACCCTACCCACCCCGTCGGGGTATAAAATCTTGCTTAAAATTAAAAAAATTTTAACTTTGTTATATTAAGCAATTTAGTTATGGAAATAGAAGTTATTGAACCGGATTATTATTATCATATTTTTAACAGGGGTATTAACAGGCAACCAATTTTCACAAGTGAAGATCACTATTACAAATTTATTTCTCTTTGCAAAAAGTATCTTCCAAACTTTGCCGATGTATTTGCTTACTGTCTTTTGCCAAATCATTTCCATTTCTTAATATACATACACCCCGACGGGGTGGTACCCCGTCGGGGTATAAAGAATCCATTAGGTGTGTTGTTTAATTCTTATGCCCAATGGTTTAATAAAAACACAGGAAGAACAGGTAGCTTATTCCAAAGGCCTTTTAAAAGGAAAAAGATTTTAGACCAGGAATACCTCAAACAGGTTATCTATTATATTCACCGCAATCCAATGCATCACAAACTTGTTAAAAATCCCTTCAGTTATACCTTTAGCTCTTACCAAACACTATCAAACAGCCAACCTACCTTACTCAACCGTGAACAAGTGCTCGAATGGTTTGATGGCAGAGACAATTTCATCGACTTTCATAATTACAAATTTGAAGCTTATCAGTCTGATTTTTTAGACCTGGACTAAAATACACCCCGACGGGGTAGGGGTACCCCTACCCCGTCGGGGTGTAGAAGGTAATTAAAAATCAATTCTTTTTCATCGGGACGGAACCATTTCATTTCCTTGTCGCGGCGGAACCAGGTTAACTGGCGTCGGGCATACTGCCGGGTATGCCCTTTGATCATTTCAACAGCTTCATCCAGGGAATACTGGCCGTCGAAATACCCGAATAATTCCTTGTATCCGACAGTGTTGAGAGCATTCAGATGTTTATTCGGATAAAGTGACCGGGCTTCCTCCAATAAGCCGTGTTTCATCATCATGTCAACCCTCCGGTTAATGCGCTCGTGAAGTTCCTGCCTGGGCAAATCCAATCCAATTTTTACCGTTGAAAAGGCTCTTGTTTTTGGGGTACCGGTCAGAAAAGCCGAATACGGTCTACCTGTCATTTCAGCTATTTCAATGGCTTTCATAATCCTTACAGGATTTTTCAGGTCAACTTTCCGGTAATACTCCGGGTCAACATGCTTTAGCCTCAATCTGATCCCCTCCAATCCGGTTAACTCGTATTCCATGCGTATCCGTTTTCTGACTTCAGGATCCACAGTGGGTATGTCATCAATTCCCCTGCATACAGCATCAATATACATACCGCTGCCACCGGTCATCACCACCTGATCGTGGTTAGAAAAGAAACTGCCAAGGAAATCCAGCACTTCCATTTCAAACATGCTGGCATTGTAATATTCATGTATCGATTTGTGATTGATAAAATGGTGCTTCACCTGTTGTTGCTGATCTTTTGTAGGTACTGCGGTACCAATAACCATTTCGCGGTAAATCTGACGCGAATCTGAATTGATAATTTCCGTATTCAGCAGTCTGGCTGCATCAATGGCCAGATCGGTTTTACCTACAGCGGTAGGACCGGCAATAATCACCAGGGTTTTCAGGCTCATGATGCCGGTGATTTATTCTGGTGCTTGCTGTTTTCTCAACAAAAGCAGCATAAATGTAAGCCCAACGACAAAGAAAGCGGTAATGGCCAGCACTGAAAACCGCATACTTCCGGTAAGTGCTTCAATAATCCCGAAACTGAATGTACCACCTACAGTGGCTATCTTTTCCATCACATCATAAAAACTAAAAAATGACGTGTGGTCACGCGTTTCCGGCAACATCTTGGAATAGGTTGATCGGGCAAGGGCCTGGGTTCCACCCATGACAACGCCAACAAAACATGCAATTATTATGAATTCAGCCGGTGTATGAATAAAATAAACGGCAACGATTACCAGGATCCAGATCACAATTGAGAGAATCAGTGCCCTGATATTTCCAATTCTGCCGGAAATTCGTGCAAACAACCAGGCTCCAAACATGCCGATCAATTGAATCAGCAGGATTGTAGGTATGAGTACGTTATCACTCAGGCCTAACTCTTTGGTGCCATAAGTTGCGGCCATGAACATTACTGTCAGCAATCCCATGGTCATGAAGAAAAACCCGGCCAAATAAATCTTGAGCTGCCGCATATTGCGAACCTGGTTAAATACGGTACGCAATTCCATGTAGCCTTTCAGTATGGGATTTTCTCCTTTTACCCGTTTGCCAAATGTATATTTTGGAAGCCTGCGAAAGGTAATCTGGGAAAAACCTATCCACCACAGAAATACAGTAAAAAAAGCAAGTCGCGGTGCAAATGTATCATCGGTGATGCCAAAAGGTTCGGGGAAAAGCACAAACACCAGATTGAAAAGCAATAGTATCACACCACCCAGATAGCCCATTGAGTAACCCCTGGCACTGATCCTGTCCTGATCCGCAGACTCTGCTATTACAGGCAGAAAAGAATTGTAAAATACCAGACTGCCGCCATAACCAATAGTGGCCAAAGTAAAAGCCAGAAGGCCCAGTTCAACTGTGTTTTTATTAAAAAAAAAGAGTGCCCCGCAAGAAATTGCACCAATCCACGTAAATACTTTCATGAAAGTTTTTCTTCGTCCGGTGTAATCAGCAATTGAAGAAAAGAACGGCGAAAAAAGGGCAATTACCAGGTATGAGACAGCGATAGACCATGAGTAAAGCACCGTATTCACTGCTTCATATCCGAAAAAATTTACGGTGAAATTCTCCCCCTGGCGTGTGACCGCGTTGTAATAAATCGGGAAAATGGTTGAACCTATGGTAAGCTGATAGACTGAGTTTGACCAGTCGTACATCACCCAAGCCCGTATGGTTTTTTTATCGCCTTTAGGGATTGGCCGGAGTTCGGATATTTTTTTCAATTTGTTGGGGCTTGTAAAACAATACGAATGTTAAGATACAAAACAATTTTCAGTATGGATCAAAATTTGAAGACATCTTGGTCATTTCAGGTTTTTCCTGATCAGGTTAAGGGCTGATCCGGCCTTAAACCATTCGATCTGGCTTTCATTGTAAGAATGATTGACACTGAAGTGATCCTCAGAACCGTCGCTGTGTCTCAATCTGATCGTCAGTGGCATGTTTGCCCTGAAAGTTGTGAGGCCGATGATATCAATAAGATCGTCTTCCCGGATTTTGTCGTAGTCCGACTTGTCTGCAAATGTGAGTGCTAGCATACCCTGTTTTTTCAGGTTGGCTTCGTGTATGCGGGCAAATGAACGGACCAGCACTGCCTTAACGCCCATGTGACGGGGCTCCATGGCCGCATGTTCGCGCGATGAACCTTCGCCGTAATTCTCGTCACCCACAACAAGAGTACCTATTCCCTGTGCTTTATACATGCGGGCCGTTCCGGGGACTTCATCATAATTTCCGGTTAATTGGTTTTTAATGGAGTTGGTTTTTTCATTGAAGAAATTAACTGCTCCAATGAGCATGTTATTCGAAATATTATCCAGGTGCCCACGGTATTTGAGCCACGGACCGGCCATGGATATGTGATCGGTGGTGCATTTTCCTTTTGCTTTTATCAGCAGGCGCAGATTGGTATAATCCTTGCCATTCCATGCCTCGAAAGGCTGCAACAGCTGAAGCCGGTCGCTTTTCTCATTCACTGCCACCTGAATTCCGCTGCCATCTTCAGCCGGTTTCTGATACCCGTTGTTTTCCACTGCAAATCCCCTGGGCGGCATTTCGAGGCCATCAGGTTCGGCTAACTTCACTTTCTCACCTTCTTCGTTTACCAGGAAGTCGGTGAGCGGATTAAACGACAGGGTACCGGCAATTGAAAAAGCCGTCACAATTTCAGGAGAAGCTACGAAACCATGAGTATTTGGATTACCGTCATTTCGTTTGGCAAAATTCCGGTTGAATGAGGTCATAATGGAATTTTTCTCCTGCTTTTCGGCACCGTGCCTGGCCCATTGACCGATACAGGGTCCGCATGCATTGGCAAGCACATGACCTCCCATTTTTTCAAAAACTGCCAGAATCCCATCTCTTTCAGCAGTGTAACGTACCTGTTCCGAACCCGGGGTGATGACAAATTCCGATTTTGCCTTCAATCCCGATTCCATCGCCTTCCGTGCTACCGATGCAGCCCTGGTAAGGTCTTCATAGGATGAATTCGTACAGGAACCAATCAATCCGACATCGAGTTTCTCGGGCCAACCGTTTTCTTTCACAGCCCGGGCAAATTTCGAAACAGGAGTTCCCAGGTCAGGTGTGAATGGCCCGTTAATATGAGGCTCAAGTTCGGAGAGGTTGATTTCAATCACCTCATCAAAATACTTCCCGGGATTCCTGTAAACGTCATCGTCAGCGGTTAGGTCTGATTTGACAGTCTCCGCCATATCAGCTATTTCCTTACGCCCGGTACCATTCAGATATTCCTGCATTTTGCGGTCGTAACCGAATACAGAAGTGGTTGCGCCGATTTCCGCACCCATGTTACAGATCGTGCCTTTACCCGTGCATGAAATGGCATCAGCTCCCTCACCGAAATATTCAAGTATGCAACCGGTTCCTCCTTTAACGGTAAGTTTTCCGGCTACCTTTAGTATCACGTCCTTGGCAGATGTCCATCCGCTCAACCTGCCTGTCAGTTTTACACCAATAAGTTTGGGGAAGCGCATTTCCCAGGAAAGACCGGCCATCACATCGCAGGCATCGGCACCGCCCACACCAATGGCAATCATCCCCAGGCCACCTGCATTTACTGTATGGGAGTCGGTACCAATCATCATACCTCCCGGAAATGCATAATTCTCAAGCAATACCTGGTGAATTATTCCTGCACCAGGCTTCCAGAAACCAATACCGTATTTATTTGATACAGAAGACAAGAAATCATATACTTCTGCATTGGTAATTTTGGCTTTATCCAGGTCAGCCGCAGCGCCATCTTTGGCCAAAATGAGGTGGTCGCAATGTACGGTTGAGGGCACGGCGACTTTGCTCCGGCCTGCCTGCATGAATTGCAACAGTGCCATTTGCGCCGTGGCATCCTGCATGGCCACCCTGTCGGGCAGGAAGTTTACATAATCTTTACCCCTGGTGAAGGGTGCTGCCGGTAATGATTCCTCAAGATGCGCATACAATATCTTCTCGGTTAATGTCAGCGGCTTGTTCAACAATTTCCGGGTTGCCTCTACGCGTTCGATATAGGTTTTGTAAACGCGTGTGATTAATTCCAAGTCAAATGCCATAATAGTTCAGGTTTAGACTGCAATTTTATGAAATCTTCCTAATTATTCAATTATAAATACTTTTAAAAAGATTGCAGGGAAGGTATTAACTCCAACAAGTCCATCCTTCTCAAAGAATCTGCACGTGATGTATCAGAATTCTCAAATACTGCAGCTGCCGGACCTGTAAGGGTAACAACAGAAGATATTCCTGAAGTATCCGCCGGGCTGATAAATTCCCTGCGCACCATCAATTCCTTCAACCTGCTGAAGTAAGGCGAAAAATAAGGTCGCATCACGCCGTTTGATTCAAAAGAATATTTGTACCACTTGGGATGAGGCACTATGCTGGCAAGATAAACACTCTCCTGCAGATTCAGATCAGCAGGTTTCTTATTGAAATAAAAACGACTTGCCTGGTTGATACCGTATACACCTGGTCCCCACTCGATGATATTCAGATACACCTCATACATCCGTTGTTTGGTAACCAGATTTTCATTTTCAATGATCCATACAATGATGGCTTCTTCAATTTTCCGGGCAAGGGTTTTGTTCCGGGTAAGAAAAACATTTTTCACCAGTTGCATAGAGATTGTACTACCGCCACGAGCAAAACGTTTTTCCTTTATATTGGTCGAAATGGATTCCGTGAATGCTTTGGGATTAAACCCGTTGTGATAAAAGAAGCTACCGTCTTCCGAGGTCATCACAGCTGCCCGTAAAAAAGGTGAAATCTCTTCAAAACTAACATAATCAGGGTTTTCAGTCCCTACCTGAAAAGCAGCCACGAGTCTGCCCTTCTCATACACATGATGTATAAAGCTTCCGTTAAGCATGCGGTAATCATCCACTCCGTATGATTTAATCCGGAAATTATTACTTGTAAGGCGTGTATTGAAATATAAGCTGTCGGGACAGGCCATATTTACTGAAAAAGTGAGGAAGTAATTCAGCGTTCCTTCAGTTTGAATGCCGTTTAAGCTGGTAAACATACCCTGTGGGAGCGAACCGAAGAAGTTATTCGCAGTCCATGTCTGCGGTATTATCTTGAATTCAATTAAAGGCTTGCTCATTAACGAAATCCTGAAAAAAGGGTGGAAACTGATCTGGTTTAAATTCACCTCAGTAGTACTGTCGAGTTCAGCATAACTGGCTCCAATATTAACTTTAAATGATGAGCTGAAATGATCAATGAGGATATTTCCGGTAGACAGCCGGGCACCCTTTGACTTAAAACCACTGAAGGCAAAAACACCCTGGGGGCTGACCAGGTGCCGGTTTCGCCGTGAAAGATCGACTGAGAATTCCACTGAGTCAAATCCCGCTTCAAAGCCGTATTTGTCTCTCAGAACAGGTATGGGCAAGAATGAAGTATCCGGATTAACCATACCAAACCTGATTTCCGGGGTCGATTTATCCAGCAAACCGGAAAATGGCAGTTGAAGCACATCTGAATCTCCCGTCAATACCAATGTAGCAGCAAATTCACCTTGATTTAATCTGAAACTGTCAATGCACATGCCGGTAATATTACCGGAATATTTTACTTTAATATCAACCTTATCCAGGTTAACGCGAGACGGGATGTAATTAAACGACCTGCGGATATTTCTGAAAGCAAAACCAGCCATGTCCTTTTTTTCACTTGAATCAAACAGGTTCGCAGAATCGGTGCGTGCCTGAACATTTGTCACTATGGTCGAATCAACGAAATCGTAACGAACAATAACCGACCGGGCATTTATTTTTTTAATCCTGATGCGTTTTGCCAACAGAGGAATTATTCTGGGCTTGATAAAAAGTGCGTTTATCTGCATGGAATTCTCACCCGATTCAGATTGAAGAAATATCTCTTTAATGTAAACAGAAGTCAATCCTTTGAAACGAGCCCCGTCGAAATGAACAGTGTATTGGTGATCATGAAACAGTGCAGCTACAGAACGAATTGTTTTTCTGAGCACAGCACCACGAACTGAAAAAGCCGCAATCAGAAGTAAAGAAACAATAATGAGGATTACCAATCCAAGCTTTTTGCGGTTAAACTTAATGAGATACATGGTTATGTCATTGAAGCTGCGAAATTAATAATCTATTTCTCAGGAATCAAAAAATTGTGAATAAGAGACTGGATGTCTCCCGGTATGCAAGGTTAGCATCGAAAATATGTTAAATGTCAATCATGCTTTAGTTATCGCAACTGATAATGCAGTCCTCTAATGTAACATTTAAGCATTGACCTCGTAAATAGATTGAATTTACTTATATACAAAGAAATGAGACTCATCTATATATTGATCGGCTGCCTGATTTTTTCCAACATCGGAGCCCAAAGTCAGGATGACCTTAAAAATAAGGAGAACCTGGCGCGCAATAAAGTAAAAATTCAAACCAACTGGGATTATAAATATGTTGGTGATAAGCCTGATAAAAATGGAGTAAAAACTTCTGTAACCACCTATTCAACAACAGGTGATGCCATTCAGGTAAATGCTCTTAACCCGGCCGGGGCCGTGCTGCATACGGAAAAGTACAGCTATGATTCTCGCGGCAATAAAATTGAATATACAAGAAAATCCGGAGACAATTCATACCAGAAGAAATACGTATATAACGAAAAAAATCTGCTTACAGAGGAAAGCGGATTTGATGGCGTTGAGAACTTTAAGAATATTTATGCATACAATGCCAATGGCGACATGACCGAGATCAGGTACATGAAGAATTCTGTTCTACAGGAAAAAAGAATTTTTAACAAGGATGGTGTTACCACCAATGTATCGGTATACAACAAAGCAGGAGTTCTGTCTTCAAAACTGGTATTGATTTATGACAGCCGGGGAAATCTGATCGAAGAATCGGTTTATGGTGTGAATCAGAATCAGCTTGAAAAGAAAACATACAATTACGATGAAAAAAGAAAACTCAAGGAGGAAGCAAAATACAAACTAAACAAGATCTCCGTCAGAAATACCTATAATTACAATAATACCGGTGCACTGCTTGAAATTATTGAAGAAGGACCAAATGTAGCTAAATTCGTAAAGAAAAGCATGAGTTACAATAACAAGGGCAATCTGATCGAGATCAAATGGCGCAGGAATGGCAGCGAAGAGTTTAACAAAATAACCTATCAATACGACGAAAGGGGTTTGTGCACATCTGCAGATACATTCTACCCTGCAACTAAATACAGGGTTCTCACAAAATACACCTATGAGTACTTTTGACCTTGCGAAACAGCTGAATTTATAGTGTTAAAACCCTGAACACACGCATCAAACCTCAAACATTTCACTATCTTTGCCGCCTATCTTCGCATGCTTTACTGATGCTTCTTAAAATACATCCTGAAACACCCGGGCAACGACAAGTCCAAAAAGCGGTGGAAATTCTGAAAGAGGGAGGTGTTATTATCTTCCCCACGGATACTGTGTACGGCCTGGGATGTGATGTTTTCAACCACAAGGCCGTGGAGCGTGTTGCGCGCATCAAGGGTATCAATATCGAAAAGGCCAATTTTTCATTTATTTGCCACAATCTGAGCCACCTTACGGATTATGCCAAACACGTGAATAATCCTGCTTTTAAATTGATGAAGCAATGCCTTCCCGGCCCGTTTACCTTTATCCTCGAAGCCAGTAGCAATGTTCCGCGGATTTTTCGCAGCCGAAAAAAAACTATTGGTATCCGGATTCCGGATAACAACATCATTGTGGAAATTGTCAGGGAGCTTGGGAATGCAGTTTTAACTACCTCAATCCATAATGAAGATGAGGTACTGGACTACATCACAGATCCTGAATTGATTCATGAGCAGTACAAGACAATTGTCGATGCTGTTATCCATGGCGGATTTGGAGGCAACATGCCCTCAACGGTAATTGATTGTACCGGTCCGGTTCCCCAACTGATTCGCCAGGGCATCGGGCAGGTCGAGATCTGATCGCTGAAATTACCGGAACGTTTTTCCCATAGTAGTTCCTGATGTTAGTTGAAAGGCACCCTTCTTGCTTACCTGCCAGCAGGTAATCTGCGCCATACTGCAGTAGTCATTCCATTGAAGTGCCTGGTGAAATGGCACGGATGAATCAAGAACGACCATTGATGTTTCAACTAAATCAGATAAGATTTCAACGCCGGGGAAGATGCGCCCGCTAACTATCAGGTAGTCCACATAGAAACTTTGTTCAGCATCATATTTGAAAATAGTATGATCTCTCAAAACAAGGATCTTCCGGTTGCCCAA
Organism: uncultured Bacteroidales bacterium; assembly: GCA_964560225.1. Lineage (GTDB taxonomy): Bacteria > Bacteroidota > Bacteroidia > Bacteroidales > UBA10428 > UBA5072. The sequence continues at coordinate 19,027 of CAZLLD010000017.1, forward strand.
TTCAATAACCAAATTATTGCCCAACCAGGAACCAGCCATGAACAACCCGCGCATTGGGTTCTTTTCAGATGTTCCCTCAGGCATCTGATCATACAAATACTGCCTTGCGGCTACGCCATGCTTAATCATGAAATTACTCAATGCATATTTTAGTCCCGGATCATGAAGATCGGGCAGTGAATCTCCAATGATTACAACATTCCTTCCTGATATTACGCTTATTACAGATGTTCTGTTGACATCAGCCACCAGAAGTATTTGCTGATGTCTCATACTTAATGTATGCGATAAAACCGCCAGCTGGAACAGCAGAATTGCAGCCAGGGATGCAAAAAGCAAACCGGTTCGCCTGTGTATCCAGAAAAGGCCTGCAGAGATAATGGCCATCATCAGCAGAAAAGCCTGAAAACCGCTGACATGAATATTTTCAAAAAGGGCATATGGTAGTACTTCAATGAAAGCAACACTTTTATATAGCAACAGAAGTAAAAAAGAGAGCAACTTACCCGTCAGCATCATGATTGGATTAACAAAAGAAGTCAGAAGAAAAACACCTGCGACGCAAATGATCAGTGAAACCAGCGGAACGACATAGAGATTTGTAAGCCAGAAATACAGGGGAAACTGGTGAAAGTACAGCAACGTAAGCGGAAGGGTGGCCAGCTGGGCGGCACATGAAACTGAAAACAACTGCCACAACCTGTTGATGATTATGTATCTAGTTTTTATCAGACCGTTTATTATGGGTTGAAAAAGCAGAATGCCCAGAACAGCAGAAAATGACAACTGGAAACTCACATCGGAAATCAACGAAGGAGATATAGTAAGTAACAAAAAAGCTGAAGCGAACAGAATGTTGTACGTGTTTACCTGCCGGTGCAGCATTTTCCCACCGATTACAAAACTTAGCATAACGGCAGCGCGCATGACCGAAGGTGAAAGTCCGGTTACGAAAACAAAGATCCACACTGTTATGATTACCAGGATGGCTCTGACAATCCGGCCGGCTCTGTTTCTGGCAAGAAAAAAAAGCAGGTAGTTCAGGGCAAATGCAATTACAGCAACATTAAAACCCGACAGCGCCATTACATGCATCACACCTGCCTGCGAAAAAACCTGTTTGGTATGGGCTTCCAAATCATTTTTGTATCCGAGGGTTATGGCGGCAAGCAAACTGTACTGCGTATTATTCAGACCAAGCGATTGATATTTCGACAAAAGATGCAATTGCAGTGTGCCGGCAAAAACGCTGACAGATCTTCGGGCATTGTAATCGATCAGTTTCCACTGATCCGGCTTAACAAAGGCCTGATGGTGAATACCTCTGGCGGCCAAGTATGCCTTATAGTCAAATTCATATGGATTTGATGGTGGTGAAATTGCCTTGATCCTGGTTGTAGCGGCAATGCGGCATCCGGGCTTAAGACTTACAGAATAAGAGTCATTGGCAAAATTAAGAATAACCTTTCTGTGTTCCCGTTTCTCCAATCCATTCACACTGCTGATTTTCATAACTGCATACGCCCTAACTGATTTCTCTGTAATTTCAGGAGGGTGTGTAATATCCAAAACAAAAAGTTCGGAATCACAGCCCAATATGGAATGCCGTTCGGAAATATCATGGTAAATACCCATTACGGCCGTACCGGCAAAGAAAAGAACAAAAGCCACCATCAGGCCTGACAACCAGCCGGTATGGTAACCCGGATAGCGGTCGGCACAGATGAACCCGATTAAAAGCAAAAGAATTACAGCTGCAGTGAATCCTGTTGCAAATGTGTCTGGTCCGACAGATATAAAATCAGCCGTTATCAAACCAAGCGTAAAAAAAACAAGCAACCTGGCAAAGGGACTTCTTCCCGGCAGCAAGGATGATTTCATATAACCAGAACTTTAACGATTACGTCAAATGAAAATTAGTTCATTTTAACGTTATTAAAAAATAATCTTCCGAATCTTTATTTTTAACAAATACTTAAAGGATGAATGGGTATAAATTCATAAATTTGGTAAACGACTTAATTTAAGTGAAATAAACAATTAATTTTAAAAGTATGGCTGATCTTAAAACGAAGTATTTGGGGATTGAACTGAAAAATCCGGTAATAGTTGGTGCCAGTAATATAGTCACCAAATTGGACAATGTTAAAAGAGCTGAACAGGCAGGTGCTGCGGCCATAGTTTACAAATCGCTGTTCGAAGAACAGATTCAGCTTGAATCGGCCCAAATGGATGACGAACTGGAAGAATACAATGAACGGAATGCCGAAATGGTGAAACTCTTCCCTGCTATTGAACATGCCGGGCCCGAAGAGCATTTGGTTAACCTGAGAAGGGTTAAAGAGAGTGTAAAAATACCTGTAATAGCCAGTTTGAATGCCATTTACACGGAATCGTGGGTAGAATATGCAAAATTGTTGCAGAATACGGGAGTTGATGCCCTTGAATTCAACTTCTTCTATATTCCGCGTGATACAGAGGCTGACGGAAGAGATGTGAAAAATCAACAACTTGAAATACTAAAGGCTGTTAAATCGCAGGTAAAACTGCCCGTCAGCGTCAAATTAAGTCCGTTTTATGCCAATCCCCTGAATGTGGTTGCTCAAATGGACAAGCTGGGTGTGAACGGATTCGTTTTATTTAACCGGCTTTTCCAGCCTGATATTGATATTGACAAACAGGAACATTTTTCTCCCTTCAATTTGAGTAGTCCCGAAGACAATAAATTGAGTCTTCGTTTCACAGGATTGCTTTACGGCACTATTACCGGTTCACTTTGCGCCAGTACAGGTATATTCAGTGGCACTGATGTAGCCAAGATGGTACTTGCCGGTGCCGATTGTGTTCAGGTAGTCAGCACCATTTACAAAAACAAGATTGAGCACATCGCCACCATGCTGAAGGATCTTGACAACTGGATGGAATCAAAAGATTACAAAAAGCTGGGTGATTTCCGCGGAAAACTTTCAAACAAGAACCTGAATGACCCGTTTGTATACAAACGCGCACAATACATTGATCTTCTTTTGAAGTCAGAACATATTATCAAGAAATATCCTGTTGTGTAAGGGATGCAGGCAGGGTCCGCGATCGTTAAAGCCTGCCTCTAAAGCGCATAAATGCCGAGCCTGCCTGACCGGCAGGCAGGCGTAGTTGCCCGACTACGCTTATTTTATTACTTTAATTTTATAAGGCACATCAACCTGGCACTTGGTAATGTCGTTCAACTTACCTTTTAGTAATTTTCTTCTCAACACATTAATTCTGTCAATAAAGAGTATTCCGTCAAGATGATCATATTCGTGTTGGATGACTCTGGCTTTTAAGCCCTCGTACTCCTCTTCATGAAAATTCCAGTTTTCATCGCAGTAGGTAATTCTCACCTTATTTTTCCGTTCCACATCTTCACGTATTTTGGGAAGGCTGAGGCAGCCTTCATTCATCACCATGGTTTCTTCTCCAAGCAAGGTAAGCTTGGCATTGATGAAGGCTTTCTTGAAATCAGCCAGTGAAGGGTCTTCATCAGCCAGCGATGTGGCATCCACTACAAAAACCCGTACTGACTTACCTATCTGGGGTGCAGCCAGTCCCATCCCGTCCGATTTATACATGGTGTCGAACATGTCGGAAATTAACGCCTTGAGATTGGGATAATCGGCAGGAATTTCTTTTGCCACCTGCCGGAGAATTGGGGAACCGTATACGACAATCGGGTAAATCATTTTAATTCGAGAATTTGAAAATTCGGTAATTTGATAATTGAAACAAAGATAAGCAGTATATGCTATACCGGAAAATTACTCCTGTATTCCAGGTATGACTGGAGTATGATGGTTGCACTGATGGCATCGATCAATCCTTTGTTTTGCCTGTCTTTCTTTTTCACACCGCCTGCAATCATTGTTTGTACTGCTATTTTTGATGTAAACCGCTCATCCATTAAAAACACTTCCTTATCGGGGAATGTTTTCTTCAATAATGCAATGAACGGATCAATATATTTAACAGATTCCGACAGAGTATTGTTCATTTGGCGGGGGTATCCGACCACAAAGGCATCAACTTTCTCAGAAAGGGCATACTTCTGCAAAAAAGAAATAACCTCAGAGGAAGGAACGGTGGTGAGGCTGTTGGCGATCATCTGCAAGGGGTCGGTAACCGCAATGCCTGTTCGCTTTTGACCATAATCCAGGGCAATGATTCGTCCCATTATAATAACCGTTTAAAATACGTAGAGACGCATTAAAAATACGTAGAGACGCGTTTAAAACGCGTCTCTACGATACATACAAAAATTCAAAATTATTTTGCCTGTGCGGAGAAATCCATGGCAGTCAAACGTTTGTAGCTGTTAAACCGCCATTTGGCATTTTCTTCTGCAGCCTGGAACAATTCCACAGCCTCTTTGGGGAAGGCTTTCTTCAGTGAAGTATAACGCACCTCGCTGTTCAGGAATTCCTGGAATTTGCTCCAGTCGGGTTCCTTTGAATCGAGTTCGAAAGGATTCTTACCTTCTTTCTCGTTCAGCGGATTGTACCTCCACAGGTGCCAGTAACCCGAATCTACAGCACGTTTCTGTTCTTCCTGTGACTTGTCCATTCCTGCTCTCAAACCGTGGTTGATACAGGGAGCATAAGCAATGATCAGTGAAGGTCCGGGGTAAGCTTCAGCTTCACGCAGGGCTTTCAGGTACTGGTTCTGACTGGCACCCATAGCCACCTGAGCTACATAAACGTAACCATAGGTCATGGCCATGGCACCCAGGTCTTTCTTTCTTACACGTTTACCGGCAGCGGCAAATTTGGCCACAGCACCGATAGGTGTGGACTTGGAAGCCTGTCCGCCTGTATTGGAGTATACCTCGGTATCAAGCACAAGCACATTCACGTTCTCTCCGGAGGCGAGCACATGGTCAAGTCCGCCGTAACCAATGTCATAAGCCCAACCGTCACCGCCGAAAATCCAAACGGATTTCTTTATCATGTACGACTGCAGGTCGAGTATTTCTTTAGCTACCGGAAGTTTCTCTCCTGAGAGTGCTTCAACAACCTTAATTGTGGAAGCCTTTGAAGCACGGGCATCAGTTTTTGAATCGAGCCATTCTTTGAATGCTTCAATGGTTTTCTCAGCCAATCCCGGGTTGCTGTCAATGCATTCCTTCATTTTGCGGGTAATCCTGGTTCTCAGCTTTTCTGCACCCAGGGCCAGTCCAAGACCATACTCTGCATTGTCTTCGAACAATGAGTTGGCCCAAGCGGGACCCTTTCCTTCCTTATTGGTGCAATAAGGAGTGGAAGGAGCCGAACCTCCGTAAATCGAGGAGCAACCCGTGGCATTGGCCACGATCATCCGGTCACCAAAAAGCTGGGTGATCAGTTTGATATAGGGAGTTTCGCCACAGCCACCGCAAGCACCTGAGAACTGGAACAAGGGCTGTGCAAACTGGCTGTTTTTAACCGATTTGTCGACTTCAACCAGGTGATCTTTATTGGTTACCTTGTCAACCATGTAGTCCCAACGGGCAATCTCGGCAGTTTGTGTGCCCAGGGGTTTCATTACAAGGGATTTCTCTTTGGAGGTGCAAACTTCGGCACAAACACCACAACCGGTACAATCAAGTGCACTTACCTGAATGCGATACTGCAGGTTTTCAAAACCCTTACCGTTCGCCTTCACTGTTGCAGTTCCGGCAGGAGCTGTTTTCATTTCAGCTTCATCGAGCAGGAAAGGTCTGATGGCAGCATGGGGACAAACAAAAGCGCATTGATTACACTGGATGCAATTGGAAGCGATCCACTCGGGAACATTCACCGCAATACCGCGTTTTTCGTAAATGGTGGTACCCACAGGGAAAGTTCCGTCTTCGCGACCTTTAAAAGCGCTAACCTTCAAATCATCCCCCATCAGGTTGTTTATGGGTTCAACTACATTCGTAACAAATTCAGGTTTATTGCTGTGGTCTTTTACAGCTTTCACATCAATTTTGGCCCACTCTCCTGGTACATTAACCTGGATAACATTACTTCCGCGTTCAACGGAGGCAATGTTCATGTTCACGATTTCTTCGCCCTTTTTACTGAAGGTTTTAACAACAGCCTTTTTCATTTGCGACATGGCATCCTCAAAGGGAATGATATTGGCAATTTTGAAAAATGCCGATTGCATGATGGTATTGGTACGATTTCCCAAACCAATTTCCTCAGCAATTTTTGTAGCATTGATGATATAGAATTTGATTTCCTTTTCAGCCAGTGTTTTCTTGATGTTATCAGGTAGCTTATTCTTGGTTTCCTCTTCATCCCAGATGCTGTTCAGCAGGAAAGTACCTCCCTTTTTGATGCCTCTGAGGATATCATATTTGCCCAGGTAAGCCGGAACATGGCAGGCCACAAAATCGGGAGTACCAACCAGGTAAGGTGAACGTATGGGAGTATCGCCAAATCTCAGGTGAGAAACAGTTACCCCGCCTGATTTCTTTGAATCGTAAGCAAAGTATGCCTGTGCGTATTTATCTGTGGAATCGCCGATAATTTTAATGGAATTCTTGTTGGCACCAACCGTACCGTCGGAACCCAAACCATAGAATTTGGCTTCAAAGGTTCCCTTTTTCGAAATGCTTACCTCAGGTTTAACAGGAAGCGACAAATTGGTAACGTCATCCTCAATGCCCACGGTAAAGTGCATTTTAGGAGATGCAGAATCCATGTTCTCAAAAACGGTGATTATCTGTACCGGAGTGGTATCCTTGGAACTCAAACCATACCTGCCGCCAATAATCACAGGAGCATTGGGTTGATTGTAAAATACTTCCTTAATGTCAAGATAAAGCGGATCACCGTTGGCACCAGGTTCCTTGGTTCTGTCGAGTACTGTTATTTTCTTAACAGACTTGGGAACCACTTGTAAAAAGTGTTTAGCAGAGAATGGCCTGTAAAGATGAACAATGACAACGCCCAGTTTTGCTCCCTTGGCATTCAGGTAATCAACTACCTCGCAAGCGGTTTCGGTAACCGAACCCATGGCAATGATGATATTTTCAGCATTGGGATCGCCATAATAGCGGAAAGGAGCATACTCACGACCGGTGATCTTGGCCATTTCCTTCATATAGTTGTTAACCATGTCGGGAACAGCATCATAGAACGGATTGGCAGCTTCCCTCGATTGGAAGTAAATATCAGGATTCTGAGCAGTGCCACGTTGAACAGGATGATTGGGATTTAAAGCCCTGTCTCTGAATTCCTGTAAAGCTTTATAATCAATAAGCTTAGCCACTTCATCCATGGGCAAAGCTTCAACTTTCTGAATTTCGTGCGAAGTTCTGAAACCATCAAAGAAGTGGAGGAAAGGAACCCTCGATTTGATGGCTGCAAGATGTGCAACTGCTGCGAGGTCCATTATTTCCTGAACACTGCTGGTTGCAAGCATGGCAAAACCAGTATGTCTGGTACTCATTACATCGCTGTGGTCACCAAATATCGAAAGTGCCTGAGCAGCCAGGGCGCGTGCTGAAACATGAAGAACACCCGGAAGCAATTCACCCGAGATCTTGTACATATTGGGAATCATCAGCAACAAACCCTGGGATGCCGTGAATGTAGTAGCCAATGTACCAGCCTGGAGTGCACCATGCAAAGCACCGGCAGCTCCTGCCTCTGACTGCATTTCAACCAGCTTAACCTCTTCTCCGAAAATGTTCTTTCTGCCACCGGCAGCCCATTCATCAACATATTCTGCCATGGTTGAAGAAGGGGTAATGGGATAAATAGCTGCAACTTCGCTGAACATGTAGGCAACATGAGCGGCAGCATAATTACCGTCACAGGTTACAAAATTTTTCTTCGTACTCATCTTAACTCGCTTATTATTAATATATTATGATATAATTTTAAAATAAAATACAAAAATACAATAAATTGGCTTGATTCTGCTATTGTTTTCACAATGCCGTCATTATTCATTTTCATTTTAAATAATGCGATATTCAGGTTGTCAGCGGGTAGCTTATACGGAATAAAAACAAAAAGTGCGGGTTTTTCCCGCACTTTTTGTTCATAATGAGTTATTCTCCGTTCATAGAAAGGAGAAATTCCTCATTGGAGTCTGTTTTAGCAAGTCTTTCGCGAAGGAATTCCATAGCTTCAACAGAGTTCATATCAGTGAGGTATTTTCTCAACACCCATATTTTGTTCAGGAAATTCTTGTCGAGCAATAAATCCTCCCGGCGTGTGCTCGATGCCGTAATGTCAATGGAAGGATAAACTCTTCTGTTGGAAAGTTTTCTGTCAAGCTGCAGTTCCATATTACCTGTACCTTTGAATTCTTCAAAAATAACATCATCCATTTTTGATCCGGTATCGGTAAGCGCTGTAGCAATAATAGTAAGTGATCCGCCATTTTCGATATTTCTGGCTGCACCAAAAAAGCGTTTTGGTTTCTGCAGTGCATTTGAATCAACACCACCCGACAAAACCTTTCCGGATGCCGGTGCTATGGTATTGAATGCCCGTGCCAGACGGGTAATTGAATCCAGCAGGATGACCACGTCATGACCACATTCCACCAGTCTTTTGGCTTTCTCAATCACAATATTGGCAACCCTTACGTGTCTTTCTGCCGGCTCATCAAATGTGGATGAAACCACCTCACCTTTTACGTTCCGTGCCATTTCGGTAACTTCTTCCGGACGCTCGTCAATAAGCAGGATGATCAGGTAAGCCTCAGGGTGATTGGCGGCAATTGCATTTGCAATATCCTGAAGCAAAATGGTTTTACCTGTTTTCGGCTGTGCCACAATCAGTCCACGCTGGCCCTTGCCTATCGGAGAAAACATATCCACAACCCGAACGGAAAGGTTCGTTTTTTCACCAGGTTTAATCAGGGTAAATTTCTCATTCGGGAAAAGCGGCGTCAGATAATCGAAAGGAACCCTGTCCCTGATATAATCAGGATTCCTGCCATTGATTTCAATTACCTTGATCAATGGAAAATACTTTTCACCTTCTTTGGGTGGCCTGATGGTACCTGTTACTGTATCTCCGGTTTTCAGTCCGAATAATTTGATTTGTGATTGTGAAACGTAAATATCGTCAGGTGAATTCAGGTAGTTGTAATCCGACGAACGTAAAAAACCATATCCGTCAGGCATGATTTCAAGAACTCCCTGGCAGGTGATAATTCCGTCAAATTCTGTAGGCTTCTCCTGCATAGGTCTGCGTTCAAAAGATGGTTTCTGGGGTTGTTCATACCTGGGTTTTGCTTCAGGCTGAGGCGGTGCAACCACGCTTTCCCGTTCCATCTCCAATTCAGTGGGCAATACTTCCTCTGCTTCTATTTCTGGAGGCACCAGCTCTTCAAAGTCAGTATTTTTTGCAGGTTTGAATTCATCGGTTTTACTGTTTGATTTTTCATAAAATTCTTCCCTGGGTCTGTTGTTATCTCTATCGTTGAACCTTTTGAATTCCTTTCTTTTTCTGAAATCATTGGAGGATCTTTTGCCATCAAATGCCCTGCTGAAAAAGCTCCCTTTGGGTTTATCCTGCGAAGGTGCAGCCGGAGATACGTCGGCGCCAACTCCTTCAGATGGCATGTCCTGCTTCACAGCAGCAACTGTTTCAGGAAAAATATCATGATCTGAAGTTTTTTTGGGTTCATTGACAGTTTCAACTCTTTCGTTTTCCGGCACCCGAGGTCTGCGTCCCCTTCGCTTATGGCTTTGCACAGGTGAATTTTCCGGTCTGGTTTCCGGTCTTTTGGATTCAGTAGCTATAACTGCCTGTTGATCCAAAATTTTGTAGATCAGATCCTGTTTTCTTAACACGTCGGCTTTTTTTACATTTAACTGTTTTGCAATTTCTTTAAGTTCAGGAAGAAGCTTTTTGTTAAGCTCTAGAATATCATACATAAAATTTGATGTGATTTATTTATACAATTACAATTGATATCAATATGAAATATTACGCTTGGTTAGGGTATTATCGTGATATGGGAATAGGATCAAAAATAAAAAAGATGGTATATTGCCTGGGAATTCTGATGCAATATTACGTATTTCAAAACAAATACCAAAAGAAAAGATATTTTTTTTCCATAACAACAGATAATAAAATTATGTACCTTTATCATGATAAAGTGGTGTAATGGCCAGTTGCATTTGAAGTCGTGTACAAAATTTATGTTGGTAAGTAACTGGACTTGTTTGTGGTTCTTTTGACTTGAGTTTTACCTGAAGCAACAAAACAAATAAACTCTATTGCCATGAGGCAGTTAAAAATTGTCAAGCAGGTTACCAATCGTGAAACACCCTCACTTGATAAATACCTGCATGAAATTGGTAAGGTCGAGCTTATTTCAACCGAAGAAGAAGTAGAACTGGCTCGCAGAATAAAAAACGGTGATGAAAAAGCCCTTGATAAACTCATCAGAGCCAATCTTCGATTTGTTGTTTCCGTTTCAAAACAATACCAGAATCAGGGGCTCAGCCTACCCGACCTGATCAATGAAGGGAACGTCGGCCTGATTAAGGCAGCCCAACGATTTGATGAAACACGCGGTTTTAAGTTTATCTCATATGCTGTTTGGTGGATCAGGCAGTCTATTTTGCAGGCGCTTGCCGAACAAGCCAGAATTGTCAGATTGCCTCTCAACAAAATCGGATCAATCAACCGGATCAACAAGGCATTCTCTGACCTGGAGCAGTTGTATGAACGTGAACCGTCTGTGCAGGAAATTGCCGAGCTTTTAGAGATGGCTCCCGAAGACGTGAAAATTTCCATGAAAAGTGCAGGCCGGCATGTGTCCATGGATGCTCCCATAAAAGATGATGAAGAAAGTACCCTGTATGATGTACTTTTAAGCAAAGATACTCCCAGCCCTGATAAAGGCCTTCTCACCGATTCCCTGAGAAGGGAAATTGAACGGGTACTTTCAATTCTTACATACCGCGAAGCCAATATCCTGAGATTATACTTCGGGCTGAACACCAAATATCAGTATACGCTGGAAGAAATCGGACAGGAATTCAACCTAACCCGCGAGCGTGTCAGGCAAATCAAGGAAAAAGCCATTAAGCGCCTTAAAAACGCAACCCGTTGTAAGCTTCTGAAGACTTATTTGGGATAATTCCACAATCTTCTCTCCCCAGGCACATAAAAGAGGTGAAAGTTTTTTACTTTTGCCGCAAAGACTTTTTCACCTGAAATATGAGCCGATTTGTTGCCCCTTCTTTGCTTGCCGCTGATTTCAACAACCTTGGGCGTGATGTTGAAATGGTTAACAGCAGCCAGGCCGACTGGATTCATCTGGATATCATGGATGGCGTATTTGTTCCCAACATTTCCTTTGGCATTCCTGTGGTAGAAGCAGTTAAAAGCATTGCCCGGAAGCCATTGGACGCGCACCTGATGATTACACGTCCGGATCATTATATCGAAGCCTTTTCTAAAGCCGGTGCCGACAACATTACCATTCACATGGAAGCTTGCATCAATCCGCTCGACACGGTCAACCATATTCACTCCCTGGGTATCAAAGCCGGCGTTTCACTAAAACCCGATACACCGGTTGAAAGTCTTGAAGGTATCATTTCAACTATTGACCTTGTTTTGATTATGTCGGTCAACCCCGGATTCGGAGGACAAACATTCATGCCGACTACCTATGAAAAAGTAAGAAAAACCAGGGAGTTAATTGAGAAATCAGGTTCCCGGGCTTTAATTGAAGTTGACGGCGGAGTTGACCTGGGTAACGCAGGCATGCTATATCAGGCCGGAGTGAACATTCTGGTAGCTGGCACAACCATTTTCGGGGCCGCCGATCCCATAGCCATGATAGCAGCAATGAAACAGGCATCGTCCTAAGCTCCTCAGTTTTTTTGAAGCTCTGATAATTAAGCAGCCTGCTCAATAACCCAATCCTGCCACACAAAATAATCCTTTTTCCGGGCAGACAAACCTTGAGTGTGAGCCTTCCATTATGGAATGATTTTTGTATCTTTGCATAGGCGTTCTTTAATTTATGGGGCTGTTCTGGCTTTGACAGCAAATTAGCAGGTAAGTAAGCATGCCGGGCAACGCACAGTAACCCGTTAAACTGCAGTGCAAACAATTAAATGGCGAAGCTAATTACGCGCTTGCAGCCTAATCGAACTAAGTAGATTAGACTTCATCCCTTCACAAGGTGTTGGGACGAGCTGTTCCTCCATTACCATGCTTTACGGCGGTGGATCAAGGGGCACATAAAAAGTAAGGCTGGCCTGGTAATGTCTCTTACGCCAGGTGAGATAAAAAGAGGATAAGATACAGGTAGGTTGTCCGGTACCGGCCCGTATACGAAAACCAATATCGGAATAAGCATGTAGAAAGCTTATGGGCGGTTTGTTTGGACCCGGGTTCGACTCCCGGCAGCTCCACGAAGTGGAGATAATCCCGACAACAGTCTGTCGGGATTTTTGTTTTGCATAAAACAAACCGGGAGGAGAAGTTTATCCCGGTAATAATATTCATGTGAGGAACGAACCAGATGTATGTATTCGGGAACTCCCGGCAGCTCCACAACGTTAAATTTTTACCTCTTTATTAAATCCGTCAAAAATGAAGAGGGTGTCCCTTTTGAGACACCCTCTTTGATAAGACGCTGAAAACCAGCAAAAAGAACAATGTGTACAGCGTGCTCAATTTGCGTAGTAGGGCAGACTAATGAAATCATAATTGCTTTCCCATCCCTGGTTTTGTTCCAGGACGCCTTCCGACAGGATCACCTGGGATTCGGGGATTTTCCAGAAACCGCCGCCGGTTTGCTGGTAGCGTTGCATATAGTCAAATTCTCCGAAAGTATATTGTGAAGCTACGCCTCTGTTGGTTATGGCCACGCCTTCCTGGTTATCGACTTTCTCCTGCATATCATGCCAACGACGCAGATCGTTCCAGCGAAGGCTTTCAAAGCAGAGTTCATAGCGACGTTCTTTTTTCAGGGATTCCAGGGAATACGCATCATAAGGGAGTAATCCGGCACGTCCACGCACCAGGTTCATATAGGTCGTTGTCTCGGTCAGTTCGGAATGCATCAGGTACACATCGGCCATGCGGATAAGAATGATATCCGAAGTAAGACCCGACTGGTTGTTATTGATCCCGCCATAGAAATATGCAAAAGAGATAATTAAATTCTCTCCTTCGTAAGCACCTACTCCCAGGTATTTTTTAGCCCACAGACGGGTTTTTTCTACTTCTTTTGTCGGATCCCCGGCAAAAGTGGGGATCTCGTCCTGTTCGCGGCAGATGGAACCCCTAAGGCGGGTATCACCGGCATAATTGGGGTCTGAAGACCAGTCATCCCACAACGTGGTATTTACCGGACCATTTGAGTATCCTTGCGGCATAAAGGGGAAACACTTTTCGGAGCATTTTCTCATCCCAAAAAATTCTACAATACGGTTAAAGCGACCTCTGTCTCCGGTGTTTGAGAATTTAATGGCAAAGATTGTTTCCTTACAACCATCACCTTCCCATTGTAATCCGTTGTCAATGACGTATTGATAATTGGCTCCCGTATAAGGATTGGTATAGGGCCAGATATTGCGCTGATCGCCGACCAGCGTGTGGCCGCTGTTGGTGATGCAGTCTTCCAGGTAGGTAATAACTTGCTGTTTGTTAACGGATCCTCCGCCTGCTACGGGAAGCTCGGTCTTATTATAAAAACCGGTGTAAAACATGTAAACACGGGCCATCAATGCTTCCGCTGCCCATTTGGAAGCATGTCCTGTTCCGTACTCAGGAAATTCCAGTGATGGTGACAGGTCAATAGCCTGTTTCAGATCATAGGTGATCTGGGCATAGATGTCATCTGCCGGGGATTTAGGCAGATTTTGCGGGATTGTTTCCAGAATAAGGGGTACTTCTCCAAACACCCTGACAAGATCAAAGTAGAAGTAAGCACGTAAAAAGTGGGCCTCGCCCAGCAGTTTTTCACGTTTCTCGGAAGAAGTCCACTGTGTGACATTGTCCATTGTTTCCAGGGCATTGTTTGCCCGGAATATTCCGGTATACCATTCCTGCCACAACGATTTGTTGAAATCTATTCCGGCATTCATAAGCCGGTCACAAGCCTGAGCACCGCGGCTGCTGGTACTGCCACCCCCAAAACGGTCGTCTCCAGCCATTTCAAAAATGTAGAACGGATGTGCTTCCGGATTTGCTACAAGATCGTTCAATGAGGCATAAATGCCTGTGATCATGAGTTCGGCATCGGTTTCTGTTGCAGGAAAATTGGATGTGTTCTTCTTAGTATAGCTCTCCGTATCCAGAAAATCTTCACATCCTGCAAAAAGGAAGATGCTTGCTGCTAAAATATATATTAATCGTTTCATATTTGTTAGTTTCTAATGAGTTAAAGTTTAAGGTTCAAGCCTACCATAAAAGTACGGGAACTGGGGTAGTATCCGTTATCAATGCCGGAAGCCCAGGAAACTCCTCCTCCATAACCAACTTCCGGGTCCATACCCGAATATTTAGAAAAAGTATGCAGATTCTGAGCGGCTACATAAATTCTCATTTGAGATGCCGGAAGCTTTTTCCACACATTTTTAATATCGTAACCTATTGTGACATTGGAGATCTTGACATAATCCGCGTCTTCAATGTAGACGTCGGAAATGTCCTTGAAGTTTTCATGTTTACCGTATGAGAATGCAGGATAGCGGTTGGTCGAGCCTTCCCCGGTCCAGTATTTTGAATATACATCCGTAGTGTAGTTATCGTTGGGAGTGTTGGAGTATGACCTGTAGCATTTGAGAATCTGTTGGCCGAATGCTCCGTAGGCTGTCACAGAGAAGTCAAATCCTTTATAGGAAAGACTCAAAGATAAATTACCCATGAAATCGGGATGGGGATTCCCTATGTCCGTTTTGTCATTCTCATCAATAACACCGTTTTCGTCGGTATCCTGAAAGATAAGGTCTCCGGGAACCGGTGTGCCTTGCTTGGTAGCGCCTCCTTCTGCCACGAAATTATCTATCTGCGACTGGTTCTGGAATACGCCGAGTGTTTTGTATCCCCAGAAGTACCCCATTGGCTTACCGACCTGAACACGGAAAGATTCAGTAGTATTTTCGGCAATAACCTGGGTAGGTCCGTGGATGATGCCTTCTTCATTAGCCAACCGCAGCACTTTATTCTTATTGTGTGTGACATTCATATTGATATCGTATTTGAAATCCTTGCCGATCTTATCAGACCATGACAGAACCAACTCAATACCTCTGTTCTCTACGTCTCCCCCGTTGATATAGGGAGCACCAGTGCCATAGGATAACAGGGTAGGTGCTTTTACCAGCCAGTCTTTGGTTGTCTTGATATACCAGTCAAAATTAACACCCAGACGGGAGTTGAGGAAACGTGCATCAAAACCGAGGTCAAGCTGTTCCGATTTTTCCCAGGTAACGTTTGGATTGGGTAGAATGTCCGGATAGGCACCGGACGAAGGATTGTTTTTGTCATCGAAGAAGTAGGCACTTGTATTAAATGCAATGGTGGCCAGGTACTGGAAATTATCAATATTGCAGTTCCCGTTCTGTCCCCAGCTTCCGCGAAGTTTAAAGAAACTTATGATATCGTCAAACGGTTCCATAAACGGTTCATTGGTCAGATTCCATCCGGCTGAAACCGAAGGAAAATATCCCCAACGCTTGCCTCTGGCAAAGTTGGAAGAACCGTCTGCGCGCATAATGAGAGAGAGGAGGTACCGCTCCCTATAGTTGTAATTAACACGGCTAAAGAAAGAAACCAGGCTGCCTGCTGTTGAAGGCTCTCCGGAAATATCGGTGTTGGTGTTATCAAGTCCTTGTGTATTGTCGATATAGGCATGATCGTATGATCCGGGGAACAGGGAATTTGAGTTCTTGATACTGATGCTCTCTCCATTGCCCCATTTTTCCATGGACTGACCTAAAAGGAAGTCAACAGAGTGCTCTCCAAACGATTTATTATAGTTCAGGGTATTCTCCCAGGTCCAATTGGTGCTCCAATCCTGACCCTGTGTCACGTCATCCGTATCGTTGGTAGTCTTTGCAGACAATATGTAAGAAGGTACATAATACCTGTGAGAGTTCTGGTAGTAATCGTATCCAATGCTGCTTTTGAATTTGAGATCTTTCAAAGGCGAAATTTCCAGGAAGGAATTTGCCTGCAATCTCCTGGTTACGGAGTTCCTGTTTTTGCGGGTATAATCCAGCTGGGCCAGGGGATTGTTCATGTCCTGATCAAAATTCCAGCCGTCTTTAACCATGTCTTTATATATATAATAATCACCCTGATCATTGTATGCGGGGAGAAGAGGCGACATCTTCAGAAGATCACGCACGTTGTTGCTGTACATATTAGCAATGCTGACACCCGATTTGCTATAATCAGAGAATACAATGTTTTCACCAAACCGGACAATATCCCGTCCGTTCTTTTTCCACAGGGAATGGTCTGAGTTCAGACGTGCCGTATAGCGGTCATAATGAGGAGTTGCCGGAAATCCAATGGTTCCATCCTGCATCAGGTAAGAGAAACCTAAAGAGAAACGCGACTGGTCGTTACCTCCCAAGATGTTTATAGCATGGCTGGTGATAGGGGCGTTTTTATTTGTACCTTCCTTAAGCCAGTTTGTTCCGTTCCACGATCCGTTTTCAATGGCTGCAAGCATGGAAGCAGGCAATTCGGTTTCCCAGTCATAGAGCAGGCTGCCCGAAGCGTCCTGTGTCAGGAGTGCTTTGTTTATGATCTCCATATATTGTTTTGCATTCAGAGGAGTGACACCGTTGGTTATGGCATTCTGAACACCAAAATAACCGTCATAGGTGATCTGAAACTTTCCTGCTTTACCTTTTTTGGTTGTAACCAGGATCACACCATTGGCAGCCCGGGCACCGTAAATGGCAGCAGAAGCGGCATCCTTTAATACGTCAATGGATTCAATGTCACTGGGATTTAATGAAGACAGTGAACCTCCCGGTACTCCGTCAATGACATATAACGGGGTAGTTTCGCCCGTTGTACCCAAACCTCGGATGTTGATCTTGAACCCTTCTCCTACCTGACCCGAGCTTTGTGTGATGTGTACACCCGGACTTTGACTTTGCAAAGCCCCTAAAACATCTACCGTATTCAGCTTTTCAATATTTTCGCCTTTTACCTGGACAGTTGCTCCGGTAATAAGCTTCTTTTTCTGGACCCCATAGCCTATTACAACCACCTCATCAAGACTGATTAAACTTTCCATGAGGGTAACGTCAATCTGAGTTCTGTTATCCACATTAATTTCTTCGCTTAAATATCCGACAAACGAAAAAATCAAAATTGCTTCGGGATCGACATTATCAAGAAAATAGTTTCCATTCGCATCAGTTATAGTGCCTCTGGTTGTACCCTTGATTTGGATCGTAACTCCCAAAAGAGCAGCGCCATCTTTGTCTGTCACGGTACCCCTGACAGTATTCTGCTGGCTTCCTGACGACGCTTGAATATTGTCTTTTAATGAGATGACAATAAGGTTGTTTTCATATATTTTATAAGAATAATCTGAGTTTGCCAGCAACTTATCAAGCGCCTCGTTGATACTCTCATTTCTTATTTCCAGGTCAGCAACGACATCATTCTTTGCAAAATCATCATTATAGAAGAACCGGTAGTTGCTTTCCTGCTCAATAATGCTCAGGACCTCCCTGGTCGTTTTACCTTCAGATGTGAAGGAAATCTGACCAAGTCCCTCTGCATAAATGTTCATAGTAACCACAATCATGAAAACAGTTGCAAGTTTCATAATCCGTAGGATTTTAGTGTTTTTCCAGTGTAGTAAACATGGAATTTGACTTTTTTTCATACTTTTGTTAAATGTTGTTAGAGTTAAACATAATTAGCCCATTAGGCAGGGCGATAGAACTGTAATTAACTTTGACTTCATGGGGGGAAAATAGCCGCGAACTATTTCCCCCTTTCAATTTCTCAGGTTGAATTGTACATAAGCATTTATTTAATATTAATTATTAAGCATCTTTTCATTTAATTATTGTAATCATTCTCGTTATTTTCTTGAGTATTTTTCCATTTGTTTTTCATTCATCACTAAGGTAACTGCCTTCCCGTTAACCGAATAATTTATTGGCGCCGTAAGTTTTATTGCATCCATAATCTGCTCAAATGTTTCGTCAAGCAGTACTCCTGAAAACCGGAATTTCTTTATCTCCTCGTCACCAAAAATGAACTGAACGCCGTACTTCCTTTGAAGTTTAATACAAAGACTTTCAAGATTCTCACCCTTGATAATAAGTTTATTTTGTGTCCATGCAATTACCTCATCAACATCAGTCTTGGGTGACACCAGCAACTTATCGGATGCAATTTTGGGAGGCTTGACAGCCAAAGGTTCAGCTCTCTTAATATTATCAAGTGTTATTGGATCAGATTTTTCTGAATAGATGGCTTTCTCATTTGGCTTCAGCACCAATACCTGTTTTGAATCGCTGTTATCAACTTGAGATATCTCTACTTCACCATCAAGAAGTGTGGTTTCAACAACATCTTCTTCAGAATAAGCTTTTACATTAAATTCTGTGCCGGTAGCCCTGATGTTAATTTTATGGGTACTTACAATAAATGGGAGTTTGGTATTCTTGGCTACCTTAAAGTATGCCTCACCTTCAAGGACCAGATCACGGTTATTTACATTGTAATCACTCCTGTATCTTATTGAACTTCCGGCATTAATCATAATTTTAGTGCCATCAGAAAGATTTAGCTCGGTCGTAGATCCAAATGGTGCTTTAATTTCAGTTAATGCCAATTCCGCTGTGAGAGCAGATTCTGTTCCGCCCGAATTTTTATTCGATATACTGCCAAGAAAAAAAGCAAGTAGAAAAACGGCTGCTATCGACGCTCCTTCTAATACCAACCTTTTAACTGTACCAAATTTGTTCCTTTTGCGTAGCCAATGTTTTTCACTTTCAACAATTTCTCTGTGCTCAATTTCAGCAAGAATCTTATTATATAGTCTTTCAGGATCAATGTCATGGCCCTTTATCTGGTTATCCTGCAATTCAACTAACCGTTCAAACAAAAGCTCTTTCAAAGTTGCCTCATTCCCGGATTCATGAAACAATGCAAAGAGTTCGTCTTTCTCTTCATCTGTGCACCTGTTCTCCTCATAACCAAGAAGCAGGTCAGCTATCTTGCGCCCGTTTTTTTCCATTTATGTTTCGTGTTATAAGTAATACAACTAAAGGAGTCCTGTTACTCACTCAGGAAATAAAAAAAATGACTTAAAAATCACATATTTTCATGAAGCTTGTTCTTTAAGAACTTCAATGCCCTGTATAAGTGATTTTCAACAGTACGAACTGAAATACCAAGCTTTTGGCCAATTTCTTCATTAGTTAAATGATGTGCTCTGCTAAGCTTGAAGATTTCCTTTTGTTTCTCTGGCAAGTTCTCAATTATCGAATTCACGTAAATCTGAAGGTCATGAGCAACAATCATTTCAAATGTTTCGTCGGAAGCTGACAGACCTCTCTGTGAGGTTGTCTCGGCATATCTGATACGAATACCTTTTCTTTTAATAGAATTATAAACATGATTTACAGCTGATTTAAAGATATAGCTTTTTATATCCTGATTTTCATCCAGCGTTTTGCGGTTAGTCCATAAGTTGAGGAATACTGTCTGAACAATATCTTCAGCTTCTTCAATATTGTGAAGGTACCTTAATGAGAAATGATATATCTTATGACAATATCGACCGTAAAGTGATTTAAAGGCCCCTTTGTCGTCATTGCGTATCCGGGCCACAAGGATCTTATCATTATTTTGATCTCCTTTGTCCATCACTTATAATCTGAGAATAAAATTATTCCCCATTGTCAAAGAAAGCAAAATAAAATTATTCAGTCAAATATCTCCCATTTAATTCCATTATCTGAGTCTGATACGCTCCACCATAATTCAAAGAAAAAGAGGTTGTTTCAACGTGAAACAACCTCTTTTCATTTATAACAACCTGATAACCTGCTTACGCATTATAGGTTGACGAAGCCGTATCACCTCCCCTGCCGGTCCAGTTGGTGTGGAAGAATTGACCCCTTGGCTTGTCTATTCGTTCATAGGTGTGGGCTCCAAAGTAATCGCGCTGGGCCTGCAGCAGGTTTGCAGGAAGGCGCTCCGACCTGTATCCGTCAAAATAAGCCATGGCAGAGGACATTGCGGGTACCGGAATGCCGTGTTCCACAGCAATGGCCACAACCCGTCTCCATCCTTCCTGAGCTTTCAGAACCGTATCGGTAAAGTAAGGATCCAGCAACAGGTTCTCCAGGTTTGCGTTTCGGTCAAAGGCTTCCTTTATTTTTCCCAGGAAAGCGGAACGGATGATACATCCGCCGCGCCACATCAGGGCAATGCCACCGTAGTTCAGGTTCCAGTTATAATCCTGTGCGGCACCACGCATCAATGAATAGCCCTGGGCATAAGATACAATCTTGGCAGCATACAAGGCATTTCTGATATCATTGACCAATGCTTTTTTATCTCCTTTATAAATAGGTACTTCGCGGGTAAGTATTTTGGAGGCTTTCACACGCTCATTCTTAAATGATGACAACGAGCGGGCAAACACTGCCTCAACGATCAGTGTGAGCGGAATTCCCAGGTTAAGCGCTTCAATTCCGGTCCATTTTCCGGTTCCCTTTTGGCCGGCCGTATCCAGTATTTTTTCAACGAGAGGCTTGCCATCCTCATCTTTGAATGCCAGAATATCCCTGGTAATTTCAATGAGGTAGCTGTTCAGTTCACCTTGGTTCCATTCGGCAAAAATCTCATGCATCTCATCACAGTTAAGGCCGGCAATATCCTTCATGATGTGATAGGATTCATTGATGAGTTGCATGTCGCCGTATTCAATACCGTTGTGTACCATCTTGACAAAGTGTCCTGCCCCATTCTCTCCAACCCAGTCGCAACAAGGAGTACCATTATCCACCTTGGCTGAAATAGCCTGAAAAACAGGTTTTACATGCTCCCATGCCTGAACAGATCCGCCAGGCATAATTGAGGGCCCTGTTAAAGCACCTTCTTCACCACCGGATACACCGGTTCCGATATACAGGAATCCCTTGCCCTCAACATACGCTGTGCGTCTTATGGTGTCGGGAAAATGGGAGTTACCTCCGTCGATGACAATGTCGCCGGGTTCCAGATGAGGTACGATCTGCTCAATCAGCTCGTCAACCGGCTTCCCTGCTTTAACCAGCATCATCACCTTGCGAGGTCTTTTGATTGACTTAACAAATTCTTCCATGGTATGGGCACCGATGAACTTTTTGCCCTTACCCCTACCCTGAAGGAACTTATCCACTTTCTCAACTGAACGGTTATAAACAGCAACTGTAAAGCCTTTGCTTTCCATATTCAGTACCAGGTTTTCACCCATAACAGCCAGTCCGATCAGGCCAATATCAGCTAATGAATTCATATTTATACAATTAAAAGTTTCTACAATACATTAAATCCCAGTTTGCGACAGGTACGTTTGATTTCTGCCGACCCGTTCTCGAGCACAAGTGTAAATGCTTTGAACTCCCTTCGCGGTGGATAATCACCCCGGAGTTTTTCAAAATCCGCAGGATTCCTGCGAAGTTTCTGATCATCTTCTGTAACATCATAAGTTGAGAGTATGGCTCTCCTGATAATTTCTTCCTCGGGAAGATCCTGGCAAATGATCCTTATTTCAGGAATCGGAGGTGCCGGTATATTATTGGCCTCCCATCCGTTAATTCCCAGATCGAAGTATTTGCTCAGTTCATCAATAACCATGGCAGTTCCCCGGGCCTTTCCGTCTGCCGAGTAACCTGCAATATGCGGTGTGGCAATGTCACAAAGTGTGAGCAGTTCCAGGTCAATGTCGGGCTCATTTTCCCATACATCCAGCACCAGGCCGCCCAGAATTTTGTTTTTAACGGCGCTCCTAAGCGCCTCGCCATCCGCAACTTCCCCTCGTGATGTATTGATGACAATTGTTCCCCGATTGACCTTGCCGAAGAGTTCAGCATCAATCATATGATAGGTTTTATCAGAACCATCTTTATTCAGGGGAACATGAAAGGTGATGATATCACATTCGCGGATGATTCCTTCAAGTGAAATGAATCCGCAGGCACCTTCATTTCTGACCCTTGGGGGATCGCAAAGGTATACCCTCATACCAATCCGCTCGGCAGTATTCACCACCCGGCTCCCGACATTCCCAACCCCGACAACTCCCAATGTTTTGTCTTTCAGATTAAAGCCGTGCGTTCGTGAAAAATTCACCAGCGCCGAGGCAATATACTGGTTTACCGACGATGCGTTGCATCCCGGGGCATTTTTCCATACAATTCCGTTATTCTCACACCATTCGGTATCAATGTGGTCAAACCCGATTGTGGCAGTACCAATAAATTTAACAGGAGTATGTTCCAGCAAGCTTTTATCGCAACGAGTCCGGGTGCGAGTCAGCAGCGCATCAGCATCCAGCAGATGTTCGCGGGAAATAGCACCTCCGGGTACGTACACGACCTCTGCAAAAGGTTCCAGAACACCTCTCAGGAATGGAATTTTATCATCAGCTACTATTTTCATAATCAGATTTTTCCCAGTATTTTATCCATGGTCAGGTTGGTTCTTACAGCACTTTCACCATTGGTGGCAGTTTGTTTTTCTTGCTGAAGATCCTCAACCATATTTTTAATAAACCAGTATTGTATATTTTCCGGATTCGGAGGAAGGTATTCCTGCGTTCCTGTGCTGCTGAAATGCCTGATCGGGGTAAAATCAAAAGTTGAAAACTCCAGCGAGCCTTGGGTTCCATGAACAGTGATCAAATCCCTGTGCTCATTGTCACGGGCTGCGAAACACCATTGTCCGGTAACAACTGCTCCTGATTCGTACAAAACTGTAGCCACAACCAGGTCTTCAGGCTCATAAAGGCCCCGTTTGTTAAAGCTTTTCCCCGAAATCTCAACCGGAATGCCGAAAAACCATTCCAACAGGTCAAGCTGGTGACAGCCCAGATCATAGAAATAGCCGCCGCCTGATATATCCGGTTTCAAACGCCAGGGTAATGATGCCGGGTTGAAGTCTTCGGATCTTGGCTGAACATGAAAATCCACTTGAACGTGCAACAGATCACCCAACAAATGACTTTCAATTATTTCCTTCACTTTAATAAAGTAAGGCAGGTATCTGCGGTAGTATGCTATGTACAGAGGCATCCCTGTCTGAACTGATGTGTTATGCATTTTCACACAATCGGTGTAGTTTGCCGCCATGGGTTTTTCAACATAAACTGCCTTTCCTTTTTCCATGGCACGAATGGCATATCCGGCATGACCCGATGGAGGTGTTGCAATGTAAACCGCATTAATGTCGGGATCTTCAATCAATTCATCCGCGTTTACATACCAGGCAGGAATTCGATGCCTGACAGCATAATCCTCGGCTTTTTCCGCATTGCGCCTCATCACGGCAAGCACCTGTGATCCGTGCACTTTATTGAAAGCCGGACCACTTTTAAGTTCTGTCACATTTCCACATCCTATAATTCCCCAATTGATCTGGCGCATGAAATCCACTTCTAAAAACTTTGCTAATATAATGCCTTTTTGGTATGTAACAAGATTTTAAGACCAGATTGCCTCAGTGTCCGAAAAACTTCGAAACGCTGCTTTATCAAACATCAAGATTCAGCCATGAAATCCGGTTGTCTGCCTGGCTTCAGTTTACCGTACAATAGCCGGATATCTGACATCATTAATATTATTCAATAATAAATAAACTCTTTAATACTTTTTTCGTATGATCCGAATAACAATAACCTAAGACACGGTTAAACATGAAAAAATCAGCTCTTTACCTGGTTGTATGCCTGCTGGCACAGAACCTTTTCTGCAACACCAACGGAGATCCTATCAAACAACTATTGGACGATTTTCTTTCAAAGGAATGGCCGGTGGTTAGTGCAGCCAAGGAGAAGATCGAGAATCTGGGTTCAGCAGCCATACCTGAGATGCTGGCGCTCATGAACGACTGCCGGATCAATAAGCTTGAGAACACGGGTGATCTGATATTCCCGGGCGCAGAAAAGTATTACGGTCATGGACAGATCATTGACTATGATATCGACAATATTTGCGTTCGTGCAGGATGGCTTCTGGAAGAACTTACCTTCAACAATTTTGGCTTTTCGGGCATTCATCTTCCTGCCGAAGAACTCACTGGTTTCATAAGCAAAACTTTCCCTGAATATTATGGCTTGCAAACCAACCGGGCTCAGACAGACAAACTGGATGAAACCGGAAAAAGAAAGCTGATCCTTACATTGAGCATTGAAAAAGCAAGGAAATGGTGGCAGTCAGTGGCAAAACCCTGGAATAGGCTAGCTGCTCTCGAACAGAGCCTGAAAAGCACAGATGAAAAAAGCCAGGTTAAAGCCTTGTTTTATTTGCGAAATGGCAGAACTGCCTGTAAAGGGCTAACTCAAAAGTATTACAAATCAAAGCTGGAGAAAACAATCATGAAGCTTACCAAATCAGAAACCAACAGAGTTTCTGAAAACGCTAAATTAATCATGCTTGACAGCGATTTTGACTGGTTATCCACTAAACCTGTTAATTAGTTTTAACAACAAAGCTTTTTTAGATATCTATCTTTAGTTAATTTTGAACTAAATTTTACAGAACATGAGGCAGTTATTCATTTTAATTGCAGTATTGTTTATCGGAACCGGAAAGATTTGCGCACAGCAAAAAGAAATTTTTGTTAAGCAAATAGAGTTCAAACTCAGCCAGGTTAGTGACAAAGATTACGAAAACGAGTATTTCATGACCATTAAGTTGAATAAGGGAACTACTTACAAGTTTAAGATAATTAACCACCGTGAGAATTTTGCCGGAAAAGCCGTAATGGAACTTCTCGATGCCGATAACCTGGTGCTCACCAATTCCGTTGGAGAAAAATATTATGAAACCGTTGGATTTGTTTGCGGCAAAACAGCATTTTACGATATCCTGATCAAATACAAAGACAAGAAACCCGGTTACTCCACTGTGGATATCGTTATGATGCAGTAAACATCAGAAATCGCGATATTCCTTCCTGATGGTAGCATCGAGCGATTCGCCTTCTATCACGTAACAATCTTCATCACATTCACCGCGCACTAACATCACCTTTAGTTTGGTACCGTCAATTACGCTGAGTGTTTTGGTGCCTTTTCTATATGTGGCTCTGACTGCGTATTTTTTGTTAGCCTTGACATAGGCATAAAAGGGAGAATAATAAACCGTATCTGTTGCCACAACCTGATTGTTTTCCAGTTCTCCCTCAAAAACGTCAACAACAACATCACCGAACCGGTTTTCAATGGTAAGGTTGATAATCAGATCGGCATATTGAGGTTTTTCGGTATAGCATTCATCACAGTTCACATCACCGGTATATACCTTTTCCTCACATGATCCTGTAAGTATCAGCAAAATCAGAACAACGAGAGTAAGTCGCATTTTAGTAATAATTAGAGCCAGTTCAGAGAAGGAATTCCGCTTCCACTCCTCTGTCTGTTAATTAGAAATTCGAGTGAGATGTTGAAAAAGTTATTCGGATACTTTTCCATCTTCAGATTCAGGTACTCGTAACTAAATTTCAACCTGACAAAACCAAATTCAAACAGGCATCCGATTCTGGGATTCACCAGCATTCTTGTGTCGGGTTTTCTGTCAGAGCCTTTGTATGAGCCAAACGTCAGCATTCCGCCTACCCCTGCAAAGGCAGCTGTGGAGATACTCTTTCCAAAGTGTTGCATAAGGAAGGCTTTTTCAAGCGACAGGTAAAAGCAGGATCTTTTCTCCCAAAACTGGTAGTACTCATTTTCATTTTCCTGGACCAGTACCTGAACAGCCTCGGGCCGGAATCCATAACCAACATGGGCCATCAACTTGTATTTCTGTTCATCCATGCCAAATGAAAAGAAAATTCTGGAATCCTCTTTATTAAAGGAATATCCCGAACCAAAACTGAACCGATTAAATCCGGGGCGATAAAGACCAACTGCCTCGTTATTTTTGAGCAACGTTACCAGAGATTCATTTCGCACCTTCTGGGCCAGGTTCATTATATTCACCGAACGGCTGACCGAGCTGTTCACATCAGCGCCATAACTGATCAGCATCCGGGATGCATCGTAATTACCGGTTGCCACAGCTACTGCAAGCGGAGTATAGCCTTCTGAATTCTTGCTTTCCAACAGGGCTCCGTTTACAATCAGCAATTCCATCACATCCGTATTCCCGGCAGTTGCGGCATAGTGAAGAGGCGTATTGCCAATGGCATCGGCCAAATTGAGATCACTTCCCCCTTCCAAAAGGGATACTGCTATTTCATAATTCCCGTATTGTGAAGCCAGCATCAATGCATTTCTGGCATCCTTATCGGCAGCATTGATTTCGGCTCCGTAATACAGCAGCATATCCGGAATATAGAAACTGTCTGCTGCTAAGGCATACATGAGCGGAGTTACCCGGTCATTGTCGGGTTGGTTGATATCAGCTCCATGACGGATCAGGTATTCAGCTGCTGGCAAATGACCGCCTCTGATTGCCGATATTAAGGCAGAATAGCCGTTAAATGGCTTCCTGTTCACATCAGCGCCGTGCTCCACCAAAATCCTTACCAGATTGGTATTTCCGCTTTGTGCGGCATACATCAACGGGGTAACACCTTCATAGGTAGTGGCATTAACAGAGGCTCCGCCAGCTAAAAGCTTTAATACTTCAGCGGTATCTCCCTTGTCGGAACTAATTAATAACATCACATCCCTGTCCGAAATACCATTGTACTCTGCACGTTCCTGCTGTGAATAAGAAGGAAGGGCTATCAGAAGCCAGGTCAGAAAAACAATGCCCGAAAATATTCTCATATCAGGTGAACACATAACATACACCGCATAATTAACAAATATTTTTGGTATTTTTATAATGAAATTAAAAAGTTTCAAATGAAAGTATTGGAGAACCAGCTTCTGGTTATTTTTGGCGCGTCGGGAGATCTTACCAAACGGAAATTAATACCCGCTTTATATGAACTATACAGGCAAGAACTGCTGCCGCCCCGATATGCAATTTTAGGAGTAGGCCGTACCACCTCAAATACATCTCATTTCAGAGACATCATGAAGGCAGAGTTATTAAGCCTTCATGCTGATGAAAAAAAAGACATTTCCGCATTTCTCAAGATGCTGTACTATTCATCCATTGAAACCAATGACATTAAAGGCCTGCAAAAGAGCATAGAAGAAATCAGCAACAAGGAAAAGCTTGACGGAAATATCATTTTTTATCTGGCCACCCCTCCAATCTTATATGACTTAATCATACAAGGGCTTGATACAATCAGTTTAAGCAAGGATGCATCAGGCTGGCGACGCATTATAGTTGAAAAGCCTTTCGGATATGATCTGGCCACAGCAAGACAACTGAACAAGATCCTGTTGAATGCCTTTGGTGAAGAAAACACTTACAGAATTGATCATTACCTGGGAAAGGAAACCGTGCAGAATGTTATGGTCACCCGGTTTTCCAACGGCATCTTCGAACCTTTGTGGA
The DNA here is from genome assembly GCA_964560225.1 of uncultured Bacteroidales bacterium. Classification (GTDB taxonomy): domain Bacteria; phylum Bacteroidota; class Bacteroidia; order Bacteroidales; family UBA10428; genus UBA5072. The sequence continues at coordinate 46,688 of CAZLLD010000017.1, forward strand.
ACAGAAATTACATCCATCATGTGGAAATTACATCAGCCGAAAGCATCGGGGTTGAAAACCGCGGGGGATATTACGAAAAAGCCGGTGCCTTGCGCGATATGGTTCAGAATCATTTGCTGCAACTTGTTGCACTGGTCGCTATGGAGCCCCCAACCCAAATCAGTTCAACAGCTATCCGAAACGAAACTCTGAAAGTACTGCAGTCGATCAGGCCAATAGATATTGACAATATCAACAAACAGGTGATCAGGGGGCAGTACACATCATCCACCATCAGAGGTGTAAAACGCAATTCCTACCGTGAGGAAGCAGGGGTTTCGCCTGATTCTCGTACCGAAACCTATGTGGCACTGAGCCTGTATATCGATAATTGGCGCTGGGGAGATGTTCCCTTTTACATTCGAACAGGAAAATATCTTCCCACAAGAGTAACAGAAATTGTGGTTCATTTTAAACCTACACCTCACAAATTATTCTGTTTCAACGAGGGTTTGTCCAATTCTGACAACCAAATGGTAATCCGGATCCAACCGGATGAAGGCATTCTCCTGAAATTCGGGATGAAGGTGCCGGGACCAGGCTACCAGGTACAGGAAGTGAATATGGATTTTCACTATTCCGATTTGGTTCAGCAGGAGATACCCGATGCCTACCAGCGGTTGCTAATTGATTGTATGAAAGGAGATTCCACGCTTTTTACGCGAGGTGATTCCATTGAGCAAGCGTGGAAAATTGCAGATCCGGTATTGATGGCATGGGAAAAAAGGCCGGACATTCCGATTTACGGATATCCGGCAGGTACATGGGGACCTGTTCAAGCTGACAGCTTAATCACCGGTACGAACATGACATGGCGATACCCATGCAAAAACCTGTCGGATGACGGTATCTACTGTGAGCTATAGAATAACCAACAGTTGAATCATGATTTGTTGTTTTCCAACAGTCGAAAAACTCTCAGAAGGTCTTAGTAAGGAATCGCTCCGGATTTTGACTTCGCTATCCTCCGAACAGGGTATCGTGTCCGTTGCACTATCCGGAGGCATTACACCCATGGCTTTTTTCGAACAGCTTGCTGCTGATTCGCGCAGTTATAAAGATAAAATCAATTGGGACAAGTTGCACTTTTTCTTTGCTGATGAACGTTGTGTGCCTCCCGATCACCCCGACAGCAATTACGGAATGGCTAACAGAATCCTTTTCAGCCGCATCAGTACTTTTGGATTTCATATCCACCGGATTCTTGGAGAAAACGAACCAGTCAAAGAAGCTGAACGCTATTCATCAGAGATAAGCAGAATTTTCAGCCCGGATGCACGACATCCGGTTTTCGATGTTGTTTTTTTGGGAATCGGCGTTGACGGGCATACTGCCTCCATATTTCCCGATCGCACCGACCTGCTTTCGGCTGAACGGTTTTGCGAAGTGGTTACCCATCCGGTAAGCGGACAAACAAGGATCACGCTGACAGGGAACATTCTGATGGATGCCAAGAGGCTTATTTATCTGGTAGCCGGAAAATCAAAAAGCACCGTTGTTAAACAGATTATCAACAGGGAAGAAGAGGCAAAAGCCTATCCTGCGGCACGCATATTCTGGCAAAACAGTCGTGCCGATATGTACCTTGATTATGGAGCTGCCAGTAATCTCAACAACACATGCCGTGGTAAACATTAAAAGAGTCAGAAACCTCAGAAGAGGCAATCCCTTGAAAGGTCCGGTACTTTATTGGATGAGCAGGGACCAGCGTGTCAGTGATAACTGGGCACTGGCATGGGCAGTTGAATTGGCCGAAAACCATGATCAGCATGTTATGGTGGTTTTCAACCTGACCGATGATTTCCTGGGTGCAACCTGGCGGCACTTCGATTTCATGCTTAAGGGATTGAAAAAAGTGGAAATTGCACTTGCCTCACTCAACATTCCCTTCTCTCTGTTGAAGGGCGATCCGGAATCCACCATACCGGGCTTCATCCGGCAGCACAACATCAGTTATCTGGTGACCGATTTTGATCCGTTGAAAATCAAACGTGAATGGCAACAAAGAGTGGCCGATAAAACCACTATCGGGATTGATGTGGTGGATGCCCACAACATTGTTCCCTGCCACCTTGTTTCAGACAAGGAAGAATATGGCGCCTACACGCTGAGATCTAAAATCAGCAGGCTTCTGAATGAATTCCTGGATGATTTTCCACCGCTTATTAAACAGCAGGGAAAGTTAAAGAATCAAAGGATAAATTGGGAAGCCATGGCCATTTCTCTGAAAACGGATCATTCGGTCAGGCCTGTTGAATGGCTTGTTCCGGGTGAAAAAGGAGCCTTTGCGGTACTTGAAAAATTTCTGGATGGTCCTATTTATGAATACGCCAAAAAAAGAAATGATCCTAATGAGAAATCCCTGTCGGGTCTTTCTCCCTTTCTTCATTTCGGGCACATTGCCGCCCAGCGTGTCGCACTTGAAATTATCAGAAACTTTCCCCGGAATGAGCATACCGATGCTTTTTTGGATGAGCTGATTATCCGCCGGGAACTCTCTGATAATTTTTGTTTCTATAACCCCGGCTATGACAATACTGAAGCATTCAGGCCCTGGGCAAAGAAAACACTCAACGAACACAGGAATGACAAAAGGGAAGCAATTTACAGCAGGAAACAGTTTGAATTTGCTGAAACCCATGACACCCTGTGGAATGCCGCTCAGCTTCAGATGGTAATTACAGGTACCATGCACAGCTACCTGCGGATGTACTGGGCAAAGAAGATTCTGGAATGGTCTGCCAAACCCGAAGAGGCATTGGGTACCGCAATTTACCTGAACGACAGGTACCAGCTCGACGGACGTGACCCGAACGGTTATGCCGGTTGCGCATGGTCAATCGGGGGCGTGCACGACAGGGCCTGGGGAGAACGTGAAGTATTTGGAAAAATCAGGTTTATGAACAGGGAAGGTTGTGAACGCAAGTTTGATGTTGACCGTTATATAAAACGGGTAAACGAAATGAAGAAACATGCTGATGCCATGTTACGGAGTTCGTAAAGGCATCTGCAATTTCAATTAAGCTTGCTTACTGTTCCACCGGAGGAATAACCGGAAGCGGCGGTAACGTGGTATCGGGCGAGCTCACAGGCGGAGCAGGAATACTTACCGGTGGCATGATCGGTTCTCCGGATGAAGTTGCCTTCTTCTCAACAGAGAAATCCTCACCGTATTGGATAATGTTGCAGTTCGTATTTACAAATCCTCCTGAGCTGGCTTTCTGAAAATGAAATTTAGTCAGTAGCTGATCTGCTTCCACCTGGTTGATACAATTACCGAAGTTTCTTCCATATTGCTTCAGCGCGGAAAGAAAATACAGCCCGATATCGTAACCCAGCATGGTAAAATTATAGCCCAGGCTTTTGACCTCATAGGGCTCATACCCCAGTTTTGAACGTGATTTCAACAGAAAATTCCGGGTATGAGCTGATGAATAATCCACATAAAAAGGAGAGATCAACTGCAACTGCAATCCATGCAATTGAATCCAGTCAATGGATTTCCATACCTGCCACGAAGGCATGCCAACCAGCCTGATGGGGTATGCATCTGACAACAGATAAAGTCTTGACACAAGTTTGCTCACATCCGGCTCATGATCTGAAAAAACTACGATATAATTCTCTTCTTCCTTGCTCAGAATTTTTTGCAAAACCCGCATCAAGCTGTCATTTAATAAATAATCGACGAAATGCAAAGGCTTGCCTGATGTATCCGCCGGAGCACGATCCATGAAATACTTCTTAAATCGCCAGCTGTTTTTCAAGGAAAGGCTGTCTGTGCCTCTGATTAAAATAAACCGTCCCTTATTTAATTGTTGCAGATAATTGGCCAGGGCATAACCCTCATGCGGCTTTGAAGGCACAATCTGGATGATGTTCGGGTTGTTGTTAACCAGTTCAGGTTTCACAGACAGTGGTGAAACCAATTGTATTTCCTCATACCGGGCAAACCGGCCGGCAATGCTGACATCTTCGGAGAATACCGGACCAATGACCAGATCGGGATGAATCAGTGACAATTCACGAACAATTTTTTTAACCTTAAGAGTATCCCTTTCTGTATCATATACATGAAGAGTTAGTGACATACCTGCTTTTTTCATGGAATCAAGGGCAAGCATGAACCCCTCATAGAATTCCGCAAAGTTGCCTCCCCTGAGTCCCTGTTGACGGTGTGTGGAAATGTATGCATCTTCATCCGAGAGGGAATCTTTGGGCTCTTCCATAGAAATACTGGCAAAGAACGGAAGCATCAGTGCCACATTGTAGGTTACAGGTTGGCTGGGCGCAACACAAGGCTGATCAGGTTCTGCAAGTGTATCAGTTTGAGAGGCAACATCATCCGGTAACTGAACAACTTTCGGAATTTTCAGCACCTGTCCGGCTTTGAGCCCATTGCGCAAATCCGGGTTTGCATTGATAATGTCAGCAACACCCACATTGTAATAACGGGCAATAGAATATAAGGTATCTTTTTCTTTTGCTGTATAATAATAAAAAAGGTCGCTAACTTTTGCCGCCTGTGAAAGGTCAAACATCTCGCGCTTGCGGGGTATCCAAATTGTCTGATCGGGCCGAATACCCTCATTAGCCCATGGATTATAATGGTATATAACAGCTACCGGAACATCATATTTCCTTGACAACGAACTAACAGTTTGCCCTCTCTTCACCTTATGGTCATAGAAATCCTCCTTGTTTTCAGGGTAAGCCGCAGCAATTCTGCTTGCAGATTCAGGTATCCGGATAGCAATTCCTTCTGTAAGGTTGATAACATCTACCTGTGGGTTTGCAGCTTTAATCTCCTCCTGTGCAACATTATAGGCCTTGCTTATGGAATAGAGTGTCTGATTCTTTTGAACCGTGTGTATATAATAAACTTTTCCGTTGACAATGGTCTTTTCCTGGGATCGAACAACTTCTGCAGGCTGAAACTGAGATAAGGCCGGGTGCGATATGAACAGAATTACCTGTGCAAATGCTAAAAAAAGGACAAATTTCTTCAATCGTGTTGGTTTTAAAAACTGGTTAAAAATAATAAAGATAGGAGTAAAAAAAAAATGCTCCGGAACGGCAGCAAGGGTCAAGGATAAATGTGAATCAAGACAACTCAACTGCTGTTACCATGTCGTTCAGGATACCGTCAATGGCTGACTCAACCCTTTTCCAGTCGGGTATCAGGGGAGATCCGAAATGCTGGTCGCAGAAATCCAAAACTCCCGAATCGATAGCCTTGGCAAATGCTTCAACCGTTTTGATTTCTTCATGAAAATCAAATGAAATCCTCGAATCATGCATTTCGGCCAATGACTCGTAAATGCCAACCATCTCGCGGGCATGTTTCAGATAGGTCAGCCTGACCGTTCTGAAAACCTCTGAATTCAACATAACGCCATTACTTGCCAAATGTGTAAAAAAGGTCCGGGCAATATCCGAGGCCATTTTGTAAAGGCCTCTCTCACTGGCCGAACCAACATGCTGATGTTTGTGATCATAACGGCTGGTCAGTTCAATCTGACATATCCTTGATTCCCGAACCAAACGAAATATTTCTCCCAGCAAACCAACCTCAATACCCCAATCTGAAGGAAACTGGATCATCCGTGCCTGGCTGGTATAGGTGGCAAACTCACCCGAAAGCGGGTATCTGAAATCTCCCATATAATCCAGAAAATCCGTACTTCCAAAGATATCTTTGAGGGTGCGTACGAGAGGAAAATAGAAAAGACGGGTTACCCGCCCGAAAAGTTTTTTGTCATACCTGACATAATATCCTTTCACAAACTGAAACCGCAGATACATGAGCGGAAACAGCAACCTGGTCAGAAAATCCCTGTCATAGGTGAGGATATCAGCATCGTGGAAGGCGACAGCCGAGACTTCGGCTTTACCAATGATATACCCGAGGCATGTCCACACTGCCCTGCCCTTGCCACGGCTGCCCAAAGGGAGTTGTTTTTCAATGCGCTCAATAACAGCTTGCACTTCGGGCTTATCATTCCATACAAGCGATACCCTCTTACCCAGGGGTGCAACAATTTTCTTCGCGTTTTCAAATTCATTGTAATCAGCCCGGTCAAGCGAAATATATACTTTACTAATATATTCTATTTCCTGAATTACACGGATGATATTTTGCATAGCATCGCTTGAAAGATCACTGTAAAGTGCGGGGATTAAAATACCAATTGGTATTTTCCCGGAAGCTTTCAGCACCTTGACTTCCATTTCCCGGCAGGTTTCATGCTGCAGCAGGGAAAATGTAGGAACTTTGTTGATGTGAAAATCCGCCATAACGTATAGTATTGATAATGAATACAAATCCCATCCTGACCAGGATAACAATACTAAAATTACGACTTTTATTCCGGATCTGCATGATTGACAGACAGAAAAACATCCTTAACAGAAATTCCGTGTAAACAGAGATTCAATCAGAACAACCCAGGTCGTTCACAAATTTAGTTCATTCTGATCAGGAATTGCTGTCATCATCGTACATGTTCTCATAATCCTCAACAGTGAGGAATGAGTACTTGTAACTCATGGGAATAATGGCATTGTATTCATCAATGGATGCACCCGCCATGCAGGCTTCAATGATTTTTCGTCCGGTGGCGGATAGTTCGGGGGTTAGATACTTCTGTAATTCCCGTATGAAAAAGTCATACAATATCTTTGCCCCGGCATCATATCCATCGGTTCCCACCTCGGTCTGCCGGTGTACCTGCAGAAACCTTGATGGTATCTTGGCTCCTTCAATAGTCAGGTAATTCAGCTCATAACCGAGCAACGGACAACGGGCAGGTGCATACTGATCGCTTCGCAGCTTGGCATTACCCCTGCGTGTAAGATACTCACGCATCAGCAACTGGGGTTTGAAACCTACCTTCCAAACGCCGATATACTGATTTGGAACCAGGGTATATTTGGTACGAGGTGTTTGAATGATTTGCTCGAGCAACAAATTGGCATGTGTCACAATCTTTCCAGCTGCAAAAGGCCAGTAGGAGCCCACTCCTTCGGATTCCATGCTGCCTCCCCCGACAATACTTGGATTTGCATGCCCTCTAGGCGCCACCAAACGCCACAACCAGGCTAAAGCAGGTGGCATTATGTGAAAAAGACCCAGAATTCCGTAATTCGGGTTCTCCCTTGAACAGGGAGGCGTGCGCACGCCAAAACTCCTGACGTCAACGCTCACCGGCCGGTTTACAATTCCCGGAACAATGTCCCTGGGGAGGACAACCCTGGGATTGGGGCACCGTTTGCCGGGCTGATCTTCTATGTGGTCCCATATAAGCACTGTGCCATCAGGATGACTTTGAATGTTGAGAAATAACAAAGGTTTCCTGGGCTTGATGGTGATCTTTTCCAGGAACGGGTCGTCACCATAGTCGGTAATGCCATCAACCCTTATAAACCATGAGTTTTCGGCATCGAGCACGGCCAGTTTTCCGTTGTCGCGCTGAATAGAAGGATGACAGAGCGCCATATCATCTGTTACGGGCCTGAACGAACAAAACAGCGGGAGACTTATCAATCGCTTTTCTCCATTGGTGGTATTTTCGCCGATCAGAACCTGTCCGTTTGATTCCCTGACAATGTGCTGCAGCATCTCGCTCTTCCCTCCGCCGCTCGCACCCTCGTGCATAAAGGTGGTGATGTTGTCATAGGGACTGATCACTTCCACGGTGGAACAATGTGCTGTCACCCAGCCCTCTCTTTCACCTTTTGTCAATAAGGCGCCATATAATCCTTTTTTTGCACTTGGTCCGGGATACAGATTGTATGAATAGATCTCATGCAGGGTTTCTGTGCGCCGGTGAACCACCACCTGCTTGCCGTTGAAATGCGTATGTCTGAAGGTCGGTGCAACATAAATCACCGAATCAACGGAAAAACCTTCCGGCAGATCTGAAGTGGCAATAATTCTTTGAAGCATAGACAATCCCATGGCAAAGAAACCGGCATTGGCGGGAACTATGGCAATTCCGCCCACTCCTATCTTTTCGCTTCCTGCAAAGTAAAAAAAAGCGGCAAGTTCCTGTCCTTTCATCCAGTCAAAGGTTTCTTTCCTCAAAATCTCAAAATCATATCCATACTTGTCCTCAAACCGCTGTTTATCCGACGGGAAATTATCAGCTACAACCATGGTATCGGGATCGCGCCGGCGCATGTAAGCTTCGGTATAATTTGCCGAGACACCATTGGTAACCCGGTGCACAAAAGCCTCGGTAATTTCACCTTTACCAGGTATATCGTACTTTACGTCAAATGAATTCTTATTTTCACCACCCACTGCTGCCAATGCCAGTTGCTCAACCGTATCAAACAAGGTAACTTTTCTGCAGTCGTTCACAAGTGAGATAATCTCGGCAGGAAGGTTTATCTTCTTTTGCTTTACCAGGTCAAGAAATTCAATCATATATGCTTATTTATTAAAGTATATAAATTAACGCCATCAATACTGTTTACGATTCTTTTCATTGCTGAAAAAAGGAGGAGTGATCACCCACAACAGTTCGCCTTTTTCCTTTCCCATACAGTGAATACTTTCCAGAGACTTCATGCTGAAATAGATGTTGTCATTTGTTTTCAGTTCATACTGCTTACCCTCAACAACAAAACCAATCTCACCTTGCGAAACCCGACAAAAAACCTGCCCGTTGTAATCGGCAAACAGGTTTTTTATATCCGAACCCTTTACAAACCGGAGCATATAAGCAACCATGTTGTTGTTTATTTCATGATCTGAAAGCAGGTACAGTCGGGTACCTGATTCATTCTGATCGATCAATTTTATTTCATCGTTTCGGGTCACCGGATCACGGCCATAGTCTTCATTCTCACCAATGAGCTCTCCAACTGTGGTGTGCAGGTTTTCAGCAATAGATTTCAGGGTGGCTATGGATGGAGAAGCTTTGGCATTTTCAATCTGGCTGAGTGCACTTGAACTGACACCCACCAGCCTGGCCAGGTCGTTTAGTTGCAGTTTGAGCTGATCCCTCTTTCGTTTTATGCGTTCTCCTATGCGATTCATCAAATCAGATTCCACCGCAAAGATAAATATAAATTAATAAATTAAGAAATACTTAATACACCAGCATCATCCAAAATTACCTCCTATTCTGCTGTAGATATTACCGGGTTGCCAGGCAATATAACTGCCCTTAATCATCCGGGTTCCTTTAGTGGGCGACTGCACAAATCCATTTTGCCTGAGATAGTCAATACCCACTTGATTATCAGCAGGCAATACTACCCTTTCCGCATTGCTGCATTTGATTTTTAACAGTTCCAGGCCTGCCTCCGGTGTAACAGCCACAACCGG
>CAZLLD010000018.1:0-55210 GCA_964560225.1 uncultured Bacteroidales bacterium
ACATGGCCTGGCGGGTTTGGGAATTAACAGCCGGATACTGCGATAAAAACGTATTGCAAGAGGACGGTTTAAAACCTTCCGGAAGGGGGTCTTCCTGCTGGCCCCTCATCATTCCCGCAAATTGCGCTGATGTAATACTGCAAATCATAATTGCAGCAAGAATAAAAGAAACTTTTTTCATAATTAGATTTTTATAAGGAATAAAAGAATCATAAGTAAAAATTATCATGAGATGCCATCAGAAACCTGATATTTTGCAGCTGTTCCGGGTGCCGTGCGCACGTAACATATTTCTGACTGCAAAGAATAAGCCGGTTTCCATACACCATTGCAATATTATTTAAAAATCCGCCTTCCTGTCAGATTGCATGGTTGTTTATATCGTTAAAATATGCGTTTGCGTCGTTAAAAATGCTCCGTATACAGGGTAAAACAATATGCATGTTCATTTGCCAATTAAGCCACCGGTTGTATGATGGCCACCGCATAACCTGCACCCCATGGAATCCTGTTTAATCAACGCCCCTATTCTTTCCCGGCGCGATCAGGCCCGTAATCTGGTTCCCATCCGGTTGGCTGCTCATCATTCCGGTTGACAATAACAGCCTGTATTTCCTGTATCATACCTGACCTGACAGCAAAAAATTCGGCTACCAGCCGGCTATGTGAAGTTGCCTCGCTTCTGCTTGCCAAACCCGACTTAATTCCAAAACGCACTATTGACAATACCACTCCCCGCTCTTCGTCCACCACCGGGTAACGGCGATCCCAAATATTGCGTTCCTTAAAGAAACCCTCGTCAAAACCTTTTGCGGTTGATTCGTACTGGCCATCTTTAACCATGCCCGTGGTCTGCATACCGTTTTCGTACCTTCTTGAATCAGGCAATAAACGGGCCGGACGGTATTCCGGGAAGCCATTAGTCTGAAAGGCACGCCAGTAACTTTCTGCGGTACCTATCAGGTCGTAATACGAATCGCGCTCAACTTCCCTGATAGAAAGAAGATATGACGGTGATACTGCCTTCAGATTATCAATATCCCAAATCCCGTCAGCTTCACCCTTATTGCATTTTATGGTTTCAATTTCAGTAATTCTGTCGCCCTGCACTTTCATTCGTAACATAAACATTGTTTTCGATCCGTCTGAGTTCACAATTACAGCTTCAGTGCCCGTGTCTCCGCGTCGTGTGTTTACTATATCAAACCGGAAGGCAACACTTTCCGCACTCTCCCAGAATGTCTGAGCAAGGGATTTCACATCACCGTTGATGGTGATTTTTACATTATCCACCAAAGGAACTGCAGATGCGTTGTTGTTGATCAGTGCATTGAAATAGGTATCTATATACGCTGTCAATGCAGCTCGATCGTAACCATAACATGCAGGTAACCCAACCATCAGTGCAAGCAGCAATAAGATCATTCGGATTTTTTTCATAGTAATTCTTTTATGTTGATTATTAATCAGACTGGTTTTAGTATTTCACTTCTAATATAATGAATTTCAATGAGCAGAAAACCAAAAATAATACTGCTATAATACCGCAGAACGCTTAAATGGCCGGTAGGCAGGCGCTCCGTGGTATAATTCCATATCCGATAAAAACATCTGGTCATGTGTCTGTTCAGAAAGTTCCATTTGCAAGGCTTGCGCAGTCCGAAAATGCGGAGTTTACTATTCGTAAATGAGCACTTTTCGGACAAGCGTAACGCAGCAAATGGGACTTTATGTACAGACACTAATTATGATGCGACCACCCCAGCCTGATCTTCATCAGATTTTCCAGGTCGTTCACCGGGCGCTCTATATCATAGGGTATCGGCATGCGGCTGTGTTGTTGGAAATAAAGCAGGCAGGCATCCTTCCATATCTGGGCATCCCTGCAATGACGCCGGAGTTTGCTTTGCACCTCGGCAAAACGCTGTGCATCCACATAGGGTTCTGCCTGGTCCCATATTTTCTGGAAATCACGAACCTCAAGCAGCCCATCCTCATAATTCCGGCAGAGTTCATCCCATAAGGTGCGTCCGCTTTTCATTTTATAGCTCCACGGCAGCCGGTGAAACCACAACAGGTAGAGTTCCGGACAGGTGGAAGGATCATCAAACTGTGATGCAAGTGGTTCATGATACTGGCTCACTGCATCACTTCCCTTTCGGGTACGGTCAAAACCAACTTCCAATGTATCAGCACGGTGGTAGTAATACGGGGTCCAGTCAGGACGCACACCTCTGGGGGCCTCCCATGGACCCGGCCCGTAATGATGCCCGCCGGCAAAAATATGGTGAAGCCCCAGCGGCATCATGTATTTCACAGCTGCTTCACGGCTCCTGAGCATCATATCTTTTACCGGAACCAGAAAATGCTGCTGCCAGTCGCTTTCACTAACCTTTTTCTGTTTTGCCTGCTCGGGCGGAAAGGTCAACCGGATCCATTCATCTGCTATTTTTTCGCTCTTAAGCGTGTTATTCCATGCCAGGCGGCCAAAGGCATACCAGTTGGCCTGTGCAAAATGATGGCCGCACCAGTTGGCATTAAGACCTATGTTGGCAACCCCGGCGATGGCCGTGTGCTTCTGGCTGTATATGCTGCCATCGGTGCATCGTGCAACCGTGCTGCCAGGACCTTCCTGGTAGGTGTCACTTTGCAGCAATTCTTCCCACATGGGGGAAAGAAATACCAGGTGTATTGAATGACCCAGGTATTCCTGGGTAACCTGCAATTCAGCCATTACCGATGTTTTTTTCATGGCACCGAAGAGCGGACTGAAAGGCTCGCGGGGTTGAAAATCAACCGGGCCGTTCTTTACCTGAATAATTACATTATCACGGAATTGTCCGTCGAAAGGCATGAATTCAAGAAAGGCCTGTTTGGCACGGTCTTTTTCTTCGGGACTGTATACAAAAGCCCTCCACATCACAATGCCATTGTATGGTTTCAGGGCATCGGCCAGCATGTTGGCCCCGTCGGCGTGGGTGCGCCCGTAATCCTGCGGACCAGGTTGCCCCTCGCTGTTGGCCTTAACCAGAAAACCACCAAAATCAGGTATCAATGCATAAATCTCTTTTATTTTGGCATTCCACCATTTCACTACTTCCGGATCAAACGGATCGGAAGTTTTCAATCCACCCAATAAAGCAGGTGACGAGAACTTTATCGAAAGATACACTTTCATGCCATAAGGACGCAGGATGTCGGCAACAGCTTTCACCCTGGCCAGATACCCTGCTGACAAGGTGAAATGTGACGCATTCACGTTATTCAGCACCGTACCGTTGATGCCAATGGAAGCATTGGCCCGGGCATATTGCTGCCATAGATTCTTGTCTTTTTCTGTTACAGCCAAAGAATCCGCACCTTTGCGCCAGAAAATGGAATAACCGGCATAGCCGCGTTCAATGGTGCCATCGGGATTGTCCCAGTGATTCAGAATGCGCAGTTCATAGGACGGATTTGATATCTCTTCCGTAACAGGCGCACCGGTTTGTTGCCGCCGCAACAGTTCATAAACCCCGTATAAAATACCGAGTTCTGTATTAGCCTGAATACCAGAAGAGGTAAGCTTATAACCATCGCCCTGAATCAGTTTATCACGTTTCAGAGTCAACGTAACAGTCGCTTCATCCGCTCCTCTCCAGCCCTGAACCAGCTCCTGCCGGGCAATATTCAGTGTCGGAGAATTTCCTTTACAGATAATCGTCACCGGCTTCGGTGCCTGTTTGTGCAGCCAAAGATCATGTCCGTCTTCGGCCTGGATGTTTAATACAGTGGAAAAAACAAAAAGGAAGCTGATAATCCGTTTCATATACTGAACTTTTATAGTATGAGTACATCAAATATAACTGAATATTTTAACTCTTGCCCGAAAACAGATCTTCATCCATTATCCGAAGCGTATTCCGATGGTGTTTTTCCAAAGTGGTCATGAAAACACTTTGAAAAGTAAGAGGGTGTGGAAAATCCGGTTTCAAAAGAAATTTCCGAAAAGCTCATTTGTTTTTCCAATATCAGTTGGGCAGCCTTTTTTAAGCGAATGGCCCTGATAAATTCCACTATCGAAAGGCCACTAATGGCTTTTATCTTCCTGTATGTCTGAACCTTGCTTAACGACACGCATTGGGCCAGCTGGTCCACACTTAAGCTGGAATTGGTCAGATTACTTTCGATAAAAGTGGTCACCTTTCGCATGAATTCTTCATCAAATTTGGTTGAACGTGATTCAGTGGAAACCAGTGAAGGTTCTTTTGGGTAATACTGATCATCAGGTGAAAGCGGTTGCTTGTCAGGTTTACCTGAGTCCATCAATTCATTGGTAAGCTTGAGGAGCCGGTAGCTGTTTTTCAACACCGCATGAAGTTTTTCTTTTGTTGCCTCAGATAATTCCGTATCCCTGGTCATTGCTTCCAAAGAATTGATTATCAAACTCAGCGGCATTCTGAATTCATGAGACAGATTGGAAATAAAATCGATTTTCAGTTTTACCAATTCTTCGATTTTTTTCCTTTCAAACTGTTCTTTCTCGATAATGGATTTCTGCCGGTTTTTTTGAACTGAAACCATGCGGTACAACAGAAAGAGAAAAAGCGCAACAAGAAAATAAGCAATGAATGAATAATCAAAAATATTCACATTTCCTTCAGCAGCCAGCAGTTGTTGTCCCGCATTCATACAAATGATGAGCAATAAGGGAAGCCGTATGCCTCTTTTATCCGGTAGCACCATTTTCATCCATTTAAGTCTGGTTGAATTTAGCAATAATGGGCCAAAAAAAAAAGGGAATGCCCTGGTGGCATTCCCCTTTAAACTAACCATGCTCAAACAACATCACATGGTAAAATGTGCTTTATTATTGATAAGCTTCATTCTGATCGCACAACGGATTCTTCAACAGCTCATCGGTAGGAATAGGCATGTCCATCTTGAGAATATTGAAGTCAAAAGTACGGTATGTATGCCAGTTATCCCAAACTGTAGGATCGTTGTTGGGAACGCCAACACCCTTCGGATAATTGTGGGTAATGTGGTCTTCGATATATCCCGAGCGAATCAGATCGGGAGCCAGACACCATTCGGCGTTGAACTCCTTGCGGCGTTCTTCACCCAGGGCAACCAGCCATACCGGTGATGTAAAGCCCTTATCAGTTTTCAACTGTGTATAATAAGTTTCAGCATCAGGTACGGTTACAGCGGTTTCATTGAACGGAAGCGGATATTCAGTAGGCACTACCACAGGCTGATCTTTTGTAATATAATACTGGTGCAGTTGTGCATAATAAGGCAGATATGTATCGGTTAATTCATCAGCTTTGCCAACCTCGAGGTTACCCCAGGCACGTTCACGGATCTGATCAATAATATCCCAGGCTTCTGTACTGGCACCATCACTCAGTTGGAAGAGACATTCAGCATAGTCAAGCAAAACGTTTGAATAACGTTTGTAATAAACCTGCTGGGGTGAATGCATTGCACCAATCCATTTGGCCAGGGTTGTACGCCAGGTTTTCATGCTCCAGATTGAAGGACCAGCTTCTCCACTCATATTATAATGATAATGATATGACAAACCGGCACCACCATCATTAAGTGGCTGCTGGAGGTACGGATGGTAACCATAGTTGGTAGCGGATTGCCAAGCAGGATCAATGCCAATTACTTGTCCGGTAACACCCGATGCTTCACGGCGTTTGTCACCCGGCTCATAGCAGCTCCACCATTCCCATGAAAGGTAAAGGGTACCCCAACCACCGGCCTCGGGACAAGCGGTAAAGAAGGTGTGGAATGTCCAGTTATCATATGTATCACTACCCGGGTTAGTAAAATTACCTCCCATATCATAAACAGCTTCAAAGATACATTCTTTTGTCCATACAGCACCCGGATCCCACAGTGTGGTGAATGAAGGATTCAATTCATATGGTCCGTCTTCAATAACTTCTCTTAAAGCGGCAGCTGCCAGGGTATAATTGGCATCTGCTTCAGCGGGAGTACGGTAAGCTTTCCACATATAAGCTTCACCCAGGTATGAAAGGGCAAAACCCTTGGTAATACGTCCATACTCACCGTTTAAAGGAGCCCATTGAAGTTCAGTGTTGGCAACCTTCAAATCATCGATAATGAAGTCCCACATTTCTGCGTAAGTTGCTGCGCGTGCCTTAGCCGGAGTGTTTGCATAAGTTTCACCGGTTTCAAGCATGGGTACACGGCCGAATGCTTTGGCCAGCCACATATAGAAGAAAGCACGAATACCTCTGGCTTCACCATCCATCGAAGTTTTCAAAGCAGGGGTAATATTAGTTGCTGCATCAAGTCCGGCAAGGAACTCATTACAACGGCTGATGGCCTCATAGGCTTGTATCCAGCCATTTTTCAATTCAGCACTGCTGGGGTCCCAGTTTTGCACGTTCCAGTCTTTATCCCAACCGGTTGCCTGGGTATCCATGGTAGGGTGGCAACCAATAAACAGGTTTGGTTTGATACCCCAGTCACCTGATCCCTCTTTTACATTATCCTTGTCAGAATCACCTGCCGGATACATCATATCGTAGCAACCAACAAGTCCTCCCAATGCATCCGCATCAGACTTAAACATTTGCTTGGCGTCCAAAATGTCGTAGTGTTCAACCACCAAAAAGTCTTCATTACAGGAGTTGATGCCCAATAGTAGCAAACTGCCTGCAATTGTATAAAATATTTTTGCTATTTTTTTCATAGTATTATGCTGTTTTAAAGTGAAACAAATCATTAAAACTGGAGAGTTAAACCCACAGCGTAAGTGCGCGGCATGGGATAGCGGCCTGTATCCAATCCGGTAAACAGAACACTTCCTTGTCCAATTTCAGGATCACCATATTTCTTGTAGGGGCTAATGGTAAGCAGGTTCTGAACTGAGAAGGCGATTCTTGCACTTTCAATGCGAAGCGGAGTCAACAACTTACCGCTGAAGTTATAGGCAACCTGAATATTACCAATTTTATAGTAATTGCCTTTTTTAACCCATGCATCGGATCCGCGCATATTCCTGTTATAGTCGAGCAAGGACAATTTGGGAGTTTCATTGCTTCCATTTTCAGGTGTCCAGGCATCGTCAGATACTTCTTGCAGAATGTTAGGCACGGTGCCGTTATCTGAACCGAACATATTGGTCAGGGTCATGGCTGAATAGGAATTAATTTTGGCGCCGAATACACCATAAGAATAAATTGAGATATCCCAGTTCTTATAGGATGCATTCAAAGTCAAACCCAAGTTTAATTTCGGGAAACCATTGCCCAAAATGGTCATGTCGTCAGGATCAATAAAACCATCTCCGTCCAAGTCCCTGTACTTAAAGTCGCCGGGGCCGGTTTTATCCAGCTGGTACCATCCATCCGTGTGACCTGCAGCAAGAGCAGCAGCATTGTATTCATCAACTTCCTCCTGTGATTGGAAAATTCCTTCCACTTCGTAGCCATAAAATGAACCAACGGCATAACCATCGCGCATGATTGAGTGACCGTCCCAGTGAACATTGGCAACTGTTCCAATCTGTCCCTGGTTTGAACCGTCACCGGAGGCACCCTCGTTTACAAAGAACTGATCTACACCAATTCCTTTGATTTCATTTTTAACGCTTGAACCGGTCAGGGTAGCGCCCAAATGCAAATCGTTGCTTACACGTTTTTTATAATCAACGCTGAACTCAATACCTTTATTGGAAATTTCTCCATAGTTGGTATAAATTTGGGTAGCACCAGCTGACGGACGAACGTTCCGGTACAACAAAAGGTCTTTGGCATCACGTATGAAATAGTCAACTGTAATATTCAACGCATTGTTCAACACGCCCAGGTCAATACCAAAATTGGTTTGCTGATTGGTCTCCCATTTCAAGCTAGGATCAACCAAGGTGCTGACAGTACCATTGTATAAAATTCGATTAGATCCGAAACCGGCAACTCCAGCTGTCGGATAATAGAAGTATTGAATAGTATTGGAAGTCAAAGCGGCTGTAGCCCTGCTGCCAATA
Organism: uncultured Bacteroidales bacterium; assembly: GCA_964560225.1. Taxonomy (GTDB): domain Bacteria; phylum Bacteroidota; class Bacteroidia; order Bacteroidales; family UBA10428; genus UBA5072. The sequence goes on from CAZLLD010000018.1 coordinate 8,009, forward strand.
TTTCCTGCGTTACCAGTTTGTCCCCAGCCAAAACGAAGTTTCAGGTTGCTGATGGTCGAATTGCCTTTCAGGAAATCTTCTTCCGAAACACGCCATGCTAAAGCTGCTGAAGGGAATGTTCCCCAGAGGTTATCAACACCGAAGTTGGATGATCCATCCCGACGGATTGTACCGGTAAGAATATAGCGATCTTTAAAGCTATAGGTCAAACGGCCAAAGTAGGACAATGTGCGGGCTTCCGTGTTATAAGCACCACTGGCAGTTTTTGAACTGGGCACACTGGTAAGTCCAATATCACGGATGTTAGCTCCGGGAAAATCTACAGCACCAACATTACTATAGTAGCCAAAGTATCTGCTAACAGAATAACCGGCCATTGCGGTCAGATTGTGAACCTCATTGGTCCAGTTGTAAGTCAGGTAACTTTCGAGTGACAGATTATTGCCATTATTGTTATTTATTGTCAGACGATAATTGTCATCGTAATTGTAACGTTCAACTTCAGTTACGCCATCGGGCATAAAACGTTTGGTATTACCAGAGAAACTATGATAATTACCTGTGGTGAATTTATAGGCACCAACGGATTTGAAAGTCAGACCTTTAAGCAGTTTTACACTGACACCAGCATTAAGCAGCACAAGGTTGTTTTGGCTTTTACCAGCCTGTTCCATCTGTGAAGCATAAGGGTTTTCAGTCATCAGCGCATCGTAAACACCTGTTGCACCTTGTATGGGACTTCCAAAAGTGCCGTTAGAGTTTTCTGCATTCGGACTAACTAATACACCGTCCTGAACATAATCCATGGTAGGACAGTAGAACGCCATATCACGGAGTGATGAGAGGTTACCGTTATTACCTATACCGGCATTGCTACCATGAGATTCTGTATGAGCAAAACTGATGTCACCGCTAAATTCAAGAAAATCTGCAGCTTTGGCAGTTACACTGACTCTACTGTTTAAACGGTTCATATTGCTGTTGACAACCAGTCCGTCATGGTACAAATAACCTACAGAAGCATTATACTGTGTGTTTTCCGAACCTCCGGTAGCAGAAAGATTGTACTGCTGCCTCAAAGCAGGCCTTGTCATTTCTCTTTGCCAGTTGATGGTTTTTCTCTGGCCATCATATGCTTCGGTAAAAATAGGATTAACTACTGCATTGCCATCGTTTGCACGAGCAAGACGAATGTTTCTGCCATACGTATTCGCGTCGGTAACGTCCAATTCTCTGGCCAATGTCTGAAGACCCATGTCGACCTGAAAAGCAATATGAGCTTTACCAACACTTCCGCGTTTCGTGGTAACCATGATAACACCATTGGCTCCAGCCGATCCGTAGATAGCAGTAGCAGAAGCATCTTTCAAAACTTCAATGCGCTCGATATCACTGGGATTCAAAAAATTAGCGTTATCACCAACCGGAACACCGTCGATTACATACAAGGGTTTTGAAGTACCGTTGATGGTTGCAATACCACGGATATAAACAGCACTGTTGGCATCAGGAGCACCGTCCTGGGCGCTGATAACAACACCGGCTGCCATACCTTTCAAACCTTGGAGAATGTTTGTAGGTGCTTTTTTCATCATGTCATCAGTGCTCACTGAAACAACAGATCCGGTAATGTCACTTTTCTTCGAAGTTCCATAACCGATAACCACAACCTCATCAAGGCTCTTAATATCAGGAGTCAGCGCTACATTCAAATCAACCTGACCCTGGAAAGGAATTTCTTCGGCCAGGTATCCGATAAAGCTGAACACCAAAATATCTCCTGTTTTTACTTCAATGGAATACTTTCCATCAATGTCGGTTACTACACCCTTTGTAGTACCCTTTATTTGAACATTTGCACCGGGCAATGCTTCTCCTGTGGCGTCATCTGTAATAACACCTTTTACGACCATCTGCTGCATACCGGCTGAAGTACTAAGCGAATTGTCAGTTGCCCACATGTTTATTGATAAGGCAAATGAAAATAGCATAGTGAATTTCATAATCTGCATTAGTTTTTTCAGTTTTCTCTTGCACAAGAAAACCTCATCGAAAAAATTGTTTTTCATAGTTTTGATTTGTTTTAGTTAAACATTGATTTGTAGTTAGTTTTCCAAGATCCGTTATGATTAAGCAGGATTAACTTAATCAGAACGAAAAATGGTCTAGGTGATCCATTACTTTGTTTTGGTTTTTAGCATGCTTTTCCAGGTATTAAAGGGTTAAAAAAAGGTTATATATTGGTTTTATAGACTTCACAAAATAACAGTTCATTACCTATGTATATATAATAGCTTATACCCCATGATCGTTCTCACGATCACACGGCACAAATACACAACCGCATATTGAATCCTCAAATTCAATGGATGAACTGACATAAAAAATACTTGGTGGAATCCAATAAAATAAACATAGATTAATTAATTCCTGATGAAAACTCGTTACGTTGAATGATAAAGCCAATCAACCTGATTCATTTCAGGCATCTATGTGCAGTCTATGGGAAGGAGTCGATTTTTGCTGTGTTTCTTTTCATAATCAGTGTAGTTAGGTTAATAATAAGTCAAAGAAGCAATGCAATAACGTATTTTTGTTAGGTTATATCAAATGTAGTTCCAATCATTTCCAAATCCTGTTAAAAATATTTCATTAACTATCAAATTTATTTCATATTGTGTTAAAATGATCAAATTTACATTTTTTTCACTCATAATGAAATATTTTTAATAGAATTTTTATGATTCGGCATCCCCTGCCGGGTGATTCATCTTCACAAAATCAGCCCGTTTTCTTTCATCAGTTGAATTTGGCAACCAATTTCTTCCCTTTATAGATTAAGGTTTTGTCAAAGGATTTTGCCACCTCCATTCCGGTTCCTTTGTTTCCGGATACAAGTACAACATTGAATTGCCTGTCAGAAACCATTCCGGGAAAAGATCCCTGGCGATCACCAATGATCAGGGTTTTGCTTTTGTCAATCCATGTGAACTTGATGGTTGAATACATTCCCCTTTCATAATTGTAATTGTCGTTCTCATCTTCATACAGCGTAAAGGTACCATCAGCTCCCGGATAGATCCGTACTTCCAAATTGTCCCAGTTTTTTTCCGCGGCATATTGAACCCGGGGACCAACCGGAATGATGGAGCCGGCTTTCAAATAAAGCGGGATCACATCAACAGGCACTTCTTTACCGACAACCTGTCCGCCCTCAAATTTCTCTCCTGTCCAGAAATCAAGCCACTTCACGCCTTTTGGAAGATATACTTCCTGCTTCTTCACGGTGCTGAAATCTTCAACTCTCAATGTGTCGGTTCCCCTGACAACAACTTTTGAATACATGGGTTCTGTAACCGGGCATACCAAAATGGATTTCCCAAACAGGTATTCGTTATTCAGGTCGAGCACCCGGCTGTCCTCAGCAAAGTCCATTACCAGGGCACGCATCATGCTCGACTGGTTTGCAGTAACCGACCAGGATGAAGAATAAATGTAGGGAAGCAGCATATAACGCAGGTTGATATACTTCTCAATGGCATCAAAAACAGGCTCTCCTCTTTTGCCAAACTGGTATATTTCCCTTGGCGCATCGGCACCATGGGAGCGCATCATCGGGCAGAAGGTGCCAAACTGTATCCATCGTGCATACAATTCGCGGTAATCAGCGCTTTTTAACGGATCTTTAAACTCCCACAGGAAGAAACCACCGATATCGCTGTTCCAGTATGGAATTCCGCAAAGGGAAAAATTCAATCCGGCTGAAATTTGATTTCTTAAGGATTTCCATGACGATACTACATCGCCCGACCACGTGTTGGCACCATACCGCTGTTGTCCGGCAAACGCCGAACGCGTCAGGATAAACACACGCTTTTCGGAGGTAACAGACCGCTGGTTTTGGTATACTCCTCCAACAGTCATGAGCGGGAAGGCATTCCGGACTTTCCGGAACGATCCCAGGTATGTCCTGTTGTCAAAATCAGCGGGTTTAAATTGCATGTGATCGGGCTCGGACGAGTCCATCCACCACGCATCCATTCCCAGCGATAATATACCTTTATTCAGGTATTTCCAATAAATCTGTCGTGCTTCGGGATTAAAGGGATCATAAACCCGGACTCCGGAAGGATAGTCCGATTTTGGCGGCCATTTTTCAGACCCCGATTCCGGCCAGGTTTTAAAATTCATAAGCGCACCAATTTGCTCCAGCTCTTTATAGGGTTTTGTCATCGGGCCAAAGGAATTCCATATCGATATGGCCATGTGGGCATTCAGTTGGTGAACCTCATCCACCATTTTTTGCGGATTGTAGAAATCCACATTCAAGAATTCCATGGCATTCCACAGGTAGTTGTTGCCCCAGTACTGCCAGTCCTGAATAATACCATCCAAAGGCACACCCAGCTCACGGTATTTCCTGACTACGCCAACCGTTTCGTCCTGGGTTTTGTAGCGTTCCTTGCTTTGCCAAAAGCCATAAGTCCACAACGGAAACATGGGAGCCTGTCCGGTGATATCGCGCATGCAGGCAATCACGCCGTCGGCATGGCCGCCATTCATAAAATAATAATCAATGCAATCACCCACATCCGATTTGAAAGAAGTACTTGTTGAATTGTCTTCAAAAACAGTGGGTGAATAATTGTCCCAAAACAGGCCGTAACCTTTAACCGACTGAAAAAAAGGAATGTAATCATCTGTATTTCCCTGTACCATGTTCAGCTTCAGGTTGCGTTGCACCATCTTACCCTGCTGCTGCTGCCCCAGGCCATAAATCGCTTCATCTTTTGCGAGCACAAATGCCTGATACACGCTGTACGTTTTGCTTCCAGCATCGTTGAAATCAATGAATCTGCAGCTGCCTTCCTGCTCCTTCAGAAGTTGCTCTGAACCGGGTGTTTCGAATGAAATTGTTCCGTCTTTCAGGTTCAGCAACACCTGGAGTTCATCACTCTTCAGAACAACCTGTTCGCCTTTTTCTTTGACACTGAACTTAACTTGTTGCGGGCTTTTGATTACCGAAAGGCTTTCTTTTGTATAAGCACTCCCTTCAGGCCACTTCAACACTCTTACTACAGAAGGGGTATAGAATTGAATTTCTATATTCACCGAGTGGAGCGTAGCTTTCAAGCCCAGGTTTGTTTTCTCATACACCTGTGATTGAACACCAGTGAAAGGTAGAACAAGCAACGCCAGATAAATACCAAATCTTCTCATAAATATTCTTATTTTACAATGAATTGATCTCTTTAAAAACCATCTTGTCGATATTGAGGTTGTCGCTGTTCAAAATAAGTTTCAGGGTATGTTTTCCGGCCTCAAGTCTGAATGATTTGCTGACAACCTCCCAGTTCTGATATCCCGCAGTATTTGGAACAGCAAGGGTTCCTGACAAGTCAGCACCATCACATTCCAGGTTTATGCTGACATTATCGGAATTTGTGGCAACATCAATGCTGACACTGTACATGCTTGATTTTTTGACATGAACCGTGTAAGCCATCCATTCCCCTTTTTTGGTCCAGCCCACATTATAACCACCTGCAGGGCGTGTTTCAATATCAACAGGTTCATTGGGCCGATAAGCACCTCCCTGGTTGACTTCGTCGACATCATAGTAGGCATCCTCCTGACACCCCTTATCAAAGTCCTCTGCTTCAATGGTTCCGGGTATGTTGTGAAGCCTGAAAGCCTCCTGTTTCAACTCACAGACTTCCATCAGGTTCCATCCAAACGGGGTAGCGGCAGATGAACTGACAAGTTCCGCCCTGCTTGCTGCTGCTATCGGTTTGCCAACAGACAAATACCAGGAAGGGTATTGTTTGTTGCAGATTTTGTATAGTCCGAGATAGGCATGCTCAATTTTCCAGAGTTGATTATGGGCACCGGTGAATTTTTCAACTGCCGGGACACAGGTGTCAGCATTTGAACTGTTACAGGTCAGCACTTTCCTGGTGTCAGCACGACTGCGAATGATGTACATTCCTTTACCTGCCTGTTCGAATTTCCACTGATTTGCCGCATCCTTTCTTTTGTCAGAAATTACCAATCCCGATCCCAGCATGAGATCACCCGTGTTATCTCCGGGAACCAGGTAAACGTGAGCAGCGGTATTGACATCGGCATATTGATCCAGATCCGGAATTTTACCTTTAAAGCTGAGTTTGATCACATAAGCCGGCTCATCAAAGGACTTATCAGGTAAATCCACAACAAGTCCCTCTTTACCCTGTTTGTATTTTAAAGGCAAATATTTACCGGCTTCTCCGTTGATCAGCTCAGCTTTTTCCAGATTTTCCAGGTTGATCCGTTCTGAGGAAAGGGAGGTAAGAACCACCTGTTGCTGATCTTTTTCCCAGCCCATTATAATGGCATAAAGCGTCGCAGAGTCCTTCGTCCGGGTATAGCGAATGTCTTTTGCCGTGCCTTCCGCAGGGGCTCCCATAATTCCGTGTGCAGCACCCATCCGCGTAGGGCCTTCTCCGTATTTCTCCCAGGCGCGGGTGGCGTACACAGCTTCGCCGTATTTTTTTAGCCACGAACCTATGGAAAGCAACATTTCCTTTTGTTCCGGGGGGATGGTGCCATCAGCCATAGGTGAAATGTTCAGCAACAGGTTGCCGTTTTTACTGATCCGGTCAATGAATCCATGCATTACCTGTTTTGTGGAATAATAGCCAATGCCCTCGGTGTAGCACCAGCTTGAAGAACTGATGGCGTCATCGGTAAGCCAGTAGTAATCTGTCAACCCGGATGGCCCTCCGCGTTCATAATCCAGCACGCCACACCGGGTATTCAACCCGTCTTTATAGGTGGCCACAACTTCTTTATTCCATTCAGCTGCCCGGTTATAATAGTATGCCAGGAATTCGAGTAAAACCGGCTGGGAAATTTTGTGCAGGTTGAAATCCTGCCAAATGATATCAGGCTTATAGTTGTCAATGATTTCCTTATGCTTGTTCAACCAAAACGCTTCATTTTTCTCTTTTCCCTGCTGGCCAAAAAGCATTTGAAGTTTGGTGTCGCCGGTTTGGGGTACGGCATCATAAAAACCGGTGATGTTATAGGCATGATGCATGGAAAGAATGATCTTCATATCTTTTTTCCGGATGGCATCCGTGAGCAAGCGAACCAGATCGAGTTCAGGGCCCATTTTTTGGGCATTCCACGGATTCACCTTGCTGGCCCACATGGAAAAACCATCGTGATGTTCAGCTACCGGTCCGGCAAACCGTGCTCCTGCATCTGCAAAGAGCTGAGCCCATTCATCGGGGTCGAAGTTTCCACCCTGTGATTTGAGTTTGGGAGCAAACTGAACAAAATCGCCCTGCTTGTTCCGGGCACCGGTAATGAAGTTGTTGTATGGCCATTCAGTGAGTTCGCCATAGGTTTCCAGGTGGTGGCGGTTTTCTGGTGTACCCTTAATATACATGCTCCGGGGATACCATTCGTTGCCATAGGCAGGAACAGAATAGACACCCCAGTGGAAATAAATTCCAAACTTGGCATCCATAAACCATTCCGGTGCAGGATTTGCCTGATTCAGCGATTCAAACGTGGAGTCAAATACTTTATTTGGTTCATGGGAGGAAGTGCAACCTGCAGATGCTGCCACGAACAAGGAAAGAACGATGATTTGATTCAATTTCATGATATCATGTTAATTGTTTGAAAGCTTTATCTTATAAAGATACAAATGCATTTTATTATTTGGCTTTAATGTTGATATCTTTTTACTTAAAACCGGGAGCTTCGCCCCGAACCCCACTTCCTTCTTTGTCTTGACACAAAGAACAAAGCTTTCTTTTGTAACTTTCTGTCGTCACAGAAAGTCACCAAACCTGCCTGCCGGCTAGGCAGGGAAGACTGACGTTGTGAACGCACTCCGTCTCGTGCCTCGACTCCGTTTGAACGACACAACGTCTCAATTTGGTATTTTTTGTTTTGCTCCGCAATCGTTGTGGCAGTGTGATTGTTTTTCTAATTGCTTTAACTTTTGCAAACGTAGTACCTATCAAACTATATTAAACATGAAACATTGATGCAACACCTCTGAAGTATCACGATCCGCCTCTGAGAAAAGGCGTGAAAAAAATCAATTCACGGCAGACCTGCCTGCTTTGCGAATGCTGATAAGAAAATATGTTTGAGGCCGGTTCCTACGGCCGAGTTTATTTTCTTGTGTAGCGCATGAATTGATTTTTAGCCTTTTATCAGCAGCGGCGGCGTTTTTGGTTACTTTTGGTGCTGCAGCCAAAAGTGACAAAAGGGGATTCGGGGCGAAGCTCCCGGACGCATGCCAACGATATATCGCTAATTCAATATACCTGATATTTATTCTATAAAGTGTTTAGATTTATTTTGGTAAAAGAAAGTGACATAAATAAGCTTTGTTCTGTACATCAAACCTATAAGGAAAAGTAACAAAAGCTTTCATTACTTGCAGGAATATTCTAAATTGCATCTGAAAGAAGGCATTACAATGGACTCATGTAAATGGAAGAATATTTATAAAATAATTTTAAAATGAAAAAAATTGAACTGATCGGCAGATTCATACTGCTTGGGATGTTTCTGTGCTTCTTTGCAGAAATGAGTGGACAACGCAACAGGCTGGAACTGGGAAAGCTTGAGCATGGCGAAACGGTTTCGTTTGTTAAAGCAAGCAAAGGCTCATGGGGCATTGAGATTGCCGGTGCTGAAACACCACGGATCACACAGCCAAAACCAGCCCGTATCGAGTTATACAAGGATGACGATAACATCAGTGCATTATCTGCGGGTTACGAGAAAGTCTCCAGGTCTTCATCAGGAATCACTGCCCTGGCCAGGATCAAGAGCGGCACCGTAGTTTTTAGCATCAGGGATTCTTGGAGTATGAAAGGATCGGTGCTTTCCGTGAGCAGGAAGATTGATATTGAAGGAAATGCTGACGGAGGTTTTAATTCCTCGGTTGTATTAACTGTTGATCCCTCGGTAAAATGGACCGACGTGAATTGTATGGCTCCCGGAGCGTTGTATGGCGACCCTACATTTGATGGCGAGCTTTCGATCGGTGGTACAGCCAACTATGCTGCACGCCGGTTCCTGATGCGTGAAGACATGATTCCGGCCCCGCTGTTTGCACTTTCGTTCAGTAACGGGACACACGTGGCCGTGTTAAACCCTTCGCCTAAAGGAACTTCAACAGTTGAAGAAACCAGGATGATCAGGAATGTGATGACCGATTCCAGGTACTTGTTCGGATCGCTGGGAGCCTGGCAGGCTGACCAGGAACCCATTACATTTGGATTCATATTCCCGGGCACCACCAATGTTTACCCGCGTATGGGTAAACCAAATACACCTCCCAGGTGGATACGGCGTTATCACCCGGTTACAGAAGGAGTCATTCACAGCTACCAGGTCGACTTCAGGTTTGATCGTGGTGCGTCATTCCGTGATGTGACAAGGAATTCGTGGCGGTGGGCATGGAACACGCTGAACCCTGAAGTTTACCCGATTGATGTGGAACAGATGCGCCGGATCCTGACTGATCAGCTGGTTTCGCAGGCTGTAACCATCGAAGGACGCACAGCCATTCCTTTCGTTATATCCGCCATGGATACCGCAAAGCATCGCCAGTGGAACTGGACCATGTCTGCCATGGGCTTTGTAGGAAAAACCCTCGAGTGTGCCGACCAGCTGCTGCGCGAGAGTGACCGGGATGCAACTGAAAGAGGACAAAAGATGAGACAAACAGGTCTGTCCATTATCGCATCCATGATTCAGGCTCTTCCTGACGTGCCCCTTCAGGGAACAGGTTATGATTTTGCCACAGGCAAGCCCTGGAATCATGTTTGGGTAGCACCCTGGCTGCGCAATGCAACAGAAGACATGCGCGTATTGATGAGGGCCTACCGGCGTGAACGCAACCAGGGACAGGAACATCCCGAATGGTTCAACTGGATAAAACAATACGTTGACTGGTTGTTGCTGCAACAACGCGAAGACGGATCGTTTCCGCGCCGGTGGGTTGAAGGGAGCAACGAGGTTGCCGAGCCTACCGGAACCACAAGCTACTGCCCGGTGCCTTTGCTGGTAATGATGACCGAAGAGACCGGTGATCCGAAATACCAGCAGGCTGCGCTGCGGGCAGCGGAATTTGTATGGGAAAGCTGGGGAAAGCGGGGCCTGTTTATCGGCGGCGCCAGTGACAACCCGAATATCACGGATAAGGAAGCCGGGATGTTGAGCATGGAAGCTTTCATCAGCCTGTATGAATCAACAAAAGATAAAAAATGGCTGGAACGTGCTCAGACAGCAGCCGATTTTACCGAAAGCTGGATCTGGATCTGGAATGTACCCATGCCCCTGGATGCCCATGATTCGTTGTTACATTGGAAGAAAGGCGTACCCACAATCGGACTTCAGGGAATAACAGCGCTCCACCCGGGCGGCGTGGATGAATACCTTGACTGGTCGGTTTCATCTTACGCAAAGCTATATAAATATGCCAATGACCCCCATTACCTTGAGGTTGCCCGGATTCTCCTACACAACACCAAATTGATGGTTGCCATTCCCGGACGCATGTACGACCTGAAAGGCCTCGGATGGCAACAGGAACACTGGATGCTGGGACCTGGCTTCTCAGGTCGTGGTGTCGGCGGACACCGGTTCTGGCTGCCGTGGGTTACGGCAAATCACCTTTACGGCATTACCGGTTTGGAAGAATTTGATCCGGAATTATACCGGCAGCTTTCGCAGGGGAAGTAGGATTAACGACTTAACGCAGTATTGGCGTTCAATTGATACCATAGTTGTCAATTTTCAGACCTCATATTGCAAAACAGAGTGCTAGCTTAATTGTTTGTGGTGAGCTAGAAAAATGTACTATCCCCCGCTGGCGGGGGCTGGGGGTGGATTAATTCACAAAATATTATAGCAAATAGGCTATATAGTTGAACCAATAATGAAACTGAAAAACAAATGAATTCACGTCAGTCCACCCCCTGACCCCCGCCAGCGGGGGACATCGCTTAGCTCAGCCTATACTGTTTTTTTTGCTGTAAAAAAATGCTTTATTAGGCCCCCTTACTATTTTCACTCATCCAACCTTGTTATCTGAAAGCCATGAACGGCCAGCATTTTTAATCCATACCGCTTCCCCAGCACACGATATCCTTCGGAACTGAAATGAAGACCATCTGGTATACCCTTGCATCCGCTTGAAGGTATTATATAAGAATTGGGAATTGTTTCGGGCAGCGTGGCAATGATCGAATTCATGCTGGCGCACTTACCACCCTGGTCTATGTTCACCATTTCACCTGCAAGCAGGGGTACATCAGCAGTTCTCAGGTTCAGATCCTGCAGCAGGTTGTCATAAACAAGCTTTACCTTTTGCGGCCACAGCGTATCGTTTGTATTTGATTCACCCTGGTGTAACAGAATTCCTTTTATTACGCCATCCTGCTGTGCAATCTTTGCCATTTCAACAAGCCTTGCATAAGGATTGTTGTCATATTCCTTGATCCAGGGGACCATCCATCCCGGAGCGGTTGATACATACGACTGATAGTTGTCCTTGTCAAACAGCTCAATCTTACACCCGCCAATGGATACATTGATCACACCCACCCGGATGTGTTTCGGAAGATTGGCCACCATTGTCCTGCCAAAATAATCGGCCGGTGACAGACGGGTTCGGCACCGGCACAGCGGAGGAACAGCCGGGTACCATTTCCCTTTTTCCCTTCCCAGGTTCGAACAGTCAACAGCTTCCATAACCTGAAAACGGTCGTCAACAATGCTGTCCTGCGCTTCAATTCTTCCGGCACCTTCCATGTTCGACTGCCCAAAGCAAAGGAAGATATAAAAGTTCGGATCCTGCGAAAAGGCATTCAAACCTGTTGCCAGAAGCACCATACCTGCGATCAATAGTTTTTTCATATGCTGATTATTAGTTTAACCGATAAATAGAAATTATGATTCCGCAAGTTAAACATTTTTTTTACTGTTAGCTGCTTCGCCCGCCGAAGCTTTAGCGAAGGAGGGTTGGCTATTAGCCTTGCCACTGATCTTACTGCTACTCGTCGCTTCTGAGACGCGTCATTGCGAGGAAGGAGGCACGACGACCGAAGCCTGTCTGACCGGCAGGCAGGCAATCTCTTGTTAATTGCTTACCAATATAGATTAACTTCGTTGCGCTCCGCTCCACAGAAGATTGCCACGCTCCACTTCGTTTCGCTCGCAATGACAGCTACTGTTACTTCTACTGCCACTGCCGCTGATGAAACACGTCATTGCGAGGGAGGTACGACCGAAGCAACCTCATTTCTAATGGTACTACTGCTGCTGCCACTTTGGCCAGAAGTTTCTGTCTTGGTTCTTGGTTCTTGGTTCTTGGTTCTTGATTCTTGGATCTTGATTCTTGGATCTTGGTTCTTGGATCTTCGATCTTCGATCAGACAACCACCCCCTTCTTCAGAATCATATTCGCATAGAGCGCTGATTCTCCGGTTGCTATTATGGCATAAGCTTTTTCTGCCCTTCTATAAAATTCGAATTTTTCAATGTATTCGAAATCCTTATAGGGTTCCTTACTGATTTCCAGAACTTTTCTGTATTTCTCCCAGATTACAGGTTTGTAGGGATCGCCGGGCATAACTGCCATCAAACCGACTGGTTTTTCAACATAAGTATCCAACGGGAACAACTTGAGTATGGCTTCAAGGATCTCTGGAATCATATGGCCGTCCAACCGGATAAGCCTTTGTGCTTTGGATGCGGCCGGAAAATTGCCGTCAGCGATTACAATTTCATCTCCGTGTCCCATTTCCATGAGAATTTTAAGAAGCTCGGGACTTAATATACTTGGGATTAGTTTTAACATATGTCAAATATTTTACGAGTGTTGGTTTTTTGGTTCTACTTTGCTTATTTCACCTCTTCATCAAACACCACTGCCACCTTGCCGCACTTGCCACTGGCCATCAGAGAATATGCCTGACTAACATCTTTCAGGGCAAATCGGTGGGTGATAAGTGATTCGGGCTTAATATTCCACCTGACCAGCCGTTCAACCAGCTCTTCCATCCGCCAGATATTGGTTACCCACGAACCATAAATGGTTTTCTGATCGTGGATGATATCTCTTGACGGCTGGAACTCGCAGGTGCCGCCCTCACCAATGAATACTATTTTACCCCACTTGCGGGCTGCCTGAATACAGGTAAGACGCGCTTTATTGTTGGCAGAGCAGTCAATGGACTTCTCAACACCGTATCCGGAAGTCAGATCCCTGATCTGCTGAACATTGTCATCACCTGCTTTGATAACCTTTGTAAATAAGCCCAGTTCCTTTGCAAGGGTGATCCTTTCTTCAATTACTTCAATTCCATATATTTTTTGTGCACCCATGGCCTTGCACAACATGGCCGAAGCAAGCCCAACAGGACCCAAACCGGTTATCAGCACATCGTCGTTTCCGCAAATGCCAATTTTTTCAAGGCCTTCATAAACGGTTCCGAAACCGCATGCAACCTGGGCACCATCGGAATAGCTCAGCTCATCGGGAAGATACACCAGGTCTTTTTCCTCCGCAAGCAGGTAATCAGCCATGCCGCCGTCACGCTGCCAGCCATATGCACGCCTGAATTCGCTGGTGCATGAAATCATGTATCCCCTTCTGCAATCGTTGCAAACACCGCATCCCGATATGTGATAGACAATCACCCGGTCACCCTTTTTAAACCTCCGGCAACCAGGGCCAGTTTCCACTATCTGCCCGCAGGGCTCGTGACCGGCAATCATCCCCGGCTGATACCCTTCGGGACCTTTCCCCAGATGTTCGTGATAGATACACCGGATATCGGATCCGCAAATAGTTGAGGATTTCATCCTTAACAATACCTCACCGTGTCTGGGAACAGGAATTTCAAATTCCTTTAATTCCACCGTACTGTTTCCCGGCAATATGGCCCCAAGCATCTTACTCATACAATTTACTTTTTAGAATATTTCGTTACTGAATGATTTCTCCATTTAAATCCCACAAGTCTTCCCAGCTTTGGTTTTCTTTCCATAAAAATACCTGTCCCTTGATCAGCCGGCACTTTTTGTCAATGCCCGAAATCTTCGTCATGTCATCATCAGTCAGTTCAATATTTACCGTAGCTTCAAGGTTTTCAAAGAAATGATTCACCGAAAAAGGAATGGGAATTTGACCTCGTTGAACAGCCCACCTGATGGCAACCTGAGCAGGAGAAACCTGCAACCGTTTGGCGATATCCAAAATTACCTGATCCTCAAGATCCACGGTATCACCGGGGGTTCTGTCGCGTTCCGGTCGTCCCGGTGAACCCATGGGACAATAGGCTATCGGCTGTATGTTGTTGTTTATGCAAAACTCAAATAATTCCGGTTGCTGAAAATGCGGATGCAGTTCCATTTCATTGAATGACGGCTTGATCCGGGCATCTCTCAACAACAACCTGAGTTTGGGAATGGTCATATTGGATGTTCCGATATGCTTTACCAGTCCGTCATCAACCAGTTTTTCCATCTGCTGCCAGGTTTTCATGTAATCTTCATGAATATAAGGTTTCGCATCCGGATTACGGGAGTTGACATCGCACTTGGGCGGATGAAAGTTCGGGAACGGCCAGTGCACCAAATAAAGATCGAGATAATCAATTTGAAGATCTTTTAGTGTTTGCATGCAGGATTCAGCAACCCGGCCGTGCATGTTATTCCAAACCTTGGAGGTAATCCATAAGTCTTCGCGCCTGACAAAATTGCTGCTGAGCAGCTCATTCAGCGTAAGGCCAATTTGGGATTCATTTCCGTACACCGAGGCACAATCGATGTGCCGGTAACCTGCATATATGGCTTTTTTAACCGTTGCAGCCACTGTATCGTGATCCACTGAATCAGAGCCAAACGTTCCCAACCCGATGGAAGGGATCTTGGTGCCGTCAGATAACGTTATTTGAGGTATCCGCTTGTAATCAATCTTCTTTTCAACTGAATTCATAATATTCATAATTATCTTTTACTTAGTTCAATAACAGTTCCTTTTCTCATGGCCAGATCATATTCATAAATTGTCTTCAGCTCCGGGGGTGTCACGCCGGCAGTGGCGTGATTCAACGGGGCACTGATTTCTGCAACCTGATAAAGCGGATTGGGATTGGGCCCTTTCGCTTTTTTGAGTCCTTTGCCTTTTAAGGGAACGTAAGAACGTATTCTGCAATTCCCATCTATTGATGACCGGATTGTTGCACCGGATAATACGCTGTTATCCCACTTTATATCGATTTCAAAACCGCCCCGGGCTTTCAGTCCTTTAACGCTGCCATTTTTCCACAAGGAAGGCAGTGCCGGAAGCAGGTGAACAGCACCATCATGACTTTGCAGCAGCATTTCGGCAATACCGGCAGTACAGCCAAAATTGCCATCGATCTGGAATGGCGGGTGTGCGTCGAACAGATTGGGATAGGTTCCTCCCTTCTGGCGTCCGTTTGGCTGAATGGAAGGGGTTAACTGATCGGTAATCAGCTTGTACGCATGATCGCCATCAAGCAGCCTGGCCCACAGGTTTACTTTCCATCCCATCGACCAGCCGGTTGATTCGTCACCACGTGCCACAAGCGAATTTTTTGTTGCCGAGAACAATTCGGGCGACCTGTAAGGCGAGATTTGGTTTGAAGGGTGCATTCCGTACAAATGCGAAACGTGGCGGTGGTCATCTTTCGGATTGTCCCAGTCGTGCATCCATTCCTGCAGCTGACCCCAATTCCCGATCTGCATGGGAGGCAGACGCTTCAATGCTTCGTTCAGCCTGGCTACCAGATCCTGATCTGTATTGAGAATCCTCGCTGCACGGATGGTTTTTGTAAACAAATCAAAGACCAGCTGGTTATCCATGGTAGTTCCGGCAGCAATTGACGATTCGGGATGAACAGAAGGAGAGTTTTCAGGAGATATGGATGGACAAACAACCAGCCACCGGTGTTCCGGTTCTTCAACCAGAAAGTCCAGAAAGAAGCGTGATGCATCTTTGATTACCGGATAAACCGAAGCCAGGTATCGGACATCTCCGTTGAATTCATATTTTTCAAACAGGTGTTGCGAAAGCCATGCGCTGCCCATCGGCCACATTCCCCAGTATGATCCGTCAACCGGACCGTTGATACGCCAGATATCCGTATTGTGATGCAACACCCATCCGTTTGCCCCATACATGTCCCTTGCAGTTTGTTTACCGGTCTCCGAAAGCTCGCGTACCATCTGAATCAAAGGTTCGTTCATCTCGGTAAGATTGGTGATTTCCGAGGGCCAGTAATTCATTTCGGTATTTATGTTGACTGTGTATTTGCTGTCCCAAGGCGGTGTGAGCTGGTCGTTCCAGATCCCCTGCAGGTTGGCAGCCTGACCACCGGGCCGTGATGATGAGATCAGCAGATACCGGCCAAACTGGAAATAAAGAGCCACCAGTTGGGGATCGTTGCCTTTGGCAAACTGATCAATGCGCACATCAGTGGGATTTTGAGCTGCATCAGTCACGCCCAGGTCAAGGCTTACCCTGTTGAAATAAGACTGGTAATCGGCAACATGGTCATTCAATGTTTTCTCGTAGTTCTTCTTCAGTGCTTCCTGCAGGAATGCCTTTGCCTTTTCGGAAGCATTGCCACTGAGGTCGTTGTAATTGATGAAGTTTGTGGCTATTGAAATATAAATTGTTGCGACATCGGCATCAGCAACTTTCAGCTCATTGCCAACTGCAGAAACACTGCCTCCTGAAACCACAATCCTGACCCTGGCTTCGAATTTCACACCACCCTTTACTGTCTCAAAGTCATTGGTAATGCCTGAAAGCACAAGTTCATCATTTCCGGTGGTGGCAACATTAACCTCTGATGGTCTGTCCACAGAGGCTGAAAAACTAAGTGCCCCTGTTCTACTGGCAGCATAGCGGGCTATGATAACCTGATCGGGGAATGATGCAAAAACCTCAGAAGAAAAGCCGGTTCCGTTTACATTGTAACGTGTCTTTACCAGGGCATTCCCCAGATCGAGTTCGCGGTAATAATCTGAATAATTCTCATGACCTGGAAAGGTCAGTTTCAGGTTACCCACAGTCTGGTAAGGCATCCCGTGCGAAGTTTTTGTTATCACATTACTGTTCGCAAGATCCTGTGCCTCTTTATACTTGCCTTCAAAAATCAGCCTTCTGATTTCCGGCAAGGCTTGCCTGGCATCGTGATTGTCGTTGCGGTTCGGACTGCCTGCCCATACCGTATTTTCATTGAGCTGAATCACCTCTTTGCAGGGATCGCCATATACCATGGCGCCCAACCTGCCGTTACCAACCGGAAGTGCTTCAACCCATTTTTTGGCAGGCTGGTTATACCAAAGCTTCAGCAATGAATCTTCCTGGGCCTGGATTTCAAACAGAATCACCCAGACAAATATTCCGATCAATTGTATCTTTTTCATCAGCAGTATTATTAATGATCCTGTTATCTGACAACCTTATGTCCCTGCAGCGCATAATAAAGAATGAAAAGGAAAAACGGTATCGGGGCAAAAAAGCCAACCGACATGCTGGTTTTATCTGCGATCAGACCCATAATGGGTGGGAAAACCGCGCCCCCAACAATTGACATTACAATAAAAGATGATGCCTTCTTTGTTTTTGGGCCGAGATCTTTTATTCCCAAGGCAAATATGGTGGGGAACATGATCGACATAAAGAAAAATACTCCATAGAGGCAGATCAGGGAGGTCCATCCGATGCCGGCACTCACCACGGGGAGCAACAAACAGCACATCAGTGCGTAAAAGGCGAGCATGCGGGTGGGACTCAGAAAACGCATCAGGTAACTTCCCGACATACGTCCGATCATGAAAAGGGCAAAGCCGATAGCCAGAAAATAGGGACCGTAATCCATCTTGAAATGAAGGCTCTGGTTTTCGTCGGTGACATAATTGATGAGATAACTGAACACACCGGTTTGTGCGGCAACATAAGAAAACTGTGCGATTACACCCATTACAAAATGCCTTTGCTCTATAAGGGGCTTGTTGGTGAAGGCGTACTCCGGCGCTCCTTCAGCAAACGAAGCATTTCCCTCTTCTTCTTCAGAAATGGCAGGCAAAGGCGTTTTGACAAACAGAACAGCCACTGCCAAAACCACCAATGCTATAATCACATACGGCAGGATCATGGAACTTAACTTTTCTCCTGCCACAGCATCCTGGCCTTTATAAATATAAAGTCCGATGAGTGGCCCGATAACCCAGGCAAGTCCGTTAAACGACTGAGAAAAGTTAATGCGTCGTTCAGCAGTATCTTTGGGGCCCAGTTTGGTTGTATACGGGTTGGCCGCAGTTTCAAGCGTGGCCAGGCCACATCCCAAAATAAACAGGCAAATGAGAAATATCCAGAATGATTCGAATGAAGCGGTACCCGCAATTAACAACGCTCCGGAAGCAAAAAGCGACAATCCGAGAATGATCCCTTTTTTATAACCGAATCTTCGCATAAAATAACCTGCCGGAAGCGCCATGCTGAAATACGCAATGTATACCGAAAACTGAATCATTCCTGATTTGGCTTTGGAAAGCTCCAGCATTTCCTGAAAATGCTTGTTTAATGTATCCAGCATGCCGTGAGCAATTCCCCACAGAAAGAACAATGCAGTGATCAGGATAAATGGCACCAGGTTCTCACGGGTAGTCAACTTTTCATGTTTCATTTGGGATCAGTTTAATTGCAAAGATTTGATGAATTTAAATTCGGTCTGAACTATTATAAACACGATAACTTTCACGAGTAAGTAAAAATATGCAATATTTTCACATAAGCAAAATTGTAATGAAAATAAAACTATCTATTGTAAATACATTCTATAAATACAAACGAGGCTGTCTTAACAGGCTTGCAATTCGTCATTGCGAGGCCTGCCTGCCGGCAGGCAGGGAGGCACGACCGAAGCAATCTCTATTTAGTAGCTACTATTTATAGATTGCCACGCTCCATTTCATTCCGCTCGCAATGACGTGCCTACCATATCAGTCTTTTGAGGTTGTATCATTGAATATTCACCGCTTCATCACCGAAGTATTCCAGTGAAAATCCTCCTGAATCAGTATCTCTGCATGTGAGCTGCTGGATGCACCCTGTATTTCATCAATCAGCAGGTTAGCAGCCATCTTGCCCATTTTTATCGGATCCTGGTTGATCACACTCAGGGTTGGACTGAACAGGTGAGCTGATTCGTTGAAACCAAAGCCGACAACCCCTATGTCATCGGGAATTCTCAAACCGGTTTTGCGGATGGCTTTATACGCTCCCAATGCCACACGGTCATTGACTGCCAGAATGATCTCAGGCAATTTCCGGGTGGTATATAACTGTTCAAAAGCCCTGATACCATCATTGATCTCATACCCGCCTTCAATGATCCATTCTTCACGTATTGGAATGCCATTATTCGCCAAGGCTTCCTTATAACCACTGCAACGTTCGTAACCAATACTGGTATTGGAATAGCCAGCAAAGTGAGCAATATTCAGATAACCTCTTGATATCAACTGGTTCAGCGCTTCAATGGTGCCGGCCCTGTCCTCAAAAGCCACGTAGCTGAATCCCAGGCCCTTAATAGCTCTGTCAAAAAAAACCAGGGGTATTTTAACTTTCCGGGCATACTCAAATATCTTGCGGTCAGAAGTCTGTTGCGATACGCAAACCAACAGGCCGTCCACACGCATTCCGATCAGATTCATGATGTTATTCCGCTCGGAAATCTCTTTCTCCCGCGAAACAGTAAGAATAATATGATAATCACGTTCGGCTGCGGCATCAATGATGCTGTCCACCAGGTAAGCAAAAAAGCTGTTCTCCAAATCGGGAATAACAATTCCCAGGGTAAAGGTTTTCTGAAGGGTCAATTGTTTGGCAATCAAATTTGGTGAATAACCCAGCTCCTCAACAGCTTTTCTGACCTTTTCCTTCATTTCTACCGAGATATCGGGATGATCTCTCAATGCTTTAGAAACGGTAATGCGTGAAACGTGTAACCGGTCTGCTATGTCCTGTTGTGTGATATGATTGGTCTTCATGCAGTGTAGATTCCAACTTATAATATCAGGAATAAAGCAAATTTAACAAATTATCGGACACCTTACTCAAGCTTGATCACGGTTTTCTTGCCTGAATAGATCACCTGCCTGTCCGGCTTTTCACATACTGACACACCATCGCCCTTACCCGAAGTCACAAGAACAATATTGAAGATCCGTTTTTCCAGCATTCCCGGGAATGCCCCCTGCCGATTGCCAATAGTTAGCTTACTTTTTGCATCATTCCAGGCAAAAGGGATTTCCGCATACATACCCTTTTCGTAATGATAATTATCACCTTCGTCCTCATACAATGTGAAAATACCGTCTGCACCCTTATAAATACGAATCTCCAGGGTATCTGCCGGTTTTTCTGCTGTATATTGAACCGGTTTTCCGAGAGGCAAAACGGAACCACCTTTGACAAAAAGTGGAATTTTTTCAGGTGAAACCGTGGCAATGATGGCCCGACCACCTTTAAACTGTTTACCGGTCCAGAAATCATACCAAACCGATGATCCGGGCAGATAAACCTCCTGATCGGCAATTCCGGGTTGTGTGACAGGGGCAACCAAAAAGGCCTTGCCAAACATGAATTGATACGCGCGGTTCACTGCAGCCGTGTCCCCGTTAAAGTCCATGATCATGGGCCGCATCATTGTTGAGCCGTTGCGCGTAACCTGCCAGGCTTCGGAATATATGTAAGGAAGCAGGCGGTAACGCATATTCAGCATCAGGCGCATGTTGTCTTCCACCTTTTGTCCGAATTTCCAGGGTTCGGTTTCACTCATGTAGCCGTGCATCCTGAAAACAGGGTTGAAAACACTCCATTGGTACCAGCGCAACAGCAATTCATGGTATTTTTCATCGGTATACTGCGAACGGCCCGGCCGGAAGAATCCGCCAATATCTGTGGTCCAGTAAGGCAACCCGGTAATAGTATAATTCAAACCTGCCACAATCTGACGGCGGTATGTATCCCAATCGCCCCCGATATCTCCTGACCAGTTAACGACTCCGTAACGTTGCTGCCCCAAAAAAGCCGAACGGGTTAAAATGCAAACCCGCTTTTGATCGGTTGTTTCCCTTTGCCCCTCATATACCGCTTTACTAACCATCAGCGGGTAGGTTAACCGGTAGAAATCTCCCGGCCCCATTTCGGTTCTTTCACCTTTAAGCGCATCGTTTTCGGGTTCAACGGCATCCATCCACCACGAATCAACACCATATACAAACATGTTCTCTTTTAAAGAAGTCCAGTAATCCTTCCGGGTTTCCGGATTGAAATAATCCAGCCATTTGGTTCCCGGAATAAAGCGTTCTTTAGCCACAAATTCCTTGCCCAATTCCGAATTTTTATCAGGATTTGACCAGATGGAAATGTTGAAATGAGCATGCAGATCATGCAGTTCCCTAATAAACCCTGATGGATTCGGGTAATTGGTTTCATCGAACTGCGGAACACCCCACCCCCGGTTGCCCCAGTATTGCCAGTCCTGCACAATCACATCCACCGGCAGCTTCCGGGCGCGAAATTCTTTTACGGTTTCAACCAAATGTGTGGCTGACGTATAGCGTTCACGGCACTGCCAGAAACCATAGGCCCAAAGCGGGAAAAGCGGAGCATTTCCGGTTAATTTACGATACGTAGCAATCACGGTATCTGCCGAAGGACCATAAAAAACAACATAATCAATCATTTTTGCATGTGGCGAACGGAATGTGGTATAATTATCCAGCTGCTTCCATGCAAGGGCAGGCTGGTTATCCGATTTGCATACCAGTTGTACCTGGTGCTCACCGGCTGTCAGGTGTATCAATGCACCTGCAGTTGGTGGCAACCACATATTGCTCTGATCCAGGCAGGGTTTTCCGTCGATAACCACAAAATGCCGGTTGCCCATGTCGCCCAGGTTGAGAAAAACGGAGTACATGCCATCCTGAGGAACCGTGAAACTGCCCTTATAAAATGATTGATTTTGTGATACTTTTTGAGTTCCGGAAGTGGTAGTTACTTCTACAACCTGATCATTTCCCTGCTCCGACGATTCCTGCTTTTCAAGAACAATAGGATGATCTGCGGGATTAAAATCGGTCAACCCGTACTGATGCCATAACAAACCATATCCTTTGCCGGAATACACAAACGGGATGGCAATCTGCGAATTCACCTGAGTTAACCGGCGGCTCACGCCTCTCAGGTTATAATGCCCGTCCTGAAACTGTCCAAGCCCGAAAAGATATTCATCAGCAGGCGATTCAAAACTTTGTTCAATAAAAAAACAGGGTTCTCCCATAACTGTATCGGGAGTTAACTGCCGTGCACCCGGTTTTTCGCTTAAAAAAACCTTTCCCGAACGATCAGCAAACAGCAGTTGGCCGGTTTGCTTATCCAGGTTGACAAACATGCTGTTAAGTTTTATTTCCAGCTGTGAAGGAGATTCTGACACCTTGATTTCGGGGGTTGCCGGCCTGCCTGAAGTAAAAATGAGTTCAGGCAGCGTTTCTTCATTTTCCTTATAGAAATTGACCCTTACGGCATTTTCTGTTAAGGGACGTATGCTCAGTGTGCCTTCGGATAGGGTAATATTTACCCTGTCGGTCAATTGTTTATAATTTTTCACCGCCTGTCCATTACAAATCATTGGAAACAAGCTGATCAACAATATGTATATATATTTCATCTCTTCAACCTTTTTGACTTACCCAATCCAATGTATTGTGATTTCCCAGTTTCAGGTGAATTTCCACTGACTTGTTCTCGGGCAAATGCAATTCACAGTCTGCATTGTGTTTTGTAAATTCTCCCAGCACGCCAGAAGGTGCAGTGATGTCTTCTATTCCATAGCGGGCGATCAATGTAATGTCTTGTTTTCTCAATGAAGTGATGACCAGGTCAACGGTACGGGCTTCCATATCCCAGGACAGCTTGTTGATCCTCGCAAAGGTACGGGCAAGCATTCCGTTAATTGATCCTTTTATCAATGAGGCAGGAAGAGCAGGAAGCAGCTCTATAATGCCCGGACGGGAGTATGCCAGCATTTCCATCATGATGGCAGGAATGCCACCATGTGCATCCGGTATGGGTACGCCATAAGGCTCCCGGGAACATCTTAATGCAGCGCTGATATAACCTTGTTCCATCAATTGCCGCAGCTGTATGTCCACGATGACGTTGTCTTTTAGCCGGGCGCCAATCAAGGCCCGATGGCAGCGACCGTATGCAGCCAACGTTTCACCTGCGACTGCGTTGGGCATTGTATCAAATGTGCGTCTCCGGTTTGCTATTTCTGCAGCCCGGGCCAGTTCCGGCGTACGATCCGGATCAATTTCATTTCCCGGCCAGGCACCATAGAGATGTGAGATATGCCTGTGGGTGTAACGCTCTTCAACTGTGGGCCATGCCCATTCCTTCAGAGTGCCGTCCACTTCAAGCAGATAGGGCGGAAGCTTCGCCAGCATTGCCTTCCATTTGGCCACGCTGTCAGCATCGGAGCCCAGCAACTCACAAGCCTGAACCAGACTGGTCAGGACTTCCCGGCACACTGCGATATCCATAGTGGCATTGATGAGCGCAGGTCCCGACGAATCAGTGCTTCGTGCCACATTCTCCGGTGAGATGGATGGGACAAAGATATAATTCCCTTCTTTGTCAGTTAATGTAAGGAAATCCTCGTAGAACTGTGCCAATTCTTTGTATACAGGTATCATCTGGTTGCGAAGAAATTCAATATCGCCGGTGACCAGGTATTGATCCCAGAGCTGACGCATACAAAAGCCTCCGGCAGAAATCCAGTAAGGCCAGGCACCAATTTGGGTATTGGGTGTATAATAGAATTTGACACCAAATCCTTTATCAGGAAAAAGGGGATACGAAGTACCTTTGAAGCCGAAAATGTTTCTTGCATTGTTTCGGCAATCCGGTGCGATTTCCTTCATCCACCTGAAGTATGCCTCCAATCCTTCATGAAGGTCACCCTGCACAGCACCTGCCATTTGCAGGTTCATGGTAGCATTAATACCGGCTGCAATACCCGGATACCTGCCACTGTTCAGGATAAACCAATGACGACCCATTTCGAATATTTTCTCCAGCAAAGCGGGCGAATAGTCGGGTCTCGACTGTTGATCAGCCAAAAGTTCCTCAACAGACATGCCGTATTGAGCAGTCCCACCGAAATCCACGGTAACGCGGTTAAGCATTTCCGACTGAACCTTTTGATGCCGTTCCAGCAATACCGTATAATCGGGAGCAAGCTCTTCCACTGCCTTGCGAAGAGATTCAACCTTGTTCTCGCTGAATTCCGGATAGTATTCAATACGCGTAAGAAGCAATACAGATGACGCATTCTCTATAACCAGCTTGTCTCCATCCATCCTGGCCGAACCGCCATTGCGGACCACACGGGTCATTCCGGCATACCCGCTGTTGTCTACAGAGGGATCCAACAGGCATTTGTATATCAACCATTGCTCATTGAAGTCTTGTTTCACATCGCAGGCTTCGACACCCTTTGGGGCAAGCTTCTTTTGGTCGGATGCCAGATCAACGAATGCGGCAAGGTCGGGATCGGTGGTTCCGATTCCCCTTGTGGCGCCCCAGTCCATACCGGAAAGCATACTCCACCCTGCTGACTTCTGCAACGAGATGCTGACACTCATTTTTTTACCTTTCGGGGCAGCGAGCCATTGAACAACCAAGTTGTCAGGCCGTGAAGTGAAGGTTTTTCTCAGCCAGTCACCATGTTCATCGGTCCAGAATATCTTTATTTCACTGTTTTCAAAATTCAACGTACGCAGATAGTTCCTGGCCGCGGCAGCTTTTGGAAGACGCAGATTCATCTCGAACGCCGGGATGGTGAGGTGCGGTTCGGTATCCTGCTTTACAGGACTTTCATTCATTTGTTGAATAGCGAGTGCAATGGCTTCTTTGCTTTTTCCATCCAGTATCATTTGCCGCACTTGCGGAAAAATGCCGGCGATATTGGGTGCTTCCATTGGCCTCTTCCATGGCATAATCAGACTTTCATGGTGGAAAAGGATTTGCTCCGAATGGGGATTGCCCATCAACTCGATATGCATCATACCATTACCGGCAGTTAGTGCCTCACTAACCAATTTACCGGGTGCGATGCTGCAAAAGCCCCGCTGTGGAACAATTTTCAGCCTGATCCGTTCGTCCAGCGGCATCGGCGGGATCGGGTAAGATGGCCCGGCTGCCGGCAACTTGGGCAGATTAAGATCCCCCTGAACACGGTTAAGATACGCTTCCGGACGATTGTCGGCCAGGAGCGTATCGGTTTCTGCGAATTCGTTTGTGGTAGCAGCGAGTAATGGCGACATTTCCAGAGACCCCATCAGACCAACAGCGGCTGCACCGGTTTTGACAAATTTTCTGCGCTTCATGTATTTTCAGCTTTTACGTATTGTTTAAACCCATTTAACCCAATCCAGCGGATTGCGCCGGCCTATTTTCAATTGAACATCCACCGGCTTTCCTTCCGGAAGGTGTAAATTACAGGTAGCCTGTCCGGATTGCGGCTTGGCCGCCAAAACCCCGGCAGAAGCGGAAATCTCCTCAATACCGTACCTGGCAATTAAAGTGACATCCTGATCTCTCAGAGAGGTAATGGTTAAATCCACGGTTCCGGCATCCATGTTCCAGGCCAGTTTGTTCAGCCTGGCAAATGTCCGAAGGAGCATTCCGTTGACAGATCCCTTAACCAGAGAATAAGGAAGGGCCGGAAGCACTTCAATCACACCAGGTCGCGAGTAGGCCAGCATTTCCATTATGATGGCAGGAATCCCTCCCTGTGCATCGGGAATTCGCATATTGGCATAAGGATCATGAGGACACAGGAGTGTGGTTCCCACAAAGCCTTGCTCAAGCATTTGTCGTAATTCACTATCCACCATGTAATTATCCTTGAGCCTTGCACCAATCAATGCCCGTTGGCATTGACTATGGGCGGCCAGCCGCTCATGTGAGCGCTTCCGGTCAGCCAACAACGCAGCCCTGGCCAGTTGCGGGGTGCGGTCCGGATCAATTTCATCGCCGGGCCAGGCTCCATAGCACTGAGAGACATGCCGGTGATTATAACGTTCAGCCAGATCAGACCATGCCCACTCCTTCAGGGTACCGTCGGGTTCGAGCAGGTGGGGAGGAAGCTTGGACAGCATGGCCTTCCATTTCGGTATGTTGTCGGCCTCAATGCCTAATAATTCGCATGCTTCCACCAAATTTCCCAGCACCTCACGGCATACCGATATGTCCATGCTGGCATTGATCACCGCCATGCATCCGGGATTCAGGCTACCGGGATGATTCTCTGGAGAGAAGGATGGAACAAAGATGTAATTTCCGTTTTTATCTGTAACCGTCAGGAAATCTTCGTAAAACAGAGCCAGATCCTTATATGCCGGCACCATACGCTTGCGGAGAAATTCCATATCACCGGTTACCAGGTAGTGGTCCCAGAATGGACGCAGCACCCAGCCACCGGCACTGATCCAGTAAGGATGTGGCCAGGTTTCTCCGGTACTGTCCGCATGGTCGAACATGGTAAAAACGCCGGAATCTTTCGTTGGCGCAATAGGATAATGGGCACCACGCATGCCGTATATATTCTTCGCATTGGTGCGGTAATCCTCGAACAAGCTTTCAACCCAGTCGAAGTAGGCCAACTCGCCTTCGCGGTGATAACCCAGGGTTATCGGCGCAATCTGCAGGTTGGTATTTACATTGGTCAGTGCCGAAACGCTGCGATATTTGCCGGTGGTAATGATAAACCAGTATCGGCACATCTCGAAGAAGGTCTTGAGAAATGCGCCCGAATAGCCGGGGCTCGACCGCTGATCAGACAGGAGTTCCTCAGACGACATACCCTGTTTGGAGGCGTCGTCGAAATCCACCGTGACGCGGTTGAGCATTTCGGACTGAACCACACGGGCACGCTCCAACAGCTCCGGATAGTCGGGGTTGAGTTCTTTCAGTGATTTCACGACAGCTTCCACCTTGTCCTCGCTGTAGTCCGGAAAATATTCAATTCGTGTGAGCAGCATCACCGAAGATGCTTTTTCCAAAACAAGTGTGTCACCATCCATACGGGCCGATCCGCCTTCGCGCACCACACGGGTCACATTGGCAAAGCCCCTGTTATCCACCGATGGTTCCAACAGACCCTTGATAATCAGCCGCTGCTCATTGAAGTCTGTATAGGTATTGCCTGACCCGCTGCTTCTTTCACGTGCTACTCCCAGTTCACCAAAACCTCCTTCCGATACTTTGATGCGAACATTCACCAATTGTCCTTCAGGGGCAGTGAACCATTGTACCACGACATTGTCGGGTCGTGATGTGAAAACGCGGCGAACCCAGTCCCCGTTTTCATCTGTCCAGTGAACCTTCACCTCGGTGCTCTCGAAATCTAAAGTTCGGAGATAGTTTTTAACCGATGAGCTTTTCGGAAACTCCAGCAGCATGTTTAATCTTGTGCCGCCAAATCCGCCGCGCGTGATAGGAGTTTTACGCCATTCGTTGAATGCAATCATGACAGCTTCGTTGTATTTCCCTTCCAGCATCATTTGCCGTACCTGTGGAAAAACATGTGCTATATTGGGTGCTTCAAGCGACTTTTTGCGGGGTATGAACAGGCTTTCGTGACTGAAAGGAATCCGTTCGGTAAAGGGATCGCCTTTTATCTCAATGTTAACTGCGCCATTGCCGGAGCTGAGGGCCTCACCTCCGGGCGTCAGACAGCAAAACCCCCGCTGTGGCACTATTTTTCGCCTGATCCTTTCCTCCAAAGGCATCGGAGGAATAGCAACATGGGCATGCCTGGGTGGCTTTGGCAGAAGCTGGTCCGACTGCGCCCGGTGAAGATATCCGGGTGAACGGATCTCTTCCGGATCGACTCCCGAAATCCGTGACATCTTCTGATCACTTCTCCTGGGCTTTGCTGCGAGTAATGACGGAGCACCCACCAAACCTATGGTAACTGCACCTCTTTTAAGAAAACCTCTTCGTTTCATACTGGTTTTTTTGATGATACATATTTGACCGAGCTATCCTACTTTGCCCACTCATTGCCTTCGGTTGTCCTGCGCCATTTAAAATATGAGTCGAGTACCTTAAGCGATTCTTCACTGGGCACCGGTCCGGTATGTGGAGTCTGACTGAAATACATAACCTGCGGATTCTCATCACTGAAGGCCGGCCATTCAGGCATATCATTGTCATTGGGATTGCCATATTTGGCAAAGTTTGTCCAGTAGGTTCCCATTGCATCCGAGATCTCCAGATCGGTTTTAGTAATCTGGGGATTCAATGAATCCACATGTTGAAATACATAGGCAACATCCTGACCATGTGGCGATCCATGACCATACTGGGGTGATCCTTCCGGATAATCAGGGTGCTGGTCAAAGTAATAATAAAATACTTTTGATTTGCCGGTTTGCGACTGAAGTCTGGCCCAAATCCAGGTTTGCCAGCCAAATGCAGCATCACGCGACAAATCGCGGGCTGTTTTGGGAACTTCCGTAGCACCAACCGGATAAGCTTTTATCAGGTCGTCTGCAAATTTGCCATACCGGGTTTTCACCCCGGCAATGAACTCTTCGGGATTTTTTTCACGTGAAAAACTTGCTCCTTCATCTGAATTGTAACCAATAAGAACCGGTACATCATTGTATTTGCCCGCCTCATACAACCGGTATTGATCATCAGGAATCACATATCCATCTACAATAGGCCAGGCATTTCCCATCCCAAAACCACCCGGAAGCTTTTCTGCTTCTACTTTACGCAGCTCCGCAATTGACGAAACTCCGGCTTGTTTAACAAAATCAACTCCGTCGGTTTCTGCCTGCTTCAGGGTTTTCATGTTCTCGCCCGGATAAGTTGTAGGCCGCGTGGGCCCGAATGATCCGCCACTCTGTGAAATTGCTCCATGGAATAACCCTTTGGCCAGGGGTGATGCACATAACATACTGACTGAAATACCTCCGGCTGACTCACCAAAAATGGTCACTTTGTCCGGATCACCTCCAAATGCTTCAATGTTTTTCTGTATCCACTGAAGTCCTGCAATCTGATCGAGCAATCCGTAATTACCCGACACTTTATTGGGGTTCTCTGCACTTAATTCGGGATGTGCCAGAAATGCCAATGCACCAACCCGATATGCAATGCTCACCAATACGACGCCTTTCCTGGCCAGTTTTTCTCCACTGTATGCAGGTTCAGCGGTGGATCCCATACTGAACCCTCCGCCATATATCCATACCAGTACTGGTAATTTTTCCTTTGCCGATTTTGCAGGGGTCCATACATTTAGGTATAAGCAATCCTCGCTTTTGCCCGACGGAGGATTTCCAGCCTGTATGGGGGCGGGTGCAAATTTTGTGGCCTGCTTAACGCCTTCCCATTTGGCAGGGGGCTGGGGAGCCTGCCACCGAAGTTCCCCAACAGGCGGGGCAGCAAAGGGTATCCCTTTGTACACGGTCAATCCATCTTCAACAACACCCTGCAAGAGTCCTTCACTTACTTTTACAGTTGCCGGCTGCTGTGTACAACTCAAATTGAAAACCAACACGGCAAAAATTGCATACAATGTTGCCTTTTTCAAAGCATAGCTTAAGTGGTTCTTTTTCATTATGTTTAATTTATTGATCCTATGTTAACACTTCATATTTCGAATTTACATGTTTTAAGTAACATGTTGCCGATTCTAGTTTGCTTCCATAATAAATCCATAGTAATAAGGCTTGTTACCGTCGATGGTGTATTTTTCAAGGGTACGCGCCCCCCATGAATCGTTTCCCCCCACCCCTTTAATATTGAGATCAACATTCACATTCACAAAGTCACGTTTTGGCAATTGATAATTGTGATTATTGTGTTCAATATCCTCTTCGGAATAAGGCCAGGCACGAAAACAAAGCGGCTGAAGCCCTGTTACCTTTAATGTATTTCCCGAGGTACTTTCCAAAGAAAACCAACGAACATCGCAACGGTTAGCGTTGTCCTGTGGCACCACATAATCAGTTATGAACGATTCCAACGGCAGTCTGTAATTACCTATCAGTGCAGCTGTTTTCCTGTCGGGATAATTTTCAAATTCACCGCGTCCATACCATTCCACAGTACTCATATTGGCAGGTAGGCGCAGACGCATCCCAAATTTTGGGATCAGCGCGATGTTGGCTGATTCCGGCTGATAATCGGCCTCCACCTGAATTTTTCCTGCTCCGTTAACCGTATATTTTAATTCATAGCCGGCACCTACCGGTAGCGACATATCAAATATTACAAGAGCCAATCCATTTTCAGTCGTGCATGTAACGCTGTTTACCACACGGTTTTTGGCAGCATCTCTCCATGAGCCCAAACGGGTGTTGTAGCCATTTCGCATTTGGTTTTCATTGGCAGGTTTCCAAAAGTAGGGTTCCAGCTCTCCCTGCAGCATTTCCTGTCCGTTCACTTTCCAGCTTTTCAATGAACCATTTGCAGCATCAAAAACAACAACAGCCTGTCCGGCTACTACTTCCACAGAGGATTCCGTTTTTTTTATTTCAGGAGTTTTATCAGCGGCAGTAAGCTTTGTGACTGTATTTGAGTTCATCACGAACTGTTTGCGGGCAATCACAAAGCCTTTATCTGCCCACAGGGTTGATTTGCTCAATTTGGCATACACATTCAGCATCAATTCACCCCTGGTTTCTACAGTGAATGGAATTTCGAGTATATCATTGGCGTTCAAGGGTTGTTCGGCTGCTTTTACAATTTTTCCGTCGTCAAGAAATTCGTAGGAATAATCAAAATCGTTTAATGAAGTGAAATTATATTTATTGATAACCTGTACATTGGATGAACCGGGCACCAGGCTGAAATCAATGTACTGCTGTACCTTTTGTGCCTCATAATAATGTGGGTGAGGAACACGATCAGCACCAACCAATCCGTTGATACAAAACGAGCCGTCATTGGGCTTGTCTCCAAAGTCGCCTCCATAAGCCCAGTATTCATCGGTCTGAAGTTTATATGAGGCCATATCAGCACCGAAATTGAGTGGCGAACCATCTTTCTTTCCGGCAATCGACTGATCCACCCAATCCCATATGGCAGCACCGGCAATGCTTATATCTGATTCAATCACATCCCAGTATTCCTGAAAATTTCCGAGTGAATTTCCCATGGCATGGGCATATTCGCGCATAAATACGGGACGGTCAGAGGTTTTACCGGCTAATTCCTTCAGCTTTTCTGGCGCCAGATAACCATCGTCATATACATCTGATACTGACCGGTCTGAGTCGCTATAAATCAGTCTTGTCGGATCCAGGGCTTTCACCGTGTCGCGCATGGCTCTCATATTCATACCGCGACCACCTTCGTTGCCCAGGGACCAGAAGACCACACCGGGACTGTTTATATCACGCCGTACCATTGAAACAGCACGATCCACATGAGCTTTGGTCCATTCAGGACTGTCGCCCAATACTTTATTGCCTATTCCATACCCGTGCGATTCCTGGTTGGCATCCAGCATCACGTATAAACCATAACGGTCACACATTTCATAAAAATATGGTGTATGTGGGTAGTGTGCCGTGCGTACCATATTGAAATTGCCTTGCTTGATCAATCGCACATCCTGTTCGAGGGTCGCATAATCCATATAACGTCCGGTACGCGGGTGAAAATCGTGACGGTTAACGCCTTTCAGTTTAATGGCTTTGCCATTGATTTCCAGAACTTCGCCAACCACTTCAATTCTTCGAATCCCCAGATAATACTGAAATCTTTCGATTTCCTGTTTTTTATCACGAAGTATAATAACGACATCATACAAATAGGGATCTTCCGACGACCACAGATGCGGATTGGCAAGAACCTCTTTTAAAACCACATCCTGTTGATCAAAACTGTTTACCGAAGGTATCTTATGCACCAGTGTTATTCCCAAATTCATACCATTCCTGTCCTTACCCGTAATTCTCATTGCCAATTCGAGGTTGCTGATTTTCCTTTTATTTTGATTGCGAATTGAAATTTTGGCACCAACCACTGATGAAGAAAAGTCCCTGGATGGTTCGGCAATAATGGTATAATCACGGATATGCACTTTGGGACGGACCCACAATTCAACAGGTCGGAAAATACCACTCAAACGCCAAAAGTCCTGGTCTTCAAGATAACTGCCATCTGACCATCGATATACTTCAACAGCCAACCGGTTTTCACCTTCTTTGATCAGATTAGTGACATCAAATTCGGCGGGTGAAAAGGAATTTTCGCTATAGCCTGCTTTTTGGCCATTCACCCACACATACATGGCCGATTCAACGCCTTCGAAGTGAATATAGTATTGTTTATCTATACTCCCAGACGCTACCTGAAATGTGGTAACATACGATCCCACAGGATTGCGGTTTTCGTAGGCAAACCAGTCTTTTGGCGGCTCGCTGGTAACACGGGGCTGATCCTTTTGGAAGGGATAATTGATATTGACATAAATGGGCTTGCCGAAGCCCTGCAACTGCCAGCTTCCCGGAACCGATATTTCCTCCCACCGGGTAACATCAAAATCGGCTTTGTAAAAATCTACCGGCCGAAGATCCGGATTGGGCGACCACTTAAACTTCCATTTCCCGTTAAGGGATACGATTTCCTTACATTCATTTTTTTGGGAAGGAAGCACCAGTGAATTGTGGTACGGTTCTTTATTGATGCCGATAATATCCGGATTTTCCCAGTCAGGTACTTCCTGAGCCCTCACCTGATGGGCAAACAACAATGTGAGAACAACAACAATCCATTTCATTTCATTTGCCGTGTTTAAATTTCTTTTGCACATTTATACTGCTGCCAATTCATCGTACACCCACAATTCTATAAGTAATGGTCGAACTGCCTCTTCGTTCGGTTTCATCGTCAACACCTACCTTTAGTTTTAGTCTGGCTGCATCGCTGTCCACGTGGTACCAGATCTCGGCCAAACCGTGTGTGCCAAGTCCTTTACTGTATTTAGTTCCGGCAACCGTCAATGGGTTTCTGTCCACGGAGCGGTTAATCACCAGTGAACCCCAGTCCTGAAAAGTAATATAGGGCTTAATTTCCGTTAGCGATTTCTCACTTCCATCTTTTTTAACCACTACAGGTTCCAGCACATCGGTATGATCCCAATCGGCTGATTTATCCGGGTCGGTGATCAGGATGCCAATGGACTTATATCCCTCAATCTGCACATCGCAGGCTATTGGTTGATCACCAAATTTAATGACCGGACTTTCATATAATATTTCGCCTATACTGTATGCATGCATAACTGAAACTGAAGGATTTTCGCTCTTTTTAAATGTTCTGGCTTTAACCACACAATCCGATTCTATTGTGAAAGGCCCTTTATACAGCAACGACTTTTCATTGGGTTCACTCCCGTCCAGTGTATACCTGATTTCGGAACCATCAACCGGCGCAGTAATTTCAATTTTCTTACCCCCCTTGTAAAGCATTTGTTCTGTAGGTTGAATTACAGGCGGTGCCAGGAATGGTGATTCGCTCATCAGTGCGGACAAGTCGGAATCCTTATTAATAAGGCTTATGCGAAAGGTATAACCCATGTCTTTCAACTTTAAGATATATGCCGGAAGCACACCGGGGCCACAGCTTGCTCCACCAAGCCCGTTTTGCTGCGCATCAATTGAAAAATACACTTCATTGCGTTTGACTATTTCAGTAAAACTTTTTTTATCGAGATCATTATCTCCATAATGGATAGCGGTAGTTTCCAGGTAAGGATAGCCAAAAACAGCGATTCCTGTTCCTTCGTTATTCGTAAGGGAAGCCCATCGGATGTTTGTATGGTTGCCGGTATGTTGTGGTCGTGAGTAAGGGAAATATTGTTCCGTAACGGTAGAATGGTACTCGCCAACTTTGGAGGCATTGTTTCGGTCGGCATAGTTTTCCCAGGGGCCCCTGCCATAGAAAGTGTAATTCTCAAAATCAGCAGGAAGTACCATCTGCATCCCTATCCGGGCAATTTCCTTGTTTGAAATGTCGGAGGGATTTATAACAAACTCAAATCGTGATCTTACAAAAATATCACCATTAGCGAAAATGCTATAGGTGACCTTATTGTCGAGGATGTGCGAAATCGGGTCGCTGTAAACCTTTGTTACAACATCTACCTCATAGTGATCACTGTTCTTTTTTACGCTAAAGTCTTTCACCTCGTATCTGAGGTGGTTAAATCCGGCTTTACGCCAGAAAACTGCGGGTGCATTCGGATTCCACCACATTTCGTCATTGTCCGATGGAGACCGGTAAAGCACGGCAACAGGACCCTGTGCGATCATTTCCTTACCGGCATTTTGTATTGAAGAAAGAACACCGCTTTTCTTATTAAATGTTATGCTGAAATTAGTTCCCGACAGACTCACTTCATCGCCTGTCTCCTTTGATGTAAAAGAGTTATCAGACTTTACGCTATAAGGAATTGCTTCTATAGTGTAGGGAAGATCCAGCTGTTCCCATGCAATAACATGACCTTTTTCGGCCCAGCTTGTGCTGTTTGATAGTTTAAACGTCAGGTTCAGAAAATATTCACTTTGCCTTTTCAGCGCAGGCTTGGCAAATGGAATTACTATTTCCTTTTCCATTCCGGGTTTGAGGTCAATTTTTTCGATCACTCCTTTTTGAATGGGTTTGCCGTTCTCCAGGATTTCCCATTCGCCTTCCAATATATTCAGGTTGGTGAATTCGTATCGGTTCAGGATTTTTATTTTACCCGAATTCAAATCGCTCAAGGTTATTTTAACCGGTTGTATGATATACTTATACTCTAACAGTTCCGGTTGGGGCGTTCTGTCGGCAAGCACCACTCCATCGAAGCCCACATAGGGTTCCGAACGGGGATCGTTCAAATCACCACTGTTGGCAATAAAAGTATTCCCGTTTTTATCTTTTTTCAGAAAACCCTGATCTACCCAGTCCCAGACAAAACCTCCCTGGGCTCGTGGCAGTGTATAGGAAGGCTCCCAATATTCCTTCAGGTTACCACAGCTGTTGCCCATACCGTGAGCATACTCGCACATAACAACCGGACGGTTGTTGTTGCGAGCGTCGGCAGCATAACCCTCAACGGTAGGATACATGGGTGCTATTATGTCAACAGATGCATCTGTTCCTGCCGGATTATAATGTACCGGACGCGAAGGTTCATTTTTATGGATCCAGTCGGACATAGCCACATGATTTTGTCCGAATCCTGTTTCGTTGCCCAACGACCAAAAAATGACCGATGCATGGTTTTTATATGGTTCAACATTGCCTGCATTGCGATCAAGGAACGCTTCGCGCCAGGTGGTGTCTTGTGCAAAACGGCTCCAGAACTGATGCGACTCAATGTTGGCCTCGGCGCATAGATAAATACCATATTCATCACACAATTGGTACCACAATGGCGCATTGGTATAATGGCAGGTACGTACCGCATTGATGTTATGCTGTTTCATCAGTTTGATATCCTGTATCATCGATTCGCGGGTAATATACCTTCCTGAAACAGGGTCATGCTCGTGACGGTTCACTCCCCTGAAAAGAATCCGCTGCCCATTCACTTTCAATACGCCATCTTTCCATTCCACTTCGCGAAAACCAACCTGAGCTGAAAGATATTCCATAGCTTTTCCTTTACTGTTTTTCAAGGTAATTGCCAGGGTATACAGGTTTGGCGTTTCGGCGGTCCACTTCACCGGATTCAGTACCTTTTTTGAGAATTTCAACCCGTCATTTTCCAGATCGCTTACTTTTATTTTTTGAGTAACATCTCTAAAAACTTCCTTGCCCGATTTGTCAAAGAGAGCGACTTCTGCATGATACTCAGCTTTTTGCTTAGCCCCCGAATAACCTTTTAATTTGAGTGAAAGATTAAAATCGGCATCGGTGTATTCTTCATCCAGATCAGTGGTAATAGTGAAGTCAGAAACAGCTACTTTAGGCACGGAATAAAGAAAAACATCCCTGAAAATACCACTCAACCGCCAGAAGTCCTGATCTTCGAGATAACTGCCGTCGCTGAATCTGTACACCTGCACCGCCAACACGTTTTCACCGGGTTTAACAAAGTTGGTAACGTCAAACTCAGCCGGGCAATAGCTGTTCTCACTATAACCCACTTTTTGGCCATTAATCCACAGGTAAAATGCCGATTCAACACCGTCAAAGTTCAGGAAGACTTGTCTCCCCTTCCAATCAATGGGTACACTAAAATTTGTACGATACGAGGCTACCGGATTAAAGTCAGATCCGACTCTTGGCGGGTTTTTAGAATCGAAAGGGTGTACTATATTCACAAAAATGAATTCACTGAATCCGGCGTTTTCAAGGCTGTATGGAACTTTCACATCTTTCCATTCCGCTGTTGGATATTCAGGCTTAAAAAATCCTTCAGGAGCGTCGGATGGCTTATTCACATAATTTATTTTCCAGGTTCCATTAAGCGACTTATAAAAAGCCGACTTTGTATGGTCCATTTTCAGTGAGCTTTCAAGACTGGGATAAGGCACTACATTCACATGATAATACATTTTGTTGATGCCAAAAACTTTCTGATTCTCCCAATCGTTGAGGACATCTGCATTTTGACAATTTGAAAAATGCCAAACTGCAATTAAAGCAATCACACTAAAAATCAACCTTTTCATTTTTGCGCTTTTATTTAATAATTTCATAATAATCCTCTTTTATTTGAATGCAGGAGCTTTCAAGGTTCAGTAATCAGATCCAATTCGGCATATCCGGTTACCTCATCGCCCCATGTGTTTTTTAATGCTTTCAGCTTCACAAAACGACCATTTACTGGGGCAAAACTCCTGACCTGCCAAACAGGATTGTTTTTAATATTGGAGAATTCACCTTCGCTCACCAATTTCCATCTTTTGCTGTCCTGAGAAACATAAAACTGATAATTGGTAATGATTCCCGAACTCCATTTATTCTGGTCAGGCAAATATTTGAAACCACTTACGTTGAAACTATTACCCAAGTCAACAACCAGGTCGAAGGGTAATATTTTGTCACCGCGCTTGTGCCAAACTGTTGATGGGTTCCCATCGAAGATCGTATTTACGTTTACGTCATCGATGCCTACGATCTTCCAATCCTTTTTAGAGATATCAAACTTTTCGGTGCTCACAGGGCTGTTTCTATTCATAGTCGGGTCATAAGCAAATGCTTTTATCTCAACTTCGCCATCAGCAAGAAAAGGTTGGGTGTACAAATGAGCGTTCAGGGTTGGTTCGCTGCCATCAGTAGTATAGTAAAATGCCGGGCCAATGTCATTTGTGGTTATGGTAACTTCTCCTGATTGATTTCTGGTGATGGAAGGAGCATTCAGGAATACCGGAGCATTATAGATTCCTATATTGGAAATGACCGGACAACTTTTTGATTCGGTAATGGTGAAGCGGACTTTCGTTGCTTTCACGCCGGGAAAACGGAGAATGCGTTTATACCCGATTGTGGTAGCCTTTGCCACTTCTTTCCAATTCCCATCGACCAGTGCTTCAATCGTAAAGGCTTTCACCCGTTGCCCTAAGCGGATATATTCCTGAACCAGGAAACGATTAAAAAGGGTTGGTTTGTCAAAATCAATGGTTAAAGAAGCGCTTGTTATATCATCGTTTGTGGACCAGTAGGTTTCTTTGTCGCCATCTATGGCTTTAGCTGCTCCGAATCTTTTGGCATTGCCCCGAACATGGGATGCTTCTGTCTTTGTTTTTTCTACAAGGTTTACGGCAAACGCTTCTTTTACAGTTTTGCCAAATTCCAGGGCCATTTTTTCATCTGTTGGATGGATCAGACCATTGGGCATAATCGGGAAGTTGAGCAACAGCGATCCGTTACGACCGATTGAGTTATAGTAAAGATCCATGAGTTGAGGAAGGGTTTTAACCCTGGAATCTTCAACCGGGTGATAAAACCATTCGGGCCTGATGGAGGTATTTACCTCTGCCGGCACCCAGGCATTCCCTGTTTCAAGGCCGTGATGCAGCATATCCCAGGCTACTTCGCCGGTATCGTTCAACAGGCTCCAGTTTGTTTCTCCCACAAAGCCTTCCTCGGTGCCTACCCAGCGCAGGTCACCACGGTCACCTCCGTCATTCCAGATAACAATGTTGGGTTGCAACTTACGGATCAAGGCATAGGTGTTCTTCCAGTCATAGTAGGTGGTACGGTCAATTTTGCGGGTTTCGTTGGCTCCACCGTAATACCCGTCACCACCATTGGCCCCGTCAAACCAAACTTCAAAAATTTCACCATAGTTGGTAAGCAATTCCGTAAGCTGGTTTCTGAAATAGGTAATGTATTCAGGCTTCCCATAATCGGGATGATTCCTGTCCCAGGGCGATAAATAGATACCCATTTTTAATCCGTATTCCTTGCATGCATCTGCCATTTCGCGAATCATGTCGCCCTTCCCTTCTTTCCATGGAGCGTTTTTTACCGAGTATTCCGTGTATTTCGAAGGCCACAGGCAAAAACCACAATGGTGCTTGGCTGTAATGATAATACCTTTCATGCCTGCCTCTTTACAGATACGTGCCCATTGACGGCAATCAGCCTTTTCGGGATTGAACAGTTTTACATCTTCATTTCCATAACCCCATGATTGATCGGTATACGTGTTTAATGAGAAATGAACAAATGCATAATATTCCATTTCATGCCAGCGCAATTGGTTTTCTGACGGAACCGGACCGCATGGATCGGGAGATTTGGTTTGCTGGCAGCTCAGCATAACAAAACTGAACAGTCCGATCATTCCATATTTTAAGAGCCTTTTCATGGTATGGGTTATTATTTGATGACAGATTCAATGATTATATCGGCCCCGGCTAATTCCGGTGAGGTTGCTGTTAACTTAATGCTGCCGGCGTTACGAGCACTCCTGACTACAACCAGCGCCCTTCCCTTCCAGGCTTTCCGTGAACTGCCCACATAAGGGTCGGTATCTTTAATATCTGCATTGTCTACACCGACAATGGTACCTGGCCCTTCAATTTTAAAATACAGCCGATTGGAGGCATTGGGTTGAATTATTCCATCTTTATCCGTTATTTCAACAGTAACAAAAGACAGGTCTTGTCCATTGGCCAGTATCTCCTTCCTGTCGGCGGCTAATCTTATCTTTGCTTCATGGCCTGAGGTTTGCAGCATGGTTGATTCCATTTCCTCATCATTCTCCACGCCAACGGCCTTCAATAAACCTGGCGAATAAGGTACCGTAAAGGCAGCTTTAAACTGCTGTTCGCGGTTGGTTGCCAGTTCACCAACAAGCCTGTCATTGAGGTAAAGCCTGACTTTTGGATATTTCGAATACACCTCAACCTGTATATCTCTCCCTTCAAATCCCGGCCATGTCCAACTCTCCCAGGCAGGCCATACCGACCACATGGTTTCTTTAATTTCCAGTGGTTCCGGGGCAGGTTCACGTACTGCCATATAGAGCTTTTCAGTGTTGTTGTATAACATGCTCCTGTAATGGGATATCGGCTTTCTCCATCCTATCAGATCAATATCGCCGCAATAAGCCCCATGCCAGGGAAAGAAATCATTCTCCCAATGTTCTCCCGGAACTTCTCCGGAATAATACCATCGGCCTATCGATGATTCGCCCAAATAATCCATGGCGGTCCAAACGAAATCACCAATTATGTACCTGTTTTCCTGAACTAACTTCCAATTGGCAAATGCATCGCGCGGGTACGACTCAGTTTGAACAATAATACGCGATGGCACTCGCTGGTGGTCAGCAGTTGCCCGATGTAACTGGTAATTATACCCGCAAACATCATGGGCTGCCATAAGCGGATCGAAGATTTCCCAATCCTTGTCCCATGTGGTCATAGCTGAAGTCACCGGACGGGTCGGATCAATTCCTTTTATTGAGTTTGCCAGCATTTTTGCCGTTTCTACAGCTCCGGGTTCCTTGCGCTCTATGATTTCGTTTCCGGTACTCCACATAAAAACCGAAGGGTGGTTGCGGTCGCGCAGTACCATTGCTTCAACATCGCGTTTGCACCACTGGTCGAAATACAGGGCATAATCGTACTTGTTTTTGGCTGTTTTCCAGCCATCAAATGCCTCGTCAATAACCAGCAGGCCCAGTTTGTCACAGGCATTGAGAAAGGCTTCAGACGGCGGGTTGTGCGACGTTCTTACCGCATTGAAGCCTGCGGCTTTAAGCAGTTCAACACGGCGTTCCTCGGCCCGGTCGAAAGCCGCTGCACCCAAACAACCATTGTCGTGGTGCATGCAACCTCCATTTATCTTGATGGTTTTCCCATTCAGCTGAAATCCGTTTTCAGCCGAGAATTTCAGCGAACGGATACCAAATGTCGTCTTTGAATCGTCAATAATCTGCTTGTCTTTTATTACCTGCACCCGGGCATTGTAAAGGTTGGGGGTTTCAACCGACCAAAGCAAGGGATTTGAAACGCTGATGGTTTGCGTAACTTCCTTTTCGCTGTTTGCGGCAAGATCAAGTTTTGACTGTTGGTAGCCAGCTTTTTTTCCGCCCGGGTCCTGAAATTCGGTTTTAATGATGAGGCTTTGAGGAGATGCCGTTTCATTTTTTACAAGGGTTTTTACCTGTACTGCGGCTTTTTTTGAAGACACTTCGGGAGTTGTAATGCCCACGCCCCATTGGGCAATATGTACCTTATCGGTGGTGAACATCCAGACATGCCGGTAGATACCTGAACCGCTGTACCAACGACAGTTAATCTGCTGCGAATTATCTA
Source organism: uncultured Bacteroidales bacterium (assembly GCA_964560225.1). Classification (GTDB taxonomy): domain Bacteria; phylum Bacteroidota; class Bacteroidia; order Bacteroidales; family UBA10428; genus UBA5072. The sequence continues at coordinate 48,935 of CAZLLD010000018.1, forward strand.
CACGCACTGCTATCACATTTTCTTTGCCAAATTCCAGATAAGGCGTCAGGTCATAGCTAAACGATGAATAGCCATACGGATAAATACCCAGCGATTTGCCATTGATAAAAACCTCGGAGTTCATATAAACACCTTCGAAGTAAATGGAGATGATCTTGCTTTTAAATTCATCGGGCACCCTGAATGTTTTCCGGTACCACCCTATGCCTGTCGGAAAATAACCTCCGGCAGTACCTGAAGGGTTTTTGGGGTGAACTTTTCCTTCAATACTCCAGTCGTGTGGCAGATTGAGCTTTCGCCAGGCAGCATCATTAAAATCTATAAGTTTTGCTCCGGCATCATCACCTAAAAAGAATTTCCAATCACAATCAAATAATTGCCTCTGGAAAGTTTGAGACTGCACACCAATAGCAACAAACAGAAAAGCAATTATTACAGATTTTTTCAGATTCATATTTAGCAGGTGTTATTTCAATATATTTATCAGATTAGCAAGTAAATGGTAGTTAAAGAGAAATCAATCTATTTTAAAATCCATTTTCCAATGTTCAACAACAGCTTTCATTTCAGACCTGGTAAGGTAAGTAACAGCTCCGTGTTTCGGACTTTTGAAATTGGTTGTTTTCATCACCCCCTCATTGAAACGGCCTATATTTTTGAACGACACAAAATCAGTGGTTTCGCTAAACCCCATATTACTTGGTCTTGCGCCATACACATCATACATAAGCACGTAGGTATCGGTACCTAAGCGCCTGAATACGTTAGGAGCTTCGGTTGGAATTATATCCGGATTAATGCGGGTAGTATCGGTTTTATAGCCTCCGTTAATTCTATCAGAAACCGAATGTTGTATTCGCGCATTGGATACATAAAAGAGTTGATATTGATCGCCTGTTTTGGTAATGTCCCCATCAATTCCTCCAATCTCCGTTATTTTTTCAGGAACAGTCTCCAGTTTTGTAAAATCATCATTGGGATAGGAATAATACATATGAGCTTCTTTGTTGTTGTAACGAATGGTAAAATACACCATCATTTTCTTCTTAGCCGGGTCGTAAACGGTTTCAGGTGCCCATGAGCAATCAATATCGCCAAGTTCGGGAAATGCCTTATCAACACGAAAATCAGAATGAGTCCAATGGATCAGGTCATATGATTTCATAAGTACAAGTGCACGGTTATTACCCCATCCGTATTTTTCAACAGGACGTTCCCAATCGGTATCACGGAATCCGGCGCGTTTGCCAAATATATGCAGATCGGTCATTGCCAGATAAAAAGCGCCATCAGGTCCACGGGTAATGTGCGGGTCGCGTACACCTTTCTGTTCGGCAAGCTGAGAGCCGATAAAAACAGGCTTGCCACCATTGACATCGGTAAACGTATAACCATCGCTGCTTATAGCCATATATGCCGATTGGTCCTGGTCTTTAAAATATACCAGAAGATACCCAGCCAGGTCTTTTTCTTTAAACCCGGGGGCTTTTTTTGGTTTGTCAAGCCTGGTAACTATTTCGATACCTGTTGTAGTTGCCGGTACCTGGTTAGACTGCGGGCATGCTGTTTCTATCCAAAACATGCCAACGACAGCCATGATCAGTTGTTGGTATTTCATTCTCATTGTGTAAAATCTTTAATTACTGTTTGTTAAAACCATAATATCATCGTGATGTGAGTTGTGCTGTGTCATACTTGAAATCATTCGCTCCAAACCAATACCCCTGCAGGTTTCAATATTTTGTCACCAATATGGATTTTGGCATTTTCCGGCATTTTCATGGTATAGTCATCTGATGAATAATTCACAGCAACATAGAAACCATCGCGCCAGTATACATACACACTCGGGGGATAATCTTCAACGGTGGCGCCTGCTTTGGTGTACATATCCCTTAAGATGTCCTTTTCCAGTTTTGAATCATCGGTATTGACCCCAATATAGGTTACAGTTCCTTTGCCAACCAAATGTCTTACAACGGTTGCCTTTCCTTTATAAAACTGATTGTCGAATGTAGCAAGCACTTCTGTGTTTAGATCAGGTTCCAGTAAATCGGCCCAGTTATTCCAGCTGTAATGATTTGATTTCATAAGAATATCGCCTTTCGCATGGTTCGAAAGCATGTCGGTGGCTTTTACACGGGCTCCGATCAACCCTGATATGGGCGCAGCTGTTTCTGCTTCCCAGAAATGACCCAGGCGATTTTTGGTTGCAGTGCGACAAGTGATAATCAAATGTCCGCCATTGGCAGCATAATCACTCCATTTCTTAACCAACGCCGAATCGACCATTTCATAAGCAGGCACTATAAGAAACCTGTACTTCGAAAAATCGGAAGTTTCAGAGATTACCTCAACCGGTGCCCCTAAGGATTTTCCCAATTCCAGAAACTTAACCGGGTAATTCCAGGTATTCCACTGATTGGTTTGCTTTTGCCGGTCAATTGTCCAAATATTTTCAAGGTTCCATAGAATGGCAGTTGACCTGGCAGCCAGTTTTTCAGGAAGTACTTTTCCCGGCCTGTATTGTTTGCGCAGCCCATTAATCTCTTTCATGAATTGCATATAATCCTCCCCTCCGGGTGATGGGGTTACACCATCAGTTTGAATCACCCCCGAATGGTATTGCTCAGCACTGTAAAGGATTTGACGGAACCGATAGGAACAGGCAATTTTTCCGCCGGCTGCAAAGGAATGATACAGCCACATCCGCACCGTGCCGGGTAAAAGCAGCGGGTTGTAGCTGCCCCAGTTAACCGGACCAGGCTGCATTTCCAATACCCCGGTCACCCCGGCAACCGATTTGTAATACTCCGATGCAAATAAAACAGCACTGCTGTTACCCATGCGAAAGCCAAGTTCGCCAAAATTATCGCTGCCGCCATTGGGATAGGCTGTATAAGTAGCAAAATCGAGTTTCTTTGTACGCCTTGGATCAGCCCCTGTACATATTGCCGTGTAATTAGTGGTAATATATTGATTTTTAGAAATATAACTTCTTAAAATGCCCGCCTGGAAATCAAGAAAATCAGCCTCTGAATCGGCCGAATACCTTTTAAAATCAAGCAGAGCGTGAGGATTATTGCCCCACCAACCCACCAGGTTTGTATTGGGGATGATAACCTGGTCGAAACTATTAAACCACTGGCTCCAGAAGGCAGTTCCCCAGGCAAAGTTCAACGCATCGATTGTTTTATATTTGTTTTTTAACCATAGCCTGAATGCTTCCTGCGAAGAAGGGCTGTAATCGGGAAGCGCAGGAGGCTCATTGTCTAGTTGCCAACCGATCACATTTTTGTTTTGCCCGTATCGTTTGGCCATTTCCGTTACAATTTTCTCTACAAACATGCGGAATTTAGGATTGACAATGGATTCCAGACCGCGCGTGCCATTCTCGGCGCGAATGTAATGACCGTCCATGACAAATGTCTCCGGATAGTTTAACCGCATCCACGTTGGTGTAGTTGCCGAAGGCGTGCACATGAGCACCTTTAGATTGTATTTTTCGCAAAGGCTTACCACTTTATCGAGCCATTCAAAATCGTATTTACCCTCTTCGGGTTCCATTTTAAACCAGGCAAACTCGGCTAAGTGGACAAACTCAAAGCCCATATCGGCAATTTTTTTGATATCGCGTTCCCATTGGTTCTCATTCCAATGCTCGGGATAATAATATATACCGGTTGTGATCAGGTCTTCATCAGGAAAAAACGGATTGGCATTTTGAGATTTGATGGTAAATCCCGAAAAAACAATCAAAAACAATAATATTATCAGGCGCTTTTTTATCATAATATAATTTTAATTTCAATGGTATGATAGAACCACTACAGTCAGATCGCCACGCCTTGTAAGAACCAAGGCTCGCGATGACGCATGACCAAACCCAGTCGTCATTGCGAGCCCCGATTCCTGCGGGGCGTGGCAATCTGTAATTGGAGTCGAAGCCGGTATGCGCAAACTAAACAACATAAGATTATTTGAGTTCAATAAATTCCGGTTCATACGGGGAAATGGTGAAACTGCCTGTGTAATCCCTGTCAAAAAGTACGCTGCGTGCGTTTCCCTTAATTTGAATCTCTTTAGGCTCACCGCTCACATTAAGGTACAGGAAGTGGTTGTTGTCAATTTGCCGGGCCATTATACCGGACGGAACATCAGGGCCCTTTTTAATGTTGAGCTCAGCAATTAAATCGTCAAGCAAGCTACCCAATACCTCGCCCTTAGCCGGAAGACCTACATAGACAGCCCTGCCTTTGCCATATCTGTTCGAGGTCATAATCGGGTAATCCTTGTCGAGGCTGGTTAGTGAACCAATCACTTCGGCCCCTTTCGTTTGAATAATGTCAAATCTCGTCGATTCGGTATCCATTGCTTTTCCCTTATAGGTAAACTCAATTTTTTTACCTTTATAGGCCTTGCGTGAAATTTCATTTAGCATTTCAGTTTCCTCGAAACTTCCCACGCGGATGCCAAATACGTCGTTCAAAAGACCGGGGCGCGTGGAAGAGAAAACCTGTCCCGATTCGTCAACAAGGGCCGAATTGGTTGTCATGATTACCGTTCCTCCATTTTTTACAAAATCACGGATTTTGTTGGCAGTCAAGTCATCCATTACAGCAACACCGGGAACAAATAAGATTTTATAATCCAATGAACTTCTGCTGATTTCAACTACCCTGGCATCCATGTTGCGCCAATAGAACAGGTCCCAACAAGCCTGCAACTGGTTTTCATGTTGTTCGGGAAAACCGGCACTGGCAATCTGACTGGGAAAGGAAAAAGCCAGACCGACTTCAGCCTGAAGTTTATAGGGGAAGAATTCTTCTATTTTTTTAAATTCCGCTGCTATTTTCTTGTACTCATCGTATTTACGGTTTGGAACGCCATCCCAATCCAACATTCCTTCAAGGAATTGCTCTTCACCGGCATGCATACTCTGCCATGTCCATCCGCAGGCCATCTGGTTGCCATACATCAACGAAGCATAAGCCGATTTGCGGATTGAGTTGGGTACGGCATTGTGCGTGGTCATTTCATTGCACCAAAACGGGTTGTCGCTTTCGAACTGTATCCGCTGAATTCCAAAGGCAGCATTCATCACGCCCCAATTGGTTGTTAAAGAATTGCCGGGATAGAAACCACAACCCTGGCGTGTCATTCTTCCCGAATAGGCAATTTCAGCATAATCGAAATACTTCATCTGACTATAGTACCATGCATTGGTGTTGGTATGGGCATTGGGAGCATTGTTGTGAACAACATCCAGTACTTTAAAAAGCAAGCCGTTGATTTCGTCTGACACAAAACGCCTGAAGTCCAGTATTTTTTCAGGTGCGCCATTTTTAACTCCTTCAGCCGGCAATCCAATTTCTGCCCACTGGTTGATCCTGCGCGACCAGCGTTGTGTTGCCCAGGCCCTGTTTAAGCTTTCGAGGTTGTTGTATTTATTTGTCAACCATTGAATAAACCGTTGCCTCACTGTTTCAGAATAAGAAATGGGACCATCGCCCGATTCGTTGTCTATGCCAAATGCCAGCAACGCCGGATGGTTTGCATACCGTTTTGTGATGGCATCAGTAAATCGCAGCGCATATTTCTGATAGTTTGGGTCGCCCACATCATCCATGTAGCGATGGTTCGGATACTGCGCATTTCCATTGGCATTCACCACATCGGCAGATGGGAATTTCTTGTGAAGCCAAATGGGAGCGGGACGAATGGCTATGTCAAGGATAACTTTGATACCTGCCTTGTCTAGATCATCCATTACCTGATCAAACCATTCAAAGTCGAAAACACCATCCGATGGTTCGTAGCTGTCCCATGCCAGATGTCCCAGGCGAACAACATTAAACCCCGCGGCTTTCATCAAGGCAATGTCACTTTCTATTTTTGCCTGATTCTTATCATCATGAGGATGGTAGTTGGCACCCACATAGAGTTGCTGGGAGGTTCCTTCGGTTAGGCAAATGAAGAGAGTTCCCGTTGAGACCAATAGGCAGCGGAAAATTTGCTTCCTGGTTATCAACCAGAAGTGGATGTATTCATGCAAGAATAAGCGCATACCGGCATTCCCTTTATTCTATAGTTTAATAAGATTCAACAAGTAAACATCGTTCTCACGGATATTCAATTCCTTAATGAAATGCTCTCCTTTGCTTACTTTTACTATTTCGGCTGCAACCGGAGTTCCCGAATTGATTTTTTTGATCTGTTCAACCTGCTGCCGGGTAAGCTGGTTTGGCCTTCCCAGGTCGAAATAGGTTGTATAGG
>CAZLLD010000019.1:0-53891 GCA_964560225.1 uncultured Bacteroidales bacterium
ACGTGCTGCTCAGCCCCGATTTAGTTGCCGTATCAGAAGAAGGCACCTATACATTGGTTGAAATGTATGACAAGGACTGCAAGGGGCTGGTATCCGGAAGTGCGGTAATTACATTAAAACCTGTTCCTGATGTTTCCATGTCCGGTCCCGATCCGGCATACAATCGCGACAGCACGATATGGGTGCCGCTCACCGGAACTCCTGCCGGAGGCTCATTCTCAGGCCCCGGCGTAATACAGTACAACAATCAATGGTTCTTTGTCACATCGCTTCCTCCCATTGGCACGCATAGTATTGTATACGCCTGGCGCGAATCCCCGGAATCGTGCTATGGTTTTGACACAGTAGTAGTAAGAATTCTTGAAGCAGATGCTTTTATTGAATTTGAAAACAACCGGATCAATTACTGCCAGAACGATGATCCTTTTGTGGTAACAGGAACCAACGTGGCGGGAATTACAGGATCTTTCAGCATCAGCGGGGGAATCGGGCTTACCGACCATGGCGATAATACAGCCACAGTTCATCCTGAACTTCTTTCCATTAACAAGTATACCATCACCTATACTTACTTCGAATTCGGAAAGCCCTTAAGTGAACATGCCGATTTCTATATCGGGAACAGGCCTACCGCCAATTATAAATGGCCTACCGAGTGTTACCAGGCAGGTCAGGCAGTCAGCCTCATGAATACTTCCGTTCCGGGATTCGGCTTCCTGACGGATACAAGTTATATCTGGAAGGTATATAAACAGGGTGATTGTGATACTTTCAACACACGAAATATCCAGTATACATTCCCCGAACCCGGTAATTACACCATAGCACTTCAGATACAAAACAATTACGGGTGCAGGCATGATACATCAAAAGTTTTTGCCTTGCGACCCACAATTGCACTTTCTGATACAAACTATTTCGAAACATTCGAAACTGGAGCTATCGGCTGGCAAAGCAGTACGTCAGATAATATACCATTGAACAGCTGGCAATTCGGTACGCCATCCAGGCATGGCAATCCGCCCAGGGGATTCTCAGGAGCATCTTCAGGTCAGAATTGCTGGTATACTTATATTCCCACCAATACAGCACCCCGCGAACAATCCTTTGTGACCAGTCCCTGCTTTGATTTCACCGGAATTGACAGACCCATGCTGAAAATGGACATCTGGCGTTTGTTTGCCGACACCAGGGATGGGGCCAACCTGCAGACGTCAGTTGACAGCGGTAAAACCTGGATTCCGGTTGGTGAAATCAATGACGGCATCAACTGGTTCAATGCATATTATGGCAATCCGGGTCAGCAATCTGTCGGATGGACAAATATAAAGGACGGAGGATGGATAAGGGAAGCGCGCCATTCTTTGGACTTCCTGAAAGGATACGGTAAGGTTCAGTTCCGGATTGCATACAGCGCCACCGGAACTGCCATTGGCAATGACGGTATCGCTTTTGACAATTTCTGGATTGGACATCGCAACAGGGTAGCCATCATTGAACACTTCACCAACGCTTCAGAGATGAATTGCCTCAATGCCGATTCGGTGCTTGATCATTTCACTTCTCACCATATATCAAGTGTTGTGGATATCCAGTATCATACCGGCAATCCCGCAGGAGATCCGTTTTATGAAGACAATCCGGTTATTCCGTCCACCAGGGAATTTTATTATGGCTTGTCAGACGTCCCATACGGACTGCTGAACGGGGGGAGCTCAAACTTGCACCGGTTCGATTATGATCCTGAATCAAAACCACTTGATAAGAAAGCGGCAATTGTAGAATCATTGAAAGAGAGTTTATTTGGCATCCACATCAGCTCTAAATTAACCGAAAATAATACGTTGCAGGCTGAAGTTGAGTTTGTTGCCATGAGAGACCTACAGATTACCGAAGTATCTGTGCGCGTAGCAGTTATTGAGAGAGAGATCATGGGGATAATTGGCCAGAATGGTGATACTCTTTTCAGTAATGTGGTTAAAGCCATGTTGCCTGATGCGGCAGGTACCACTTTCAATAAGGCTTGGAATCAGGGCGATCACAGCAAGATTTATCTGAACTGGCCCATGCTGAATGTATTTAATCCGTTAGAGTTAAGAGTGGTTGCATTCATACAAAATGAATCCACCTCAGAAATATACCAGGCTGCCCTGAACACAATCGGTGGCATGACCGGTATTGACGACAATCCATGGGAAAACTCATCTGACGGAAAAAGGTTTCTGGTTTATCCGAATCCGGCCAATAGTTATGTCGGCATCACTTTTGGTGGTGAAACCCGGTCAGCAATGACACTGGAACTAGTCAGCAATTCAGGCACGAAGGTTTTTTCAGCCACAATACCTGCCGGTACCAGCAGGTTTGAAATACCAGTTGCCGGTCAGCCTGAAGGCCTTTATATGATACGTTTGTTCACGCAGCATACGCCGTCGGGCACAGGAAAATTCATTATTTTAAGGCGATAAGATCAGGCCTCCAGCAAATGTTTTGCAAAAGCTTTGCCGAAGTTAACCATCTGTTCGCTTTTTTGCTCACCGGGGCAAAATTTGCTGCTCATGCCTTCCATAACGACATTCAATTTCAGTGCCTTTAGCTGATTCTCAATAATTTTGACAGCTTCTCCGCTCCATCCGTAAGAGCCAAAAGCTGCAGCCTTCTTTCCCCGGTCGCGTATTGGATTGATCAGTGCAAACATACGGTAAACAGGAAGCAGGGTGTTTTGATTGATGGTTGGAGACCCTATCAGGAATGATTTGCTCCGTACGATCAGCTCTTCAAGTTCGCCCAGCAGGATGTTCTCAATGTCGACCATTTGGATCCTGTAATCTACAACCTCACGGATCCCAAGTGCAATAGCCTCTGCCATTTGTCGGGTATAACCATAAGCTGATACATAAGTGATCAGAATGCTGTTGTCAAGACAGAGTGAATCAGCTATATATTGTTCGGCGTACTTCTCTGACAGGGCCACCTTTTCCTTCCATGTACTGCGCAAAATCGGACCATGTCCCGGGCAAATCGCATTGATCTGCAAAGGCCTGATCTTTTCTATGGCCTTCAGCATAAAGCTGCTGAACGGTTTTAAAATCACATCGAAATAGTACTTGAATGATTCCTGGTAATCTCCAACCAGGTCATCAAACATGGCATCGCGGCAGAAATGTGCCCCGAAAGAATCACAGGTGAACAACAGCTGGTCCTGTTCGAGATAGGTGAACATGCTGTCGGGCCAATGCAGATTGGGGGCCGAAATGAACCGCAGCGTCTTGTTCCCCAGATCAAGTGTATCCCCATCTTTCACATAAACGAAATTGAATGGCCTGTTGATCATATCCTGCAGGTAGGTAATCGCCTGCCGGCTGCCATATACAACAGCTTTGGGGGCAAGATCTAACAAGTATTTCACACACCCGGAATGATCCGGTTCGGTGTGATTTAACACAATATAATCTATTTCAGCAGGATCCGTAACAGCCCTGAGCTTTTCCAGGTATGCATCCCGATAACTGGCTTTTGCCGTTTCAATTACGGCTTTTTTTGTCCCGTTGATAAAATAGGAGTTGTAGGTTGTACCCTCCCGGGTTTCCATTACAATATCAAAGGTGACGATATCCCTGTCAAGAATGCCAATCCAGCTGACATCTTCAGCAACCTGTAAAACCTTGTTTTCTGTCATAATTCAGTCGTATTGATTACAGCGGTAAAATTAACACGTTTCCGGCAGGTGCCAAAACATGTAGAGACGCAAAAATTTGCGTCTCCATCACAGACGCAAAAATTTGCGTCTCTACCGCAGGGAAAAGAAAAACAAAAATGATTATTTCTTTTCAGCAGAAGCAGTGGCATTATCCTTGCATGCTGCTGCCTTTGGGCATTCCTTTGCTTTCGGGCATCCGGCAGAAGCAGTTGAAGCAGCCTCCTTACAGGTATGTTTTGCTGCTGTTGAACCACAGCAAGCCTTTTCATGTTCCTTACAATTGGTTGATGCTGTTTCTTTATGCTGACTGCAAGGCCCGGGAACAGATGCTGTGGCTTTTATCTGATCGCAGTGAGTTCTGGCCGTGGTTTCAGTGCTCTGTTTCTTGGGGTTTTCCTGAGTTAATGCAAATGCAGTTGCAGATATTGCCCCAATGAAAAGCATAGCCGCCAAAAAGGTCTTGAAATTCTTCATAGATCTGATTTTTTTGGTTATTCATGTAAAGTTATTTTACATTTTACAGCATACATGTTAATTAATTGTTAACATATGTGAAATATTAAATATAATCAGAATGAAGTATCAAAGGTTTTCGAGTAAATCGGCCGGTCTGTCAAAAATTCATATCTTTACTAATGATGATTATCCTTCCCATGGAGAAAAACATCTTTAATAAGATATTCAGGCTATATTACGATGGATTCAGAAGTATGACCGTCGGAAAAAAACTTTGGATTATCATACTTATCAAGCTTTTTATCATGTTTGTCATATTGAAGGTTTTCTTTTTTCCGGATATTCTTAAGAAAAATTTCAGCAACGATAAGGAAAGAGGAGATTATGTCATTGATCAGCTGTCAAAACCCCGATAATTATGCTAGAAAACATTGATCTGTCACTTGTTAACTGGTCGCGTGGGCAATTTGCCCTCACGGCCATGTATCACTGGATATTTGTGCCGTTGACGCTGGGGTTATCTTTCATCCTGGCCATCATGGAAACACTTTATGTGCGTACGGGAAATGAAGAGTGGAAGCGCATTACCAAGTTCTGGATGACGCTCTTCGGGATTAATTTCGCAATTGGGGTGGCTACAGGTATCATTCTTGAATTTGAGTTTGGCACCAACTGGTCGAATTATTCCTGGTTTGTTGGGGACATTTTTGGTGCACCGCTTGCTATTGAAGGCATCATGGCATTCTTTCTTGAATCGACCTTTATTGCTGTCATGTTTTTTGGATGGAACAAAGTTAGCAAGAAATTCCACCTGGTTTCTACCTGGCTGGTAGCGTTTGGCTCCAATCTCTCAGCCTTATGGATTCTGGTTGCCAATGCCTGGATGCAAAGCCCCGTGGGCATGCATTTCAACCCGGAAACAGCCCGAAATGAAATGCTCAATTTCTGGGAAGTGCTCCTTTCACCGGTTGCCGTCAACAAATTCCTGCATACCATCACTTCAGGTTATGTACTTTCAGCCATATTCGTAGTTGGGATCAGTTCCTGGTTTTTGCTCAAGAAAAGAGAACAAGGCTTCTCGAAAAGAAGCATCCTGGTCGCCGGGGTATTCGGATTGATTTCGTCACTGATGCTCATATTTACGGGAGACGGTTCCGCGAAGCAGGTGGCCCGGGTACAGCCTGTTAAGCTTGCCGCCATGGAAGGCTTATACAATGGAAGTGAGCGGGCGCCTTTAGTTGCCATTGGCATTCTGACTGATTTGGCTGAAGATACCACCACCCGAAATGTCAAAAAATCCATCTTTAAAATAGAGATACCTGGTTTCCTTTCATTCCTTGCATTTGGCAAATTCGACGCCTTTGTTCCCGGAATCAACGACCTGGTTGATGGCAATCCGCAAAGAGGCCTCATACCGGTAACCGAGAAAATGGATCGGGGAAAATTCGCACGGGAGTCTCTTGCCCGCTTAAAGGAAGCCCATGAACAGGGTGATACAGTCACCTGCAACATGTTAAAGGCACGATTCAGTGACCCCCGTTTCAAAAATGACTATTTCCGGTATTTCGGATACGGATTCCTTACCGACCCCAACCGTGTGATCCCGAATGTTCCAATTGCCTTTTACAGCTTTCACATCATGGTGGCCCTGGGATTTTACTTCCTCTTGTTGCAGGCTCTGGTATTGTTCAGCCTGTACAGGGGCAAAATTGAAACCCGCAGATTGCTGCTTTGGCTGTCGGTTCTCAGCATACCCTTAACCTATATTGCATCACAGGCGGGTTGGGTACTGGCCGAAATGGGAAGACAACCCTGGGTCATTCAAGATCTGCTGCCAACCATGGCTGCCATTTCTCATATCAATTCTTCCTCGGTTCAGATTACTTTTTTCCTGTTCCTTGTGTTATTTACTTCATTGCTGATCGCTGAACTGAGTATCATGATCAAACAAATTAAAACAGGACCAAAATAGGGAGGATTTCAGCATGTTCGAATCAATATCATACTTTGCTTTGCAGCAATACTGGTGGGCAATAATCTCATTGCTTGGCGCCCTGCTGGTTTTCCTGCTCTTTGTTCAGGGCGGACAAACCTTGATTTATACACTGGGCAAGAACGAAACCGAACGCACCATGCTGGTAAACTCCCTGGGACGCAAATGGGAATTTACCTTTACCACACTGGTCACTTTCGGCGGAGCATTTTTTGCTTCATTTCCGCTCTTTTATGCAACCAGTTTCGGAGGGGCTTACTGGGTTTGGATGATCATATTGTTCTGCTTTGTGATACAAGCAGTTTCTTACGAGTACAGATCAAAACCATCCAATGTCTTTGGCCACCGCACCTTTGAAGTTTTCCTTTACATCAACGGAGCAGTGGGTACCATCATGTTGGGCATTGCCGTGGCCACCTTTTTTACCGGTTCGGCATTCAGCATTGATTTCAATAACATCACGAGGCTCAGTGACCCTGCCATATCCCGGTGGGAATCCCCTTATCGAGGTCTCGAAGCAGCTTTGAATTTTCATAACCTGTTGCTAGGCATGACTGTTTTCTTGCTTGCCCGCATCCTGGGACTGCTTTATTTTATTAATAACATAGGGCATGATACCATTGTGGAACGGGCAAAAAAAGCACTGTTCGGAAACGCCATCCCGTTTGTGGCTGTATTTGTTACCTATGTAGTGATCCTGTTGCTCCGTAAAGGATATGCCGTTGACCCGCAGTCGGCCAAAGTTTATCTTGAAAATTACAAATACATGCACAATCTTGTCGCTATGCCGGCAGTTGCCATTTTGTTTGTAGCCGGCACCATGCTGGTACTTTTCGGGATTGTCAAAACACTGATCAGTAACAGCTATTTCAAAGGAATCTGGTTTTCAGGTTTTGGGACGGTATGCTTTGTTTTCAGCCTTTTTATGCTGGCCGGGTATAACAACACTTCATATTACCCTTCGACTTACGATTTGCAGAGCTCGCTTACTATTGCCAACAGCTCATCAAGCCAATATACCCTGATGATCATGAGTTATGTTTCGCTGTTGATACCCTTTGTGATAGCCTATATTTTTTATGCCTGGAGATCCATCAACAAGGAAAAGCTCACAAGCGAAGAAATCAGTTCGGGATCACACATTTACTAACGTTAACTTGAATTGCCATGTACCTCTCCTCAATACTGATGCTGTTAAGCTGGCCGCTGACAATCCTCTTATGCTGGTTTGCCATACGCGTTGCCCTGAATATCTACGAAAAGAAGCATAAAGAAACCGATACCGACAAGCACTAGCTATCAGACAGTATTACTCCTGTCTTGCTTTCAAAATATACCCGCTGATCACAGACAGGATGATATAGAGGACAATAACCGGAGCCAGGCCTGGAAGTCTGAACAGCACGATCATCAGTACCGCCAGAGTCAGAAAGAGGTAACGCACCCAGTTTTTCGCCAGATCAAATGAAGAAACCTTGAGTGAAAACATGCGGATTTTTGAAACCAGAAGAAAGCACGACAAAAAAACAATTACCAGCAGAAAATACCTGTTGAATACCAGTTCAGCAAAAGGAAGGTCGCGGCTGTTTTCTGCAACAAATCCCAACGCTGCGATAAAGATAGCATTGGCGGGAGTTGGCAACCCCCTGAAACTTTTCACTTGCTCCGTATCGATATTAAATTTGGCCAGTCTGAGAGCAGAGAATACAGCTACCAGGAATGCCGCAAACAACACTATCCCTTGTCCAAGAGTCGGATTCATAATGTCAAAGTCAGCTCCCGGGGAACTCCTGACGTAGGAAAGCAGCAGCAGCCGGTAAAGAATCATGGAAGGGGCAACACCGAAACTCACCACGTCGGAAAGAGAATCCAGTTGTTTGCCAAATTCAGTGATGCTGTTCAGGGAACGGGCCACCAATCCGTCAATAAAATCGAAAACGGCAGCAATAAGAATGAAATACCCGGCAAGCAGCAATTCGCCATACGATACTGAAGCCACAATGGATATACACCCCGATACCAGTCCGAGTGATGTAAAAATACTTGGTAATCCTTTTTTCATGCCGTTCAATATAAATGAATTGAATACTTTCTGTGTGTATTTTTCAGATTTGGTTGCAGGCCCTATGCAAATGTAATTCTTATTTAATATAATTGTTTAATTTTACCCCCTTCAGACTCATAAATTCACAGGAGAAAGTTTTATGAAAATCGCAGTTGATTTTGACGGTACCATTGTTGAGCACCGCTATCCCCAGATAGGTGAAGAAAAGCTGTTTGCTTTTGAAACGCTGAAACAATTGCAGAAACTGGGACACAGCCTGATCCTCTGGACCTTCAGGCATGGCAAGGAACTCGATGAAGCTGTGGAATACTGCCAGAAGAAAGGCATTGAGTTTTATGCGGTGAACAAAAGCTACCCCGAAGAGGTCTTTGACATGGAAACAAGCAGCCGCAAAATCGATTGTGATCTTTTCATTGACGACCGGAATGTTGGCGGATTTCCGGGATGGAGTGAAATCTGGCAGATGCTGAATCCCGATTATGCCGACTCGGAATTCAATGAGCTGGGTAATCTTGCCAAGGGAAACACCAAAGTCGGCAGTAGGCTCAAGAAACTTTTTCAATAACCTGTTGCACTTACTGTCCGCAATGAAATCCTTTTCCGGAATAGCATCACTTCTGTTTGCCTCACTGACACTTATCCTTTCGCTGAGTTGTTGCAATAAAAACGCTCCCCGGCATTCAGACAAACTTGCGGGCCAGGTTACCCCAACCCGTTTCCGCATTGTATCACCACAGCCCGACCAGGTGATTATAAGCGGTGATTCGGTGAAGATTGATATTGCACAAACCGACAGTACGACAACCATTGACTCAGTTGCAGTTTCCGCAGGAAAGGGACCTGTAACAACCCTGCATGGGAAACCGGCCCGGTTATATTGGAATTCTGCCACCAGCAGGGTTGGCAAGATTACCCTGAAAATACTGTTTTATTTTTCCGACTCGCTTCAGGAATCGCACAACATCAACCTGGTGGTGCTTTCCGACCTGGAACCACAGCAATATAATTACCGCGTTATCCGGAAATATCCACATGACGACCAGGCTTATACGCAGGGACTTGTTTACAACAATGGGAAAATGTATGAAAGTACCGGCCTGGAGAAGAAATCCTCTGTGAGGATTGTGGATATGGAGACAGGAAAGCCTGAAAAGATTACCCATATGGCCCCGCAGTTTTTTGGTGAGGGTATCGCCCTTTATAAAGATCAGATCTATCAAATTACCTACAGAGACCAAGTGGGCTTTGTTTACGACAAAAATACCCTGAGCAAAATCCGAAGTTTCGATTACCAGTTTCTGGAAGGTTGGGGACTTACGACCAACAACAAATACCTGATCATGACCGACGGGTCGGCCCACCTCTTTTTCCTCGAACCCGAATTCTTTACCCAGGTTGACCGGGTTGAGGTGTTCGACAACAAAGGAAGAATTGATTCCCTGAACGAGATTGAGTTTATCAATGGTAAAGTACTCGCCAATGTTTACGGGGAGTCTTTCATCGTTGTTATTGATCCTGAAAGCGGAAAAGTAACCGGTAAAATCGAACTCGAAGCCCTGATGCCAGCGGGTACAAAAGGAGATTATAACAAGGTGCTCAACGGAATAGCCTATAACCCCGGCAACGGTCACCTATATGTTACAGGAAAAAACTGGCCTGTTCTTTATGAATTGGAATTAAACCCTTCACTTTAAAATTTCTGGGTTTTATTCACTTATGAACCAGTTATAACCATTCAGTTGTTAATATCTATTTGATTGTTTATCTGTAATTTATACTAGCTTATTAACACTCAATCGCATAGATTGGATTGTTAATAACTTGTTCATAAATGAAAAATTATTGTTTGTAAAAGGCCCAAATAATTAAAAAACCGCTGGCTTATTAAATTGTATTTTTGAGGCCGTTCTTGGTGCTGAATAAACTAGAAAAGCAAAAATCGATACATGGGTAAAATTATAGCCATTGCAAATCAGAAAGGCGGAGTAGGTAAAACCACAACTACCATCAATCTGGCTGCCAGCCTGGCAGTTTTGGAGAAGAAAGTATTGATGATTGATGCTGATCCTCAGGCCAATGCCACATCAGGCTCGGGTTTCGACCTGAAAAACATCAAGACCGGTATTTATGAATGCCTTATTGATGAAGTCAATCCCAATGATGTCATCCTGAACAGTGAAATAGAAGGGCTCGACCTGTTGCCATCGAGCATTGACCTGGTTGGTGCGGAAATTGAAATGCTCAACATGCCCAACCGTGAAAGGATTCTCAAAGGCGTTATTGAAAAGATTGAGAAAAAATACGACTACATTCTGATCGATTGTTCACCATCGCTCGGGCTCATCACCGTTAATTCACTGACTGCAGCCGACTCCATCATGATCCCTGTTCAATGTGAGTATTTTGCATTGGAAGGTCTGGGTAAACTGCTCAACACCATTAAAATAATCCAGAGCAGGCTGAATCCGGAGTTGGAGATAGAAGGATTTGTGCTTACCATGTATGATTCACGCCTGCGGCTTTCAAACCAGGTTGTTGAAGAAGTCCGCCGCCATTTCCAGCAGATGGTATTCGACACCATCATTCAAAGGAACATTAAGATCAGCGAAGCCCCCAGTTTCGGGAAGCCGGTTATTATGTACGATGCGGAATCCAAGGGATCGCTCAACTACCTGAATCTAGCGCGTGAGGTGCTTCAAAAGAATGGGGATACCAAAATTCCCGCTAACCAGAAAATTATTGAGTAAAATATATGGCAAAAAAGAATG
Organism: uncultured Bacteroidales bacterium; assembly: GCA_964560225.1. Taxonomy (GTDB): domain Bacteria; phylum Bacteroidota; class Bacteroidia; order Bacteroidales; family UBA10428; genus UBA5072. The sequence goes on from CAZLLD010000019.1 coordinate 10,980, forward strand.
CATTAGGAAGGGGTTTGGGAGCCCTCATTGAAGAGGCGGAACCTGTTGAGGTGGTTGCCAGAGAAGTTGTTGCCACAGGAACTGAAATCGATATCGACCTGGTTGATACCAATCCGTTTCAGCCCCGAACGGTATTTGACAATGACGCTCTTGAAGAACTGGCTTCCTCTATTAAAGAAATTGGCATTATCCAGCCCATCACCGTTCGCCAGATGGGAAACGGACGCTTTCAGCTGATTACCGGAGAACGGCGTTTCAGGGCAGCCCGTATTGCCGGTCTGGCATACGTGCCGGCCTATATCAGAACAGCCAATGATCAGGGCATGCTTGAAATGGCCCTGGTTGAAAACATTCAGCGTGAAGACCTGAATGCTGTTGATATTGCCCTCAGCTATCAAAGGCTGTTGGAAGAATGTGAGCTTACCCAGGAAACACTGAGCACCAGGGTTGGCAAAAAAAGAGCTACGGTTGCCAATTACCTGAGGTTGCTGAAACTCCCTGCTGAAATTCAGGTAGGTGTTCGCGACAACAAGGTTTCCATGGGCCATGCCCGTGCCCTTGCAGGTGTTGATGATTCGCACGACCAGTTGAAACTCTTCTATAAAATAATTGAGGAAGATCTTTCAGTAAGAAAGGCTGAAGAACTCGCCAGAAAATTGGAAACCGACCTGCTCAAACAACCGGAAACCGAAGAAACAAAGCCCCAAAAAAGTCCTTCAGGTGCATACGACGATCTCAAAAATCAGTTGTCGGATTTCTTCAATACCCGGGTTTCGTTCCAGCACAACAATAACGGATCGGGAAAAATCGTTATTCCGTTCCGGTCAGATGATGAACTCGAAAGAATTATCGGTATCTTTGACCGCCTTAAAGATTAAAGCGGTTCAACATTGTTTCTTAAAAAGCCGACAACTGGTAGAAAAAGATTGCTGCACATTCTGGCAGGTATTGGTATAGCCGGATTGATTCTGGTTGTTACATCCTTTTCTGCTGCCGCCCAGGAACAGGATACCATTCTGAAACGCATTCACATTACTGAACAAGACACCCTTATTCAAACCGATACTGCTTTTGTGGCTGCATTAGCAAAAAAGCATTCCCCGCGTAAAGCGGTGATGTATTCCCTGATTTGCCCGGGTCTGGGACAAGTATACAACCACAAATACTGGAAATTGCCAATCATTTATGGTGCCGGAGGCGCATTTGCCTATTTTGTCATTTACAACCAAAACAAGTACAAAAAATTCAGGGATACAAGAAATAATAATGAAGGAGCACAACCGAACGAAACTTTTTGGATTGACGGATACCCTTACCGGTATTCGGTCTTAGGCCGGGGCCGCGACTATTACCGCCGATACCGCGATCTCAGTATCGCCGGACTGGGTGCCATTTACCTGCTCAATGTAATTGATGCCATGGTTGACGCGTATTTTTTTAATTATGACATTTCGGATAACCTGAGCCTGAAAATGGAGCCAGCCCTGATTCAAGGCCCCGGCATAACCGCTTCTTTGGGTTTCCGGATTAATTTGGGATTTTAATTATTTTTGCCAAAAAACAAAATGATGAAGGATCTTCTGCTGGGAATTTTGCTCACTGCTGTTTTTGATGCTGGTGTATATGCCAATTCAACCATTTCACGCGACACCATTCCCGCCATCATGGACGATACCGTGATTACCGACCTCAATTTCGATGAAAACCTCGACAGCCTGCTGAACCTGTATTATGTCGGGCAATCACTTGGCAGCGACCCGGAATTCTGGAACGACGGAGCCGACAGCCTCATCCCTGATTTCTCCGATTCAGTATACATTGAAAGGCTGAAAAAAATACCCACAGTGGTCGATCTGACCTACAATTCCATAGTTCGCAGGTATATTGAAGTGTATACCCGGCAGAAAAGAGAATCTGTGGGTGTGATGCTGGGACTTTCCCAGTATTACTTCCCGCTTTTTGATGATATTTTCGATTATTACGATGTTCCCAATGAGATGAAATATATGTCGATTATCGAGTCGGCACTGAATCCCCGGGCCACTTCACGCACCCGTGCTGTGGGCCTGTGGCAGTTCATGTATGGCACCGGCCGGTCATACGGACTTACCATTAATTCACTGGTTGACGAACGCCGTGACCCCATCAAAGCAACTTATGCGGCAGTCCGGTATGTGAAAGACCTGTATGCCATTTACCGCGACTGGACTCTGGTAATTGCAGCCTACAACTGCGGGCCGGGTAACGTCAACAAAGCCATCCGGAGATCGGGCGGCAAACGTAATTACTGGGATATCTATTACTACCTGCCCCGTGAAACCAGGGGACATGTACCTGCCTTTATTGCTGCAACCTATGTGATGAATTACTACCGCGAACACAACCTGAAACCCATACCCGTTAATTTTCCGGTTACCAGCGATACCATCATGATTACCAAAAACCTGCACTTCATGCAAATCTCCGAAGTGCTCGGAATTCCGGCACCCCTGCTTAAAGACATGAATCCGCAGTACCGCACGGATATCATACCCGTACACGACAAGCCCATGGCGCTCAGGTTGCCCATGGATCAGGTAACCCGGTTTATCGATATGGAAAAAGATATTTACGCCTATAAGGATTCCGTTTACTTCAATCCGGAAAAGGTCATCACCAGTCCTACTGCCTATGACGCCCGCAACGGATTTGACGAACCCCCTCCGGGTAATTATGCCAAACTATCCTATACCGTTAAAGAGGGAGATAACCTGGGCTTTATTGCCATGTGGTACAACGTGCGCCTGTCTGATATCCGCTACTGGAACAACATACGACATAACACCATCCGAAGCGGGCAGAAATTATCTATTTACGTACCCCGGAATAAGGTTTCCAAATACGAGGACATCAATGAACTGTCGTTTGCCCAAAAACAGGCACGGGTTGGTAAGACTGTTACTGCAGAAACAACGCCAGCTGCCCAGCCCCTTGCTGCAGGAAATGGTTTCGTGATTTATACCGTAAAACAGGGCGACACCATTTGGGATATCATCAAGAAATATCCCGGCGTAACGGAATCCGAGGTAAAACAGTGGAACAACCTTACGGACGCTGCAAAAATCAGGGCCGGCCAGCAACTGAAAATTAGGCCCAAATCTTGAAACGCAGTTTAATTTGCAGCGTATACTAGTAGCTATTAGCCATTGGCCATTAGCTGTTAGCTTATAGCTTCAAGCGAAAGGCCAAAAGCCAATGGCAAATGGCTCTTAATAATTGCTGTAAATGAAACCATCGGGCATTCTGCTTTTTCTGCTTTCTGTTTTTACCCTGCTCATTGCAGGTGCCCTGTATTTTCCCGAAGAGGGGATTCCGCTCTCCGGGAACATGAAACTTCGGTTTTTTTCAGCCAAAGACCTGCTTTCTTCGAGCCAGGTAAGATATGCCGATATCAACCAAATTCTCAGGCAGCAGGATCTCCTTAATGACTCAATACTCACGGCCCTGGCCGAAGGAAGTTCTTCACAGAGAAATTTCAAAGTCAGTACCGACAGCCTCATTAAAAGCATTACCCCCATTGAATATCCGGGGAATGACTCAACCATCCTGTATTCTTTCTTTCGTACATTGAAAGATCTTCCTTCATCCGGCCAACTCATTAGAATTATGCACTATGGTGATTCACAGATTGAAGATGACCGCATTACATCACTGTTGAGGAACAAGCTTCAGTCGCGTTTTGGCGGATCGGGAGCGGGACTGGTGCCTGCCTCCCAACTTTATCCTTACGGATTCTCCATGAAGCAGGAGAATTCCGACAACTGGGACAGACACATCGGGTTCGGCAAAAAAGATACTACCATTAGGCACAAACGATACGGTGCCCTGGCAAGTTTCTGTGATTTTACCGGCAACAGGCAGGGGAAAGCCGATACTGCCGAGGCCTGGATCAGTTTCAGCATATCACCCTACGGCTACCAGAACACACGAAACTTCAGCCAGTGCAGGGTATTTTACGGACAAAACGAATCCCCTTTTCTCAACGAACTATACCTCGATGACCAGCTGGCTGATGCAGATATTTATCCGGCTTCGTCTAAAATGAATGTAATCCGCTGGAAGTTCGACAGTCCTTCGAAAAAGATGACACTGCGCTTCAAAGGGCAGTCGAGTCCCGAAATTTACGGAATAGCCCTCGATGGCCGCAAAGGAGTTGCCGTGGATAACATCCCGCTTCGCGGTTGCTCAGGCCTCTTTTTCACCCTCTTCGATGAAGAACTGATGGCGGCCATGTACAGGGAGCTTAATGTAAAGCTCTTCATCCTGCAGTTCGGCGGAAATTTTGTGCCGGCAGGTCTCAGTAATTATACAGGCTACGAAAACTGGTTTTACAGCCAGATCATCCGGATCAAAACCTTGTGCCCCGGCGCAAAAATTTTGGTGATCGGAGTTGCTGACATGTCGGTTAAAGACAAAAATCAGTATATTACCAATCCGAATGTTGAAAAGGTAAGGGATGCATTGAAAAAAGCTGCATTTAAGTCGGGGTCTGCCTTCTGGGACATGTACCAGGCCATGGGAGGAAAAAACTCGATGCCCTCGTGGGTATCGGCCGAACCTTCACTTGCTTCAGACGACTATGTGCATTTCAACTCGCGGGGTGCCAAAACCATTGCCCAGATGTTTTACAATGCTTTTATCCTGGAATATCACAAGTTCGAAAAATATGCGCAATAGGTTTCTCATTTATATCGTCTTTGCATTTCAGCCGCTGATGGCCCAGGTTACTTCCCTGCCCTTCGATTTGCCGCAATACAGTTTCATTCAGTACCATGCGAACCAGTTTGAAGGCGTGCGGAACAACCCGGGATACGAAGAACTCTTTGCCAAATTTGATACCCTGATCCGGTCGGGAAATAACCAAATCAGCATAGTACATATTGGAGGATCACACATACAGGCCGATATTTATACGCACCGCATAAGGCAGGATCTGCAGTCGTTCTATCCCGGCATCCTGGGCTCCAGGGGGTTCTTTTTCCCCTACAAGCTGGCTAAAACCAACACTCCCTCCAACCTGCATATTACCTATTCCGGTGAATGGCTTACCAGTAAGAATACTGAAGCGCATCCGGCATTTACCATGGGCCTTTCAGGCATTACAGCGGTGCTTGTCAGTAAAAGGGGTGAATTGAAAGTTGTTTCACGGTTTGATTCGCTTCAGAACTATGATTTCAACCGCATCAGAGTATTCTGCAATGTTACCGACACCATTGCCGTTCCCCGCATTGAACCTGAAGATCTTGTTAAAGAAGTAAGTGTAAACGCTTACGGAAGATACATTCAGTACACGCTTTCGGGATATACCGATACGTTGCACATGGTTATTAACCAGCCCGATTCCACACGATCACCCTTTCAGCTATACGGCATCAGCCTCGAAAATGACGACCCCGGCGTTGTATACAACGCCATTGGTGTGAACGGTGCCAAATTCACCTCTTACCTCAAATGCAACCTCTTCAGGCCGCAGTTGAGTTCATTGCATCCCGACTGGGTAATCATTTCCATTGGCACCAATGAAGGCAATACCCGATCATTTGACCAGGAAGCATATAAAGCCGACTATCTCAGATTCCTCGATTCGGTGCAGATGGCAGCCCCAAATGCCGCAATTCTGCTCACCGTACCCAATGACAGCTACCTTTTTAAGAAATATACCAATGCCAATACGGCAAAAATACGGGAAGCGATCTACGGCATTGCCCGGGAATATGGATATGGTATTTGGGATTTTTATACCATCATGGGTGGCCTGAACTCGGCCGCTGCATGGTACAACAGCGGCCTGATGGGCAAAGATCACATCCATTTCAACAAACCCGGCTACCTGCTTAAAGGCGACCTGTTCTTCTCGGCCTTCCTGACCACTTGGGATGATCACCTGCAACAACGGGATCCTGTCGGCCATCCACTATCCAGCATCCATCATCCATGATTGACCAACTGAAACAGATATTCCTCTTCAATTCGGATACACCCCTGATCTTTACACGGCTGTATTTCTGGGGATTTTTTATTGTGGTGCTGCTGTTTTACGCGTTGCTGTATAAAAAGATCAACCTGCGCAATACTTACCTGTGGCTGGTTTCACTGTTCTTTTATTACAAAACGGGAGGTCTCTTTCTGTTGATTCTGATATTTGTAACGGTAGTTGACTTCTTTATCGGGCAGGCCATTTACCGGGCCAACACCAAACCGGGGAAAAAAGCCTGGGTAACCCTGAGCCTTTCAATCACATTGTTCGTACTGGCTTTCTTTAAATACGACCTGTTTTTTACCGAAACGGTCAATCAGCTGTTCGGAACCAGTTTTCAGGTGATCAACCACGGTGCATTTTGGTCGAATATGCTGCTGGGTACGCATTTCGACATTGGTAAATTGCTTCCTCCGGTGGGGATTTCCTTTTTCACCTTTCAAACCATCAGTTACATTCTTGATGTTTACCGCGGCAATATAAAGCCTGTAACCAGATTGTCTGATTACGGTTTCTTTGTATCCTTCTTCCCGCAACTGGTTGCCGGGCCAATTGTTCGAGCTTCACAGTTCATACCGCAGTTGTATAAAGAATTTTCCTTGTCACAGGCCGAATTTGGGATGGCCATATTCATGATTCTGAAAGGACTTGTGAAGAAGCTATTTATCGGCGACTTCATTGCCCTGAACCTGATCGACCGGGTATTTGCCAATCCCATATCATACAGCGGATTTGAAAACCTGATGGGGCTTTATGGCTATTCTCTGCAGGTTTACTGCGATTTTTCGGGATATACCGATATGGCCATAGGACTTGCCCTGCTGATGGGCTTTCGTCTTCCTAAAAATTTTAATTCTCCCTACAAAGCGCTGAATTGTGGTGATTTCTGGAAACGCTGGCACATGTCGCTCTCCTCATGGCTTAAGGATTATCTCTACATTCCCATGGGCGGCAACCGGGGCGCATCGCCATTCACCTACCTCAGCCTCACGCTCATGCTGGCAGTTATCGTGCTGCTTTCGGGAAAACTCTGGCTGGTCCCTGTTTTTGCAGGGGTTATCGGCCTGTTTGCCCTGATCATGTACCTGGTCCCGGCTTTCCGGCTTACGGTAAGCACCAACATCAACCTGATGATGACCATGCTTATTGGCGGACTGTGGCATGGAGCCAGCTGGATGTTCGTTATTTGGGGAGGTCTCAATGGCCTGGGCGTCGTGGTTTATAAATTATGGCGCAAAATCAGCCCGTGGGAAAATTCCAACCACTGGGTGGTCCATTTCTGGAAAATCTTCATCACCTTTAACTTCATTACCTTCACCCGCATCTGGTTCCGCGGCGAATCCATGCAGGGAACCATGGATCTGATGAACCAGGTTGCCGGCAATTTTGGCTGGGCACAGGTTCCGGTCATGCTGCTTTCCTACTGGAAAGTTTTTGCCATTATGCTGCTGGGTTATATATTGCACTGGCTACCCGGTGCGTTAAAAGATAACTGGATGAACCGGTTCATTGCAGCACCCGTTTATGTAAAGGTCATCATCTCTTCCGCAGTGGTGTTTATCGTTTACCAGTCCATCTCCTCAGGCCTGCAACCCTTTATTTACTTCCAGTTTTAACTGGCAAATCCGATGCTGAAAGGAAAAGAAATAGGGCTTATGGCAGTTGCATCTGTGAGCATTTTGATGCTTGTTGCCACATTTTACTTGCTGTTACAGAACAAACAGGTTTATGATGCCACACTGGGCCACATTACCAAAAACTACCGTAACAACGGAAACAGCATATACAAAGACCATGTGCCTTATGAACAGTTTGCTGAAAAAAAGATGTACCGCTGGGATGCAGCACTTTACCGGAAAATTGCAGATAATGGTTACAGTATTCAGGCTGCAGGTGGTGATTATATTTTTGCATTCTTTCCTTTGTTTCCCTTCTTATGGAAATTGTCGGGCCTGAACGCAATTCAAATCTCTCTGGCGAATTACTTCTTTTTCGCCGCATCACTGGTTATTCTGACTTTGTTATTTACCAGAAAGGATGCAAAACAAAGATGGAGGTACCTGGTGGTTCTGACCGGAATTCCCATGTTGGTTGTTTTCCTGGTACCCTATACCGAAGGATTGTTCATGATCACCATGACCCTCGCTTTATATGGAATATTAAGAAACCGTTATGTTCTTTATTTTACCTGTGCCCTGCTGGCATCCATGACCCGGCAATCGGTATCTGTTCTTATACTGGCATTTTTCTTTACGGAATTGTACTTCTTTTTCAGGCATCGGTCATTCATCAATTCAATGATATCATGGTCCTTGAAAATCTTACCCATAGTGATTGGAACTGCCATTGTATCCGTAATACAGTTGATGTATAAAAGCAACCATCTGCTGAAATTCATTGAAGTTGAAAAATACTGGGGTTATAAACTCCAGTGGCCCGGAATCTTTACTGACTGGGCACATGAGCAATTCTGCACAAATCTTCCCCTGGTAACAATCGTTTTGCCCTTACTAACTTTGTTTGTAGCATATACAGCTGTAAAAAACCTCCTAAGCAAAAGCGATAAGCCTGTTCATAATTATCAGATCATTCACGAAAATGCCTCCTCCGAATACCTCTGTATCCTGTCAGTTATTTATATCATAGGAATCATCCTGACCATCTTATTCTTCAGGGGAGGCTCATTGAACGGTTTGAGCAGGTATGTTTTCTGCACTCCGTTTTTTGTGATCTTCTTATTTATGATGGCTGAAAAAGTCAGTTATCTGAATTACATAACGCGTATTGCCCCATTCAGTGCAACGGTCATCTTATCTATGCTAGCATTTAAGGTTTCCAGCTATTCGGCAAGCTGGAATTTTTCGGATCTGGGTTTCTTTTTGTTTTTCTTTCAGACTGCATTCTTTATTTTTACCAAAATGATTTCAAATAATTGGGCCGTTGCTGTCTTTGCTTTTCTCACAGCACTTTGGACCAGCTATTTATTCAGTATGTTTGTATCGAATGCATGGATTATTACCTGATGAAACCTTATCAGAACAAGCTGACCCCATACTCCCTCCCCCTGATTATCATTCTGTTTGTTTTATCACGTCTGGACAACCTGAACCTGCCGTTTTACTGGGATGAGGCGTGGTCATATGCTACTGCTGTTTTTGATATGCACGAGAACACACTGGCCATCCTTCCGGGCAATGCCAACCCAAACCTCACGCGGGGCCACCCCCTGTTGTTTTACTTTCTTGCTGCCCTTTGGATGAAATTATTTGGAACCAGCCTGCCCGTGGTTCATCTTTTCCCGCTGATTATCTCCTGTATTACACTGGTTGCTTTATTTAAAACAACCGAAAGTCTGTTCAACAAGGAGTCAGCCAGGATTGCCGTATTGCTTTTTGCCCTGCAATCGATCTTTCTTGCTCAAAGCACGCTGCTCCTTCCCGAAATGTTGCTGGCTCTGCTTACCCTGCTTACATTTTATACTTATTGCAAAAAAAACTGGGTTTATTTCTCCCTCCTTTCAGTCATGCTGGTAATGACCAAAGAGACCGGTATGGTTATGATCGCCGCTTTATTCCTTGATAAAGTTTTGTTGGAAAAATGGTTCAGAAGAGATCCCGGACGTTCCCGGCCGCTGCTTTTCAAAGAACTGGCGGTGCTTTCCATACCCGTTATTACTTTTGCTTCTTTTATGGGCCTGCAAAAAATGCATTTTGGCTGGTTTCTATATCCCGAACACATGGGCATGACCATTCTCGATCCGCAAGTTGTCCTCGAAAGACTCAGCTCATTTTCCTTTAAGCTGCTTATGCAACATGGAAAGATTGCCCTTCTGGCTCTTGCATTAACAGGAGTGGTCACATTGATCCGTAAAAAAGCAATTTCAGGTCAACAAGCCCATGTGCTCATATTGTCATCGTTATTCGTATTGCTTTATATGCTGTTTTCCGCAATGAATTTCCTCACCACCAGATACCTGCTGAGTGTCATGCCATTCTTTTTCATTTGCGGTGCCTGGATCATTTCTGAAATGTTTTCAGGTAGAATTTACAGCAGAAGGCTTGTTGTTGCTTCACTTGCGCTTTTATTTGCATGGCATTCCTTTTATGGCTACAGATCAGAATCTGATGTTTCACTGGCCTATAAAAAAACGGTGTTATTGCACAAAGAGGCAGTTCGATATGCCGAAGAAATGAATTGGCAACAAACGAGCCTTCATACTTCTTTCCTGATGCTGTTTAACCTGTCAGATCCCAACCTGGGCTATCTTCGCAACAAAGACAAACCTTTCGTCAATTTGAACAAGAGCCCGGAAAAAAATTATGATATTTATCTCTTTTATAGCAACGAACCTAATCCCGAGTACAACCGGATCAAATCCGATTCGTGTTATGTCCTGAAAAGACGCTTTGAAAGAGGGGGTGCCTGGGCAGAATTCTATGTAAAGAAGTGATTTCACTCAAAACAAAAGACTATTCTTATGAAAAGATCCAACAGAATTACCCATAGTCGTATGGCCGGACTGGCCCTGGTTACTGTGCTTACCTGCATTGTACTTGCTGTTTTTTACGGTAAGATCGTCGGTTCCATGAATACAGTCTTTTTTTCCACAGAGGGTGATGGAATCCAGTGTTACTTCAACTCCTATTACCTGGCCAAATATGATACTTCGCTGATGTATTCCCGAAGCATGAATTATCCATATGGCGAAGTGTCTTTCTACACGCTTTCACAACCCCTGGCATTTGGTCTGGTGAAATTCATCTCCAGTCATGTTACCGACATTACAGGATACACAGTTGGCATTGTGAATTTCATGATGCTGGTTTCCATTCTTCTGGCCGCTGTATTTCTGTATCTCCTGATGACGGGATTGAATTTCCCGGTGTTTTTATCTGCCATCATTTCCATTGGAATCACATTCCTTTCACCACAACTCGACCGGTTCGGGGGTCATTACACGCTGGCCTACCTATGCGCATTGCCCATGTTGATGTACTTGCTGCTCCTGCTTCAAAAGAGTCACGGCAAAATAATATACAGCATCTTATCAGGGATTCTGCTTTTCATATTGTTAACCGGGCATGTCTACTTCATGGTCTTTTACGCCATACTCATCTTGTTTTACTGGTTTTCAGAAGTGACTTCAGGCAGGCACAACCTATGGAAAACATCACTTCACATAGCGCTTCAATTGATCATTCCTGTTGCCTTGTTCTATCTGATCACTTATTACTATGCCGACCTCACGCCGGATAAACCTTCAAAACCATACGGATTACTGGTTTACAAAGCATCTCCCGAAAGTGTATTTCTGCCGTTGTTTACAGATTATGGCCATTTTCTACATCAGCTCAGAAATTTCGGATATGTAAAATGGGAAGGCATCTCCTATGTGGGACTTGTGGCAGCAATAGGTTTCTTTGTGATTCTAACGGGCGTGATCAGGAAACTATTCCGCAAACAATGGAAAGCTGCGCTTCAGGTAACCGATAATCCCTTCCTGAACGGCATGTTCTGGGCTTCCTTTTTTGCGCTGCTATACTCCTTTGGCATTCCTTTCATACTGGGTTTGCAATCGTGGGTTGACCTTCTGGGGCCGCTTCAGCAAATCAGGTCAATCGGCAGATTTGCATGGATTTTCTTTTATGTGATAAATATTGTGGTTTTCTATAAGCTTTGGCTTTGGTATCGGAATCAAAACAACATGAAATCACTCGTGCGGATGATGGTTTTAATTGGCTGTATCATCATGTTGCTTGCTGATGCCTTTTTGTATGTAAAAAACAGGCAGAATTCCCTTTACAACAGGTTTCCGGCATGGGTTGATATAAAAAACGAAACACCTGAAAACCAATGGGCAAAGCAATTGAATCCGGAAGAATATCAGGCACTCATTCCGTTGCCTTTTTATCATATGGGATCCGACAATTACGGAATGAATACATACTGCAATATCCTGGGCAATTCCTTCCTTGTTTCTATGAAAACCGGCCTGCCGGTAATGGCCGTTTATATGAGCAGGGCATCGGTAACTCAATCTATAAAAAATATTGCGCTGGCGCTGGAACCCTATCGCCAACCTGAAATACTGGATGACCTGCCAAACAAAAAACCTTTTCTGGTAGTAGCAGAAAAATGCCCGCATTACACTGATGCAGAAAAAAACCTACTCCGATTCTGCAGCAAGGTAGATTCAAGCGCCGGCTTTTACCTGTATCATCTGGAATATGACAGTTTACTCACTTTGGCCGATAAGAGAAGAAGGGAAGTTATCCAGGAATTTGCAGATAAAGGTATTGTCAAGAAGGATTCTCTTTATAAAAGCATGCCCGCGGCAGATGTGCTGCTGGAAACCTTTGATGTTAAAGGCAATGGCGATGGATACCAGGGGAAAGGCATGATTACAACCGGGCGCAACCACCATGTGTTGTATGAGGGACCAGTACCTAAAGCCGATTCTCTGAACTACACCGTCTCCTTCTGGTTCAGTCCGATCAATGCAGATCTGTATCCTAAAACCCGGATTGAGTTGATCTTAACCGACAGCACTGGAAATCAATGCGCTTATTTGAATGAAATGACAGGTAAAATGATCAGAACAGTTGACGGAACATGGGGTTTGATTGAATGTGATCTGAAATCAACAATTCCTGCAGACCAAATTAAAGTAACAGTGAACAACACCCAAATTAAGCGAAATGATTTCTACACTGTTGACGAAATTCTGATCAGACCTGAAGGTTGCGACGTCTATTATTCAGGCAACAACTATGTTTATAGTAACAACCTTTTCTATTTCAGAGATGATAACAAAGATTGATTTCTAATCTGTACTACCATGATGAAGTCATTCCTACGAAAAGCAGGCAAGAACATAAATAAGTTCTCACAAAATCGACCTTTGTTGTTGTTTTACGTTATTTTAATCACGATATCACTTTTTTATTTCTATCATTTGATTTTATTCAGCCCGCCCCAATCCATACATCGCTGGCGGCAAGCTGACTGCCTTTCCATTACAATGAACTTCTACCAGCATGGAATGAATTTCTTTAAACCTGAATTGCACCTGCTGTTTTCCGATAACATGAATTCAGGATATGCAGCTGGTGAAGCTCCATTGCTTTATTATTTCGTTGCCCTGTTGTACAAAATTTTTGGTCCGCACGAATATATTTACAGGACTGTAAACATGCTTATTCTGTTTATCGGATTGGGTGCGCTTTTCAAAATATCTCTTCGCCTGCTCCAAAGCTTTGTTGCCGCTGCCTTTGTACCGCTTCTTGTGTTTGTTTCTCCCGTAATGGCCTATTACGGAAACAACTTTTTAACCGATACCACTGCATTGGCTTTGGTGTTTATTGGCTGGTGGCAGTTTTTCAGGTATGTTGAAACCGGCAGGTACAGACTATTTGCAACGACTATATTACTGTTCTCTTTGGCAGGACTTCTGAAAGTTACCATAATGATCAATCTGGCAGCCCTTGGCTGTCTTGGGATATGTTGGCATTGGCGCAAGAGGATGTTTGAAGATCACAAAATCATGTTTCCGGGTATCAAGGCATCATTTCTGCCCATGCTGATGAGTTTTACACTTGTTGCTGCTTGGTATCTTTATGCCATACATGCCAACCGTTTGCATGGTAACACGGCCTTTCTCACCTCTGTAACTCCCTGGTGGATAGAAAATAAAGAGCTTCCAAAAGGGATTACATCCATGATTCTGAGAAATCTGCCTGTGTATTACTCACTTTTCATACGCTATTTGCTGTTAATCACCCTGCTTGCTTATCTCATTTTCTTTAAGCATATCCCACGGTATTTGAGCGTACTCACAGGCTTTTTAATTGCAGGAGGCCTTGCTTATATCAATCTGTATTACAATCAATTTCTTTACCACGACTATTATCTGATTGTTCTTTTCAGTGTGATTGCTTTTCTGGTATTATCATCATTGCTTGCAATAAAAAACAAATTTCCGGGATTATTCGACTCAGGTTTCTTCGCAATGACATTGGCTGTTATTCTGGTTTTTAATGTCAGTCATGCTCGTAAAGAGATGCACAGGAGGTATTTTGGCTCAAAGAGAGAAACACCAGTCTTTGAATCCCTTTTTACAATCCGTCCATATCTGGAATCGATCGGTGTGAAACCGGAAGACCGGGTAATCAGCGTACCTGATTTTACATATTGCTATACTTTGTACCTAATGAATCAGCCGGGTTACAGGATAGCAGTAATAGATTCGACTACTCCCGAGATCATTTGCGAAATGATTGAGCATGGAGCCCGCTACCTGGTGGTGAATGATTCTTCCTATTTAGACCATACCGAATTAGAAGCCTTTACCGGAAATTTAGCGGGGCATTATCGGGAAGTTGGAATATACAGGCTTATCCCATGTTCGGAAAGTGATTCGAAAATAAAAAGACAATTCCCATAACACACTTCAATATGACGCATAAGGCAAGAATTGCAATTGAGCTGGTCATCATCCTTTCCATGTGCTGTTTCCCGCTTTTTTATCGGCTTGATGCGCTGCCTATAAGAATGTGGGATGAGGCGCGAAATGCAGTTGCTGCTCTTGAAATGCTGCAGAATGACAATTATGTGGTCAGGTATTTCAATGGAAGTCCTGATACCTGGGAAGTGAAACCGCCTCTTTTGATCTGGTTTCAGGTTTTGTCATTGAAAATTTTTGGAGTTAATGAATTTGCTGTACGACTGCCATCGGCTCTTGCTGCATTACTTACTGCTCTTTTTCTGATCTTCTATTTCCACAGGTTTCACAACAACCGGTATATAGGTTATCTCGCTTCACTTGTTTTGGTAACCTCAATGGGTTACATCGAAAGGCACATGGCCCGCCATGGAGATCATGATGCCTTGCTGGTTTTATGCTCCACTACAATCATTCTGCTGTATTATGAATACTTAACCAACAGCAAAAACGGTACTCTTAAACTGGTTATAATCACAGCACTGCTGATCATGGGGGTTTTTACCAAAAGCATCGCCATTATGATGATTCTGCCCGGACTCTTATTGATGACTATAATTTATGGCGAACATCGGAAGATTTTCATGAACAGGTGGTGCTATTTGTGCATGCTTGCATTTATGCTGATTTGTGGCAGCTATTACCTGCTGCGTGAGAATTTGCAACCGGGTTATTTAAGCCTTGTATGGAACGAAGAGTTACTCCCCCGTTACTTCAATACCAATGAAGTGTTTTATACCGGACCTCTTTATTTATATGTTAAAAATCTTGCGTTATCCAGGTATAGTTACTGGCTTTATCTTCTGGTTGCTGCCAGTATTGTTTTATGCCGGCAATCAAGACAGCAGAAAAGAAGTTTGCCCGTTTACCTGATCATAAATTCAGTGATTTTTCTGGTGGTTATTTCCGCAGGGACCAAGAATATTTGGTATGATGGTCCGCTATACCCTTTGATGGCCGTCATCATTGCCTTATTCCTGGTTCAGATTCCCCGGATGTTGGCCTCTCTGCTCAGGAAAAAGAATTCATTGATTCATGCAACCGGACTTCTGTTGTTGGCTGCCTTTTTTATCATTCCGGGAATCAGCGTCATAAGGAAAGTCAAAAGCATGCATGAATACAGCTGGGACGAAGAGCTATATGCAATTTCATATGTCCTCAGAGATCCCGTAAAATACCCGGAGATAATGAATAACCACCCCTTCTCAATAGTTTTTACTGATTATTTCGGGCATTTGCTCTTTTATACTGAAAAGTTTCAAGTTCAATACAAGAAAACGATCCCCATTATACGGGCAGAAAAAATTACTCCTGGTCAAAACGTGCTTATTTCAGAAACGGTAACTCTTGAAAAAATTAACAGTTTATATTCCTATGATGTGCGCTTTCAACAAGGGAAATTAAGACTCCTGCGAATTAACGGTTTACTTCAATCCGCTCATCCACAATAAACCTGGGTCTTCTTTTTACCTCCTTGTATATCTTACCCAGGTATTCTCCTATAATGCCAATACAAAGTATTTGAATGCCTCCCAGAAAATAGAAGGGCAGCACGGTTGAAAACCAGCCGGCAATGGTTCTGTTGGTCAGATAAGCCCAAAGGGCATATCCCATGAGAAAAACACAAATAATAAAAACCAGGAAGCCCAGAATGGTAATTATTCTCAAAGGTACTGTACTGAAAGAGGTGATGCCGTCAAGTGCGAGGGAAATCATTTTCTTCAATGGATATTTGGTAGTGCCGGCTGTGCGTTCACTCCGGGCATAATGAACGATGGACGTGTTGAAACCCATCAGCGGGAAAATGCCTCTCAAAAAAAGATTTACCTCGCTGAAACGCTCCAGTTCATCATTTACCCTGCGGCTGGTAAGCCTGAAGTCGGCATGGTTATGAAGCACATTAATCCCCAGAAGTTTCATGAACCTGTAGAAGAAATAAGCCGTAGTTCTTTTGAAAAAAGAATCTTTAGTTCTTTTATTCCTCACACCGAAAACAATGTCGTTCCCCTGGGTGAACTTTTCAACCATGAGTCCGATAACGCTTGCGTCATCCTGCAAATCTGCATCAATGGACACCAGGCAATCAGCATCATTCCTGAATTCCAGCAAACCTGCCAGCAATGCAAACTGGTGACCCCGGTTGGCAGCCAGCCGGATGGCCCGAATGTGCGGATTTCTCTTCGAAATATCACAGATCAGCTGCCAGGTTGCATCTTTGCTTCGATCATCCACAATTCCGATAAAGCTTTTTGGGTCGGCAATCTCCTTTTCTGCAAGCTGCCGGAGCAATCTTGCAAGAGTTTCTATGCTTGAAGCAATAACCTCCTGTTCATTATAACAGGGTACCACGATGCCCAATACCGGCGGGTGATTTTCCATAGTTAACCTGTTTTACAGCCCGGTTCAGGTAATGTTGGGCTGTGCAAAAGCAGCAACATCTTTGCTGGTGATTTCCTTATCGCATAAAATGATGAGTCGCTCCAGCACATTTCTGAGTTCCCTGATATTGCCCGTCCAGTTCATCTTTTGCAAATCTTTGATGGCGTCAGGCTGAATGATGGTTTTGGGCCGGCCATATTCCGTGCATATTTGTTCAATGAAGTATTCGGCCAGCAGGGGAATATCTTCCAGTCGCTCTTTCAGAGCGGGTACCTGGATAATAATAACTGACAACCGGTGGTATAAATCTTCCCTGAAATTTTTCTGCGCTATTTCTTCTTTCAGGTTCTTGTTGGTAGCAGTAATTACCCGAACATCAACCTCAATGTCCTTGTCACTGCCAACCCGGGATACCTTGTGTTCCTGGAGGGCCCTCAATACCTTTGCCTGAGCTGACAGGCTCATATCTCCCACTTCGTCGAGGAAAAGCGTTCCACCGTGAGCCTGCTCAAATTTGCCCTTGCGTTGCTTAATGGCAGAGGTAAAGGCGCCCTTTTCATGCCCGAACAATTCGCTCTCGATTAATTCCGAAGGAATGGCAGCGCAGTTCACCTCCACAAAAGGCATGCTGGCACGCTGACTTTTCTCGTGCAACCAGCGAGCAACCAGTTCCTTGCCGGTGCCGTTATCGCCGGTGATGAGCACGCGTGCGTCGGTGGGAGCAACCCGTTCAATGATTTCTTTAACCCGGGTGATTGCCGAAGATTCACCTACAATTTCAAAAGTCTTGCTGATTTTACGTTTCAACACCCTGGTCTCGGTAACCAGGTCATTGCGTTCGGTGGCATTGCGTATGGTAACGAGAAGGCGGTTCAGATCCAGTGGTTTTTCAATGAAATCATAGGCCCCCTTTTTAATGGCTTCTACTGCTGTGTCAATATTACCATGGCCTGAGATCATGATCACCGGCACATCACTGGCTTTTTCATGCAGTTTTTCAAGCACTTCAATACCATCCATGCCCGGCATTTTGATGTCGCACAGCACCATGTCGTAGCTGCTGTTGCTGAAAAGCTCCAGACCCTCTGTGCCGTTTGTGGCCAAATCTACCTTGTGTTTCTCATATTCCAGCACTTCCTGCAACGTGTTGCGAATGCTCTTTTCATCGTCAATTACCAGAATTGCGGCCATGGATCAAAGTGCAGCGGTTTTCAGGTTCAGTACTTCAAATGCGGCTCCTTCCTTCAGGGCAAAGTTCGACTGGATCAGCCGGGTTAATTTGAATTTCTGCAGTACAAATTTTACAATGAGTGTGGACACTACGATCATCTCGAGCCGCATGCTTTCGAGACCTTTCATTTGTTTGCGTTCCTTCAGTGTAGAATTGATCAGTTTCTGGTAGAGGTTTTCAAAATCGGTCAGATCAATAACAACTGCTTCGGGTGAAATACCGGTTTCCGACTCACTGTGTGAATCGTCTTCCCGGATCATGGCGGTAAGGGTTTCAAATGTACCTGAAGCGCCTATCAAGGTATTGATTTTATGTTTTCTGATTTCCTCAATCAAATCTGAAAGCCTTTCCTCGAGGTAATTTGAAATATACTCTATTTCTTCAATGGTAATGGGGTCTGAAGGTCTGAACTTGGTCAGGAGTCGTGCAACGCCCAGCGGGTAGCTTTTCTTGAAGAAGATCTGCTCCTGGTTGGCAATCACGAATTCATTGCTGCCACCACCAATGTCCAGAATCAGCACCTTTTCATTATTCAGGGGAACCGCCTGCCGCACACCATAGTAAACCAGTTCGGCTTCACGGTCGCCATTGATGATTTCCACATCCAGATTGAATTTCTGTTGGATCATCTTCACAAATTGCTCTCCGTTTCGTGCACTTCGTATGGCTGAAGTGGCAAAGGCATAGGTCCTTTCCGAGCGGTATTCACGAATAGTTTGCAGGTGGCGGTCAATGGCATTCATTCCTCGTGTAATGGCGTCAGGTCTGATCTCTTTCTTGTCCATTCCACTCTTACCAAGTTTTACAGGCAATTTACTGCTGTAAACAATCTTGTAAGCCCGATCCACACCCATATCAGCAATAAGCAGGTTGAAGGTGTTGGTTCCCAAATCAATAACAGATATGCGCATAGCTAGTTGTAGAAATATAATCCTGAAATACAGGTTTAGACACTACTAAAGTAGCGTTTTTTAAAGAGAATTAAAAATTTCGGGGTTTTATTGAAGTTTCTCTTTCTCGCGGATACATTTCTTGTTGAAGAATTTCTCGCAGATAATCGCCGATTAGGCAGATTTCGCAGATTATTTTGAATAAATTTTCGCTGATATGCTGCCGCTAGACAGGCTTTCGCAGATTGTTTCTCGCTGATAATGTAGAGACCTGCAGGTAGGCAAGATAGGCATGGAGATGCAAACAAAACGCGTCATTGCGAGGGAGGAGGCACGACGACCGAAGCAACCGGAGCGAAGCGGAGCTCAACGAAGTTAATCTTTTGTATATAGCAACTCAATCGGGATTAACTACGTTGAGTCTCGTTTCGCTCAGGCTAAGCGTAGTCTCCCGACTACGCTTTCCAAAATTTCCAGAAGGTTTCGCAGACCTGCAGGCAGGCTCTGTATGACAACGCCAGTCACACTGAGCTTGCCTGCCTGCCGGTAGGCAGGTCGAAGTGCGGCTTACTGCTACTGTGTCTGCTACTCGTCATACTTCGAGAGGCTCAGTATGACTGCAAGACTGTAATACCAAAAATGCTCTTCTATCCTAGTTCTAAGCTCTTGATTCTTGGTTCTTGGCTCTTGATTCTTGGTTCTTGGCTCTTGGTTCTTGGTTCTAATACTTAATCCACTTCCACAGCTCCGCGTAATTCACCTTCTTTCCGTACATGAGAATGCCGGTGCGGTATATCTTGGCAGCCAGCCAGGTGGTAGCCAGAAAAGTGACAATCAGCAGTACAGCTGACAGCAACAACTGCATGGGCGGCACTTCAAAGGGTATTCGGGCCATCATGACTATGGGTGATGTCAGCGGAATGATGGAAAAAATAACCGCCATTTTTCCCGATGGATTGAGAAAAGCATTGACCATGACAATAATGGCAATGATGAGCGGTACCGTTATGGGAAACATGAATTGCTGCGTGTCGGTTTCATTGTCAACCGCAGCACCAATAGCGGCAAACAACGACCCGTAAAGGATATACCCTCCCAGGAAGTAAAACAGGAAAGCGCCGATAACCAGGAAGATGTTCACTTCTTTCAGTTTCTTCATGATACCGTTAAAAGCCAGTGCCATTTCCGCTCTGTCACCTGATTCGGCAATAGCTTGCCCGGCAGCCGGCGCAGAATTCATGATGTCTGAAGGAGCAATGGTCTCGGAGGCAGCCTTGGCAGGTGGTTGGAGAAAAACAGATTGCGCAACAGCAGAAATACCGAAGGTAAGTATCAGCCAGACAACAAACTGAGTCAGCCCAATGAGCCCGATACCAATTATCTTTCCCATCATCAGCTGGAAGGGCTTCACCGACGAAACAATCACTTCCACTATCCGGTTGGTTTTTTCCTCCAACACACCCCGCATTACCTGGGCGCCAAACATAAAAATGAAGATATAGATCAGGAATCCGGCTGCATAACCCAGCCCGCGCTTTACATCGGTGGTGTCCTCCTTCTGGTTTGGCCAATTCTTCCAATTGATGCGCGTCAGGTTAATTTTGGTTTCCAGGGAACTGATCACTTCGGGGGGAATGTTCTTTACTCTGAGCTTGTTGTCAAACAAGAACTTCTCCAGTGATTTGGAAATATGAACTTCCATACCCATGCTCGGCGTTTTCCGGAAATACAGCTCAACCGAAGTTTCCCTGCCGGCCGAAATCAGGCTTTGTGGCAAAAACAACACACCATCGTAATGTGCAGCGTCGTACAACTTCAATACATCAGGCAGCCGGGCATTGCTCAGATAAGTGAATTTAATATTTTCCTTGTTGGGGATCACATCCCGGAAAAACTGCAGTGAATCGGGAACAGGCTGTCCGTTCGCATCATATTCCACCACGGCAATCTCCCTTACCTCCTTGTCTTCCATGGTGGCAAACCAACCGGGCAAAACAATCAGGGCAGCAAAAAGAACCGGCCCGATAAGGGTCATAATAATAAATGATTTCTTTCTGACACGTGTCAGGTATTCACGCCCTATAATTAAGCCAATCTTGTTCATAGCACATTCGGTTTTTGTTGGTTCTGGGCTTCCACAACATGTATAAAAATTTCATTCATGGTAGGGATCACCTCATTGAATGAAGTTACTGATACAACCGGAAGAAGCAGGTTCAGCATGTCATTGCCAGTGAGCGACCGGTCGGCTTTTATCTTAATTCGAGTATGGTCTCTTTCTTCAACCTGCTCAACCACCTGGCACCGGCCATTAAGCTGACTTTTAACCACCTCTGCATTACCGTTGAATCCGATTTCGAAGGTGTTCGATTTGTATTCCATCTTGATGTTGTGTACATCTCCCTCCAGAATGGTCTTCGATTTGTTGATCAGCGTGATATAGTCACAAAGCTCTTCAACAGAACCCATATCATGCGTGGAGAAAATTATGGTAGAGCCTTTCTTTTTTAGCTCCAGAATCTCATTTTTCAACATATTTGCGTTGATGGGATCAAACCCGCTGAATGGTTCATCGAAGATCAGCAGTCTCGGTTCATGGATGATGGTAGTAACAAACTGAACCTTCTGCTGCATGCCTTTCGACAATTCTTCCACCTTTTTGTTCCACCACGCCTGTATCTCAAATTTGGTGAACCAGTATTTGAGCCGCTTCATGGCTTCCGCCTTACTCATCCCTTTGAGTTGGGCAAGATACAATGCCTGCTCACCAACCTTCATTTTCTTATACAACCCTCTTTCTTCGGGCAGATAACCGATATGGGCTACATCTTCCTGTTGGAATTTCCGGCCCATGAAAAAAAGTTCACCATTATCCGGAATGGATATCTGGTTGATGATTCTGAGCAGGGTAGTCTTTCCGGCTCCGTTTGGGCCAAGCAAACCGTAAATAGAACCCTCGGGAACATTCACAGTTACGCGGTCAAGCGCCAGGTGGTTCGTATATCGCTTTACGATATCACGTGCGGTAAACAAATACATATGGTTTGACAGGTTTTTCGATAAATGGCCTAAATTAACTATTTACTCGAAATAGTTTTTCATACGGTCGAAAAAATTTCGGTCTCCGCTTCCCGGGTTGGGTTTGAAGTTGGAAGACTCCTCCAGCTTTTCAAGTATTTTGCGTTCTTCACGTGTGAGGCTTTTGGGTATCCAAACATTGATACTTACCAGCAAATCTCCCTTACCATACGTGTTCACTTCGGGCAACCCCTTGCCCCTCAAACGCAATATTTTGCCAGGCTGGGTTCCCGGTTCTATCTTGATCTTCACCCGTCCGTCGAGCGTGGGTATTTCCACTTGGGCGCCAACAGATGCCTGGGTTATCGAAACATAAAGATTATAAAGAAGATCATTGCCATCGCGTATCAGATCAGGATGCCCTTCTTCTTCAATAATTACCAGCAAATCTCCGTTAATACCTCCCCTGCGGGCGGCATTGCCCTTGCCTGAAACCGACAGCTGCATGCCCTCAGCAACTCCTGCAGGTATGCGAACCGGTATCACTTCTTCTCCCCTGATCACCCCTTCACCTGCACATTTGGTGCATTTGTTGGTGATTATTTTCCCGTCGCCATTGCAGGTGGGACAAACCTGGGTAGTGGACATCTGCCCGAGAAACGTATTGGTCACACGGGTTACATGTCCTGTTCCCCGGCAGGTTCCGCACGTGTCATAAGAACTGCCTCCTTTGGCGCCGGTTCCTGAACATTCATTGCACTGAACATATTTGGATACTTTCAGCTTCTTCTCAACGCCTTTGTCAACTTCATCAAGGGTGAGTTTCACCTTCACACGCAGATTACTTCCCCGGACCATTTGCCGTGAACCTCTTCCACCGCCGCGGCCACTGGTAAATCCGCCGAAACCTCCGAATCCCAGATCGCTGAATATATCTCCGAAGTGCGAAAAGATGTCCTCCATAGTCATGCCGCCTCCGCCGAAACCACCTCCTGCGGCACTGCCAACACCAGCATGGCCAAACTGATCATAACGGGCCTTTTTCTGAGGATCACTCAGCACTTCGTAGGCTTCTGCTGCTTCCTTAAATTTATCTTCCGCTGATTTATCACCCGGGTTACGATCGGGATGATATTTCAGCGCCTGTTTCCGGTAGGCTTTTTTTATTTCATCGGCTGAGGCGCTCTTGGCAACTTCAAGGACTTCGTAATAATCGCGTTTTGACATAATTTTTTTCCGTGTTTCCCCTTCGTTCAATTTTTATTCTCCAACAACCACCTTGGGATACCTGATCACCTTATCGTGAAGCATGTATCCTTTTTCAACAACATCCACTACTTTGCCTTTCAATCCTTCCTCAGGTGCAGGAATCTTGGTGACAGCCTCATGGAAATCGGTATTGAAATCCTGATTCAGTGCTTCAATTTCCTTGATACCGTTTTGCCCCATAAAATCCTTAAACCGGCTGTATATCAAATTCATTCCCTCTTTGAGCGCATGGAGGTCCTGCGAATTGTCAACCATGCTCAGCCCGCGTTCAATGTCATCCACAAACGGGATGAGCCTTTTGAGAAGATCTTCAGAGGCTGTTTTGATCATTTCGGACTTCTCTTTCAGGGTGCGCTTTCGGTAATTGTCGAATTCTGCTGATAACCGCAGGTATTTGTCATGCAATTCCTTTGATTTTTCTTCAATTGCCCTGATTTCTTCAAGCACCTTCTGGTTATCCTGCTCTTCCTCGGGAGACTTTTGTGATTCCTGGCTGCTTGCTTCCTGCCCGGCTGACTCCTCGTTTATCCCGGCAGATTCTTCTGATGGCCGGGCCGAATGCTTTTTTTTACTAACTGTATCGTTCTTTGCCTCTTCCTTTTTTTCTTTACCTGTCATCTCAAAAGTATTTTATCGCACAATAATTTGAATTCACACAGCAAATTGCCTGCCACAGGTGAGTAACGCGACATTTTGGCAGATTAAATGAAACCACGGACAACAATTCCCGTATCAAAATAAAATATATTTTTTTTCGTTAAAAACTCTGACAAAACAGTTATTACCAATTAAACCAAGTTGACATATGAAGCTATTCATACTTAAACTCTCCGTCATTGCAGCCGTAATTCTGTCTGTTTCTTCAAAAGTGTACTGTCAAAGCGATCTTCCCGAGGTATTCAAAAAGGAATCCATCCCCGAGCAACTCAGGTACCTTGAGGAACATACCCGGATCTATGAAAATTACAGGGCCATCCGGGAAGATATGTTCCGTGTAATCAGCAAGAATACAACAGATACGCTGAAAACCGCCAAAAACAGAATCAGCGGCCTCCTTCAGGAAACCCATGTACTCAATTCGCGGATTGATTCTCTTCGAAGCAGCCTCGAATCAACCGCTGCCAGTCTCGAAAAAGCATCAAACACCAAAAACAGCATCAGCATCCTGGGTATCGAAGTGAACAAAGTGGCTTACAATTCTGTCATGTGGGCCATTGTAGCGGCATTGTTGTTTCTGCTCGCCATTGGATATTTAACCTTCAAACACAACCGGATTACAACTGTAAAAACCCTGAAAGAACTGGAAGACATGAAGTCCGAATTCGAAGAATACCGCACAAAAACCCGGCTTGAGCGCGAAAAGATGAACATCGAACACTTCAACGAAATCCAGAAGCTGAAGGGGAAGAGGTAATTCCCGGTACACTAGCAGCTAGTGGCAGTGGCAGTGGCAGTGGCAGTGGCAGTGGCAGTAACAACGGCAGCAAAAGTAGCAGTCATTGCGAGCCTGCCTGCCGGCAGGCAGGCGTAATGAAATGGAGCGAAGCAATCTCGATTGAGTAGCTAATAACAAGAGATTGCTTCGATCGTCGTACCTCCTCACTCGCAATGAAGCTATTTGCTCATACCTCAATACGAATTCTGTTATTATTCCTTATTTTCCCCTCTCAATTCTTTCCTTACGAAGATTCCCGAAGGATTCAGCATGCTTTCATCCCATCCTCCGGTAGCGCTGGCCCCGGGCCTCAGGGCTGCGGATGATTCCTTTTTGTCGCATATCGACCAGCAGCACCAGCTGATCTGATGCTTGTCGAGCAAATCCCACCAAAGTCTCGACTCTTCATAGTTGATATCACCGTCGCCATTGGCAAATACGGTTCCGAATTCGGTAACCATCAACGGGATTCCGTTATTAAGTGCAGTCACAGCCTTGTCCCTTAATTCCTGCTTGTGCGTGGAGGCGTAATAATGAAGCGAATAAACAATATTCTTCCCTTTGATGGGATCCAGAGAAGCTTCATCCACATCCTGCGACCAGGTACGTGATCCGCAAACAATCAGGTTCAGCGTGTCATACATACGGATGGTATCAATCACCGCCTCGTGATAGGGTTTGATCGAATCAGCCCAGAAAACATCATTCAGGGGCTCATTATAGGTTTCATAAATGATGTTCGGATACTTTCCGTATTGCTGTGCCATTTCTGCAAAAAATTTCTTTGCCTGCGGAAGATGCCGCTGGGCATGATGATCATGCCAGTCGATGATGATGTACATTCCAAGCTGCAATGCCGCACTTATAGCCGAATCCACTTTCTGCTTTTCGGCCTCCGGATTGGCAAGGTATCCGCCATGTTCAACCGCCATAGCTGCCCGTGTAATCGAGCACTTCCAGTCGTCGCGCAACCATTTGATGGCACTGTAATTATAGTATTTTGGAATTTCCTGACTCCAGAAAAGCGACATTCCCTTCAGCTGTACAGGATTGCCATTCTGATCCACCACCTTATTTCCCGCAACGCTAAGTCGCCCGTACTTTTCAACAGGTGTAGGCTCAGCCTGCTTATTCACATGCTGGCAAGAGACAACCACGATGATGAAAAAAGCAGCAATAAAACCGATGAACTGCCATTTCAACTTCCCGGTAAGAATTAAACTTTTGGAAACATTGTTAACAGGTGTTCTCATAATGATTCACTTTTCTGTGTTAATGAAATATTTTGGTTTGTGTTTTCTCGCAATGCCGCAGGTTTCAAATATACACTATTGTTTCAATATAGTACTGTTTTTTGCGATTTCTATGTCATATTCCACTTCACTGGTCAGGCTGTTCCAGGAGAATGCGGAAAGGTTTCTTTTGTTACCTCCGTTATTGAACCGATCGCCCAGATGCAGCAACGGAATTTCATCCATGTACCTGCTGGTGATGTCCACAACTGTTTTCCAGTGATCCAGGGCTTTTTCAAGATGGCTGATGCTTTCAGCTTTTTTCTTTTCATCTCCGGTAGTTCTGAAATACTGTAATGCCGTACCGCCTCTGAGCTTCTCGCTGAAATAGAGGCTCAGGTATGCCCAGGTTCTGATGTCGTCCATTTCATGGATCAGGGTCGGGTTCTTGGTTTTAAGCTGGTCCAGCAGAGCCAGTGCTTTTCTCCCATCCTGCTCCAGCTCATCTGCCAGTTGCACAGGTGTAATCTTATCTGCTCCCCGGTATTTGTCGGCCACATAATCCTGTATGGAAACATAGGAGGTATCGAGTGTGACATTGCGGATGATTTCATCTACCGAAATAAAAGGAGAAATGCTGTCATAATAACAGGGCAAGTTAGATTTATAACCAGCCAGAAATCCTTCGGAGTACAGGGTAAAGTCCCATGTAGAAGCATAATACGAAGCCAGTTTCAGCGGCATCTTGTCGGCCAGGTTATGTGCCTCAAGAAGTTTATCCCCAAAGTCAATATCGTATTTTTTGTTGAATGCATGCACAAACACCTCGTCTTTGGTGGCGGGGTCGTACATCAGCCTGCCCCATATCTGGTAAAACAGCCATTGTTTTTCAAAGGCATAATCCCAGGTAAGGTGCGGACCCGGTTTGGTTATGTATTCTTTTGCCGGTATGTAGGTTTCCGAACCAATTTTATAGCCCCCCAGATATTCCTTGTCATTAACACGCAACACATCCCTTACAAAGTCGGTCTGTCCCCACCGCAGCACAAAGAAATCTTCATTCCGCATGGTATATACCATTTTGTAATTTTGGGGCATGGGGTCCCACAGACTGGTAGAAGTTGAGCCGCCGTGTATGTACATCAGCTTGGGTGTGGCATGGGCATGCGACCAGTTGAACTTAACCGGCACCCATACATCATCAAGCCTATAGGCATTGTCTTCAATGGCTTTTCTTGTCAATTCCGGTGCCGGGTGGGTATGTGCCCGGAGCATGATCTCTATTTTGCGGCTGGCACTGTCCATCGCATCAAAATAGGTATCCACAATCCAGTTCTGCCAAACCTGTTCTTCCACACCTTCCATCCTTTCATTCTGGCTGATTCCGAACCCCGCCATTTCCGGATATTCATCAATCAGCTGTGTCATGCATTCCCGGTTGTAGCGCTGTACAATTTCGGAATAATCTCCTTTACCGTAATACTCCTTTCCAACCATGTCAGGCAGACAGTAATCAGCTACCTGGTGTTTTTCGGCAAAAGACTCGGAAACAAAAATGTTCCAATTCACCATAAAGGTTTTAATACCGCGTTCCTGTGCCATACCGAACAAACCATGCCAGAAATCCTGCCACGATTTCAATTCCTCATCGGAAAACGGGCATGCCTCCGGAAAGTTTCTTGGCCGGATCATGTAAGGAAACGGATGCAGGCACCAAAGTGTCAAAACATTATACCGGTTTTCTGCCATCATATCTAAAAAGCGCTCCCAATATTTCAGATCCCTAACAGTTTCCATATGCAATTGCAGGCTTTCGTGCACCCGGTAGGAGTTCCAGGGAAGGTCGTATTTGATGGCCCTGAACAGGTATTTGGGATTCACCGATTTTTCTTCTACTTTGCTGAGCGATTTGTTTATTTCCAGTTGCTCAACCAGTTCCATCAGCCCGTAAATGACTCCCGCGTGGTCTGAAGCAATGACCGCCACTTTTCCCTCCGGCAGTTTTTTAAGAATAAATCCTTCTTCGGAAACCGACCTGAATTCATCAAGCAGCGAAAACTCTTTGCTTGTCTTTTCACTTGAAATAATCAGCAAATCAGCCTCTGCAGAGGTGCTAACCTGCTCCGGTTTTACTACGTCACCCAACTTTTTCAGCGCATAACTCAATTGGACGCTCTGGTCAGGGGCGTATACTATCAAAGACTTTGCTGCACCATTGCTGTTGCAGGCAATCATCGTGCAGGCAACACAAACCAGTATCAGCAACTGTAATGAATGTATTATCTTACCTTTCATGCATAATGAAATAATATCTAAAAGTAGTAAAAACATCTGTTTTAAGAACGCCTGTGAAAAATTATACAAGTGATGATGAGCAGCATGTTTCCCTGCACAAATTTCTATATTTGCAGGATTAACCAGCAGTAAAAAATCATGTCACTCTTCATCGATGTTCCCGAAACTCTGAGCAATAAACTGAAAGCCTCTTTTATCCAGGTAATTAAACAGGACAGAAAGGACCTCAGCCGGCCCATCCGGAAAATATGCGACGACTGCACCAAATATCTTGATTATGGTGAACTCCGCTACGACAAAATGGAAGACGGCATAGCCGCCTTGCAGGATGCCGGCTTATGCGATAACTCACTGTACCAGTTGCTTTTTGCGATTCTTAACGAGTCGCTTGATGAGGATGCCGTTGCTGTTGATTATTACTCCAAATTATCGGGCTCAGTCCTGGCTATGCCTTTTCAAGGCGAACTTAACGATTTTGTTACCATCGGCCGTTGTCTGACACTCAAAAATTATGCCCTGCTTGAAGAGGCTGTAAGTATAATCATAGAACGATATACGGATGCAGACAACATAACAGACGCCCTTTCCAACCTTTATCTCAAAGTGGAACAGGAGCAATACATCCCTGTTTTTCAAAAGCTGATTGCCCGGGCGAAAGAACACTATCCATCACATCCCGCGCTGGAAAGCCTCTTTAGTTTTATGTGCATGAAAGGCAAAGACTATCATGCAGCGCTGGATTCTTTTACCGCCATCAAAGACCAGCTGGAACAGGACATTGAAAATCCCCATTACAATTACATGATGGCCTTTGCATGGGATAACATTGCCGGTTGCCACCTGAAACTGGGTGATGCCGAAAAAACGATGGAGAGCTGCGAGAAAGCTCTTGAATATGATCAGAAATCAGAAGAATTAAAGGTTGGTAATCCCATACTCTATAAGAAAGCTGAAGCCCGGTTGCTGGCCGGTGACCAGGAAGATGCCCTGGCAATTGTTTCACAGATTCTTGTGGAAGACGATACGGATGAAACGGCATTGGAAATCAAAAACAAAATCCAGTCGAATTAATCGCTGTCACTGCGGTTACTGAAACGCGTCATAGCGAGGGAGGCACGACCGAAGCAATCTATATTTGGGAACTTCACATTATTGATTGCCACGCTCCATTTCATTCCGCCTGCCTGCCGGCAGGCAGGCTCGCAATGACGGCTACTTCCTGCCACTGCTACTGCCGCTGCTACTTCTACCTCTCCTGCAACACCTTTCGGAACTCCTCCTCAAAATTGGGCGTAAAAACATCCTTCCCCAGATTATTTTTTATTTCGGAGCGTGACCAGAACCGACCATCTGCTAATTCCGTGCTGTTCAGTCTCATGTTTCCGTTATACCGGGTCACAAAGCAAAAAACATATTCCCGCTCCACATCCGATTCCCAGATATAACGGGCTGCCAGGTCGGCTTTGAAGTCTTTAATGCCGATCTCCTCTTCAGCTTCCCGTTTCAGGCTTGTGTCAACATCTTCACCGTATGAAATATGCCCGCCAACTGCGGTATCCCACTTGCCAGGTTGCACCTGCTTGTTCATGGGGCGTTTTTGGAGGTATATCTCTCCTTTGCTGTTGATTACATGCATGTGCACTACCGGATGTAACAAGCTTTTATCGGAATGACAAACGCTTCGCGGTGCCCTGCCGATAATCTCACCTTTGTTGTTCAACAACGGCAGCCATTCAATCGGCTCCTGTTTCTTTCGCCGTACATACGATCGGGCAAATTCGCAGAGAAAGTAAGCACCAAATAATATATAAAACAATCCCCCGCTGATAAAGACCCAGGCTTCCTTGCTCATAAACCACACCGAGTAGAACACGAGCAGTGTATAGCCTGTGAAAAGCCAGAACATGATTTTCAGATTCCTTCTGAATTGCTGATATTGCTGATCATTCAGTTCCATTCCCTTCAGGTAACGTTTCGACATGTTAAGCAGGATATTGCTGGGAGTGAAAGCCGAAACGCCCAGAATGGCACACATCAATACCCCGATAAGCGCAGGTTTTAATTTAAAGAACACCTCGTTCTCAAGCACAATCGAAACCACACCCAGGGCCACAATCAGCAGGGTATCAAAGAGAATGAATTTATCAAACTTCCTGTCCTTAAACCAATACCATGCCAGTTCGACTATTCCGAAACCTATAGCCACTAACAATCCGGTACGGGTTCCCCAGATTTCGTCGGCCAGAATAAAGGCAAATAGCGGAATAAACCCGGGCAATAGCTGCAGCAATAATTTTTTAGTGTTCATCAGATTGTTTGGTCATAACCAGGCTCAATATTAGCAATTATTACCCCAAATCAGCACTTCTGTAAACGTTATGACAATTCCTCTGCGTAAGTATCATCTCCCGGTTAGATCAATAATAACAAGTCACACCGTTGTAACCAGAGCTGTAATTCTATGATTATAATATCACTCGGTTTTTATCGAACTGGCAGGGTTCATGGTAGAAGCCTGATAGGCTTTATAGCTGACTGTAATAAAGGTAATGATTACGGTTATCAGTGTTGTTAATAAAACCAGCGTAACTCCTATATGCGTTCTGTATGTATAATTCTTCAGCCAGTTATCCATAAAATACCAGGCAATGGGAACGGCGATGACTATTCCAATTGCTGCAAGCGATAAAAATTCTTTTGAAATCAATTTCATTATGTTTCCTTCACTGGCTCCAAGTACCTTTCTGATACCGATTTCTTTGGTACGTTGTTCAACCATGTAAGAAGCCAATCCGAACAATCCGATACATGCAATGAATATGGCAAGTAGTGTAAAGAGTGTGAAAATCTGTCCGCGCTTCTCATCAGCTTTGAATTGTCCTTTAAACCGATCGGTAAGAAAAGTATAGGAATACGGGTAATCAGGAAACAAATCCTTCCAGGTTGTTTCAATAAATTTAAGGGTTTCCTGTGTTTTGTTGCCACTCAGTTTCACATAGATCATGTTGTTCAATTCACGGTAAACCAACATCAGTGATTCAACCTCATTATACATTCCTGTCTGATGGTAATCCTGCATAACCCCAACCACACTCGCACGAATCGTATTGGAATCCCCCAGTTCAACTTTTTTTCCGAGCGGTTCCTTCCATGCCATCCTTTTTACAAAGGTTTCATTAACCACCACCGCGCGCAACGTGTCCGAGGGCATATCCTGCCGGAAATCGCGTCCGCTTTTCATTTTGATCCCGAGTGTTTCAATGAAATCATGATCGACCACTGCAAAATTTACTCCTTTCTGAACCATGCCTTCATCCGTTTCCACGTTGAAGATTACCTTCCCCGAACCTTCACCCAAGGGTGTGTTTGTAGATGTTACATGTTTTATTTCTTCATTTTCAAGCAATGCCTGTTTGAGTAAGGGATACTTATTTCCCAAATTCCGGTCGAGCTGCAGCGAAATCACATTGTTCTGATCAAATCCCTGGTCCATATGCTTCATATAGTACAGCTGCTTGAAAACAACCAGGGTGCATAAGATCATGATGACCGATACGGCAAACTGGATCACAATCAGTACCCTTCGGAAAAAGCTGCCAGCCGACCCCTGGGTGATTTCACCCTTCAGCACAGTTACTGCCTCATACCGTGAAAGAAAAAAAGCCGGGTAGCTTCCTCCAATAATGCCTACCAATAGCAAAATTCCAAAAGCAGCAAGCAAATTCATTAAAGAAAATACGGCGTGCAGATCAAAGTTCCTGCCTGCCAGCTCATTGAATTTGGGTAAAAGAACTACTACCAGAATCAGGCCGAACACAAGGGCAACAAAGGTAAATATTACTGATTCTGTTAAAAATTGCATGATAATGGGACTGCGTTCCGACCCTACAACCTTTCGAAGTCCTACTTCCCTGGCCCTTTTGGCAGAGCGTGCCGTAGCCAGGTTAATGTAATTCATGGCAGCGATGAGAACCAGGAAAACAGCCACAATGGCAAATATGTATACATACGTGATGCTTCCTGTAGGTTCGGGCTCACTGGCATTGGTTGAGTAAAGGTGAATACGGGTAAGGGGTTCCAACTGGTATTTGATTTTTATTCCCATACTCTCAAAAATGGACTTCATATACTTGTCGTACATGCCCTGTATTTTATTCTCAAAGGCTTTTACATCGCTGTTTTTTGGTAACAGCAGATAGGTAAACACCCCAAAATTTCCCCATGATCCAAGTTCTTTTGGTAAATTATTTCTTGAAGCCACGGCATCAAACCTGAAATGGGAATTGAAAGGGACGTCTTCTATCACCCCGGCAACTTCATAGGTCCTTTCATTTGTTGTCAACGTCTTACCAATAGGATCAGCATCTCCAAAGTATCTGGCTGCAACTGTCCGGGTAAGAACAATCTTATTGGGCTCTGTAAGGGCTGTTTTGACCTCACCTCTGAGAACCTTAAAAGTGAAAATATCAAACAACGTGGAATCCACGTAATTGAAATTTTCCTCATTGAATTCTTTGTCTTCGTATTTGACAAGTGTGTTACCCATCGGAATGAACCTCACATACGATTGCACCTCGGGATAGTCCTGGGCAACCTGCGGTCCGAATGGTATCTGTGCCACAATCCAGGTAAATTCGTCATCAGGTTCCGTTATTGTTGATGAAACCCTGTATATTCTGTCAGCCTTTTCATGATACCGGTCGTAACTGATTTCATTGGCAGCGTAAATGATCAGGAAAAGGGCACTGGTTATCCCCAGTGTAAGCCCGGCAATATTTAAAAGACTGTAGCCAAAATGCCGGAATATGTACCTTAATGTGGATTTTATCAGATTTGCAAACATGATGCAGGTTTTTGTGATGGGATAAATAGTTCAGTACAGGTTAAAATTAATTAATTATGTTTCATCAATATATATCCTGCAATACAATATATGTTAAAACGTCACTATTTCTTGTTTAAAACAGGTGAATTTTCCGGGTGTATCCTCGTTCATCTCAGGCTGTGCCTGAGCTGTACTATGTTATCAGGCTACGCCTGATGATGGGCCTCGCTGAGGTTAGTTGCCGAAATAAGCTCCGGTTAAGTAACAATCGCTAACTTTACTGAACCAAAACCCTACCCGCTATGAAACACTCATTAAAAATTTATCTGGCAGGCCCTGACGTTTTTCTTCCGAACGCTTTGGAAATGGGTGAAAAGAAAAAAGCCCTTTGTGCACAATATGGTTTCGAGGGTCTGTTTCCGCTCGATAACGAGATCAGTAACCCGGAAGAAACTAACAACCTCGGATTCAGGATCAGCCAGGAAAACGAAAAACTGATTAAGAAATGCCAGTTGGTAGTAGCCAATATCACTCCGTTCCGGGGACCCAGTGCCGATGCCGGAACTATTTTCGAAATCGGTTATGCCCGGGCCCGCGAAATACCTGTTTTCGCGTATTCCAACACTAAAGTGAAATTCAAGGAACGAACCATCTCATTTTTTGAATTGAACCCCGACGCGAAAACCGACCGGAAAGGAATGAAGCTGGAAGATTTTGAAATGACTGACAACCTGATGATCGACGGAGGCATCCTGGCCAGCGGGGGCAAAATTATCACCTGTGAGGTACCGAAAAAGGAATTTTACACCAGCCTCGAAGCTTTCGAGGAATGCCTGAAGGCGGCGAAGAAGTTGTGCCTGTAGCTCTCAACTTAGTTTCCGAACCAGGCTCAACTTGTTATCACCTTCCCCCCATAAACGACATCGTTTTCACTTCATTGATGAGTACATCTTTCACATATTGCTCCGAACCGATGTGCAGGTAACTTCCCCGACCCGAGCCTGCCATCTTTTTCATGCGGCTGATGGCTTCTTCATTGATGCCGAATCCCAATATGGAAAGCCTGATGCCCTTTTCGGCATATCCTGATATGAACTGCTCATAATATGAATCGGGTATGTTTTTCTCCGAAAACTCGCCGTCGGTTGCCAGAATGATCTGGTTGTTACCCCCTTCAATGAATTTCTTTTCTGCCAGCTCATACGCCGTATTCAGTCCTTTCACCCCCTGTGTGATCCCGGAAGCAGTCAACTCCTGCACCACCTCCATGATCTTTTCCTTTTCAACACCCGCAACACCTCTCAATACAATCTTTGCATCACCGGCATACGTGATGATCGATACATTATCGATTTGCCGCAACGCCAGCGCCAGGTTGTTGACCGATTGCTGAAGCAAGGTGAATTTGCCATTCTGACGCATGGAGCTTGAAACATCCAGCAGCAGTACAATGTTGTTGGCAGCATACCTGTCCTCGGGCAACTCTTCAGAAATTACAACAGGCGGCATAGGTACAACAGTATCGCTTGTCTCAGGAATAACCACAGGCTTTCCAACACCGGCCATTACAGGCTCTGTTTCAAGCGGAATCAGCTCTATGAGCACATTGGGCTGCGAACGCGGCAGAAAAAAATCAAGGCTGTATGGTTCATATCCCATTGCCATTGATTTCGCGTTGTATTGTCCAATAGGAAGTGCCTTAACCGCTTTTCCGTTTCCATCGGTTTTGCATAATATGGGATTATCTGCTTTGAAATTGTGCACAAAAGAAACCTCAGCAAAAGGCACCGGAGCCTGGGTCTCTTTGTTTACTACCAGCACATTGCGCAGTGTCATGTTGTTTCTGTCGGGGAAGCACTCTTCAATAGTGATGGCAGTTCCCTTAAGCGTGAGTTGGTAAGGATCCTGATCCAGGTTGGTGAAAATCCGGATCTCTTCACTGAAAGGTCCCAGGTTTTCCGGCCGGTAAAACAAGGTGATCAACCCTTTTTCTCCCGGTTCATAGAAACGGTGCTCATAGCCCACCTTCACATCATAACTCTTTTCCACCACCAGTATCGCCAGTTTCTGATCCGATACATTGGTGAATTCAACGGTTTTTGCCGGGTACATCACCGAAGCTATGCTTCCGAAATCCACCAGGGATGAAGCAAGCTTCATGCTTTCGGGTTGGGCATTCAACCCAAGGCAGATCATACTGAACAGCCCTGCAAAGAACAAACCTGTTTTATGAAATATTATTCTCATAGTGAATGGTATCTGATCAATATCCTAAAATTAATCATCCCCATCAACTTATGCAATGTTTTTCTGCGCCCGTTCATTCCCACATTTTCGTCGTTGGTTGACTTTTTTTGGCAGCAACACTTCAGACATGCAATTTTGTAAATAAAAAGCCATGAAATCCATCGCCATCCTGATTTTAGTTTTGTGTATTGAATTTGTTGTTTACCTGATTTTCTTCCGCTCGTATATTGTGAACTGGGGAGCTGATTCCGGGGAACGCTCCGCGACCCTGCCGGGTGATAAATATGCCGGAATAATCAGTGGCACAAGAGCCATCGAAATCAACAGGCCCGCCGGGGAGGTCTGGCCCTATGTAGCCGGACTGGGTGCCGACAGAAGGGGTTTCTATAGTTATGAATTCCTGGAGCGACCTTTAGGTTATGAAACAACAAAAATACCTGATTTAAACAACACCGAAATGCCGGTTGGCCGGCTTATTCCCTATTCCAAACCCGATTCATCAGGAACCTACCACGAAGGATTCAAAATTATTGAATCTGAAGAAGGTAAGTATTTTGTGATGCAGGAATGGGGGGAATTCCATTTAACGGAAAAAGCGCACGATACAAGTCGGTTGCTCGTACGTACCCATTATCCCAACAAGCAGGGTCTGCTTTTCAAACTGTGGGTCCGCATTTTTGACGCCGGTCATTACATCATGGAACGCCGGATGATGCTGGGCATGAAGGATGCTGCCGAATCAGCCGGAAGATATGATAAGGAATGGGCTGATGTTTTCTGGCTCCTGTGTATTGTCATATCAGGTCTGGCCGGACTGGCGATGGCTTTCATCATCCCCGGATACTACCGGTTTTTGTTTCCATTCATTTTCCTGGTGATATGGCAATTTTTCCTGCTGGTGCCCAATCCGCGTCCCATTGCAGGAGCAATCATATTATTGATAGCCGCGAGCTTCATTTACGCCAGTCGCTTTTTCAGGTAGTTGACTATTTTTGCTATCTTTAGCTGTAATTAATCTGATATTAACTTAAATAATCCCCTATGCCCTTTTTCGGACCTGCCAGCCGGTTCAGTGAATTCAAGGAGGATTTTCTGAAAGACACCGGAAAGCAAGCTGCAGATGACATGCAGCTTTATGCACAATATGTTGCTGCACGTTTTGCCGATATGAACCACCGGCTGCTCAGCAACCTGTCGAATGAAATCCAGGAACTGCAGAAAGTACTGAAGAAGGTATAAACAAGTAAGTTCTGATTGTAATCAGAGCAATCATGAAAATCAATATAATCAAAGTTCAGACAGTTTTCCCCTTCTGAACAAATCAATCATTTCACCTGCAATGCTGATTTCAGCTGGAGGATGAGTGGGCAGCCCGTCACGTGAAAACCAGCCTGCATCGGATATTTCCTTCGGATCAATGACAATGGGTTGCCGGTCATCAGCCTCGGCAATAAACCCGATCATCAGAGAACCCGAAACCGGCCAGGGTGAACTTTTATAGTAGCGGATATTCCAAACATCAAGTCCCGTTTCTTCTTTAACCTCCCTTACCACAGCGGCTTCAAGCGATTCACCCACATCGGCATACCCGGCAATCAGCGAATAAAAACCACCTCTGAAGTTAATGCCTTTGCCAAGCAGGATTTTATCCTGGCAAACAATAGCAACAATAACAGCCGGAGAAATTTTCGGATAAACAGTATTTCCGCATACTTCACACAAAAGCGCTCTTTCGTCCTGTTTTGGCTTCATGCTTGCACCGCATTTCCCGCAAAATCGGTTCAGTTCATACCAGTTCAGCAACTGATGTGCCACTATGGAAGCCCAGGCAACCTGTTTTGGCTGAAGTACCCTGAAAAGGTTCACTCCGTGATATACATAACCGGCATCAGCAGGAGGAACGAAATCATGCACCAGAAAGCAATTGGCGTTGTCGAGCGAAAACAGGAAGACCCCCTGCTCACACGATTGAACAGATTCTTTTCTCAACGGTATGGCAAAATCATCTCCATTTTGCCGCATTAGTAAATCATCTCTTCGGAATTGAAAAACGAAATCATCGCCACTACAATCGGCCTGTATAAACGAATTGTCAAAAATGTGGGGTTGGATGTCCTGGATCATATTTCTGCTTTTGAATTCGCAAATGTAGCTAAAAGTGGACAGATGGTATATTGCCTCAGCTCCTTGCTCCTTTCTGCAAAGTGTTATTTTGGTGTTAATTCAGTCTTTTTTGGTATATTCAAGAATTATTTAACTGACAGTTATGGAAAACAACAGGGATTTGCACCTTGTCTGAAACCTCTCATCATGAAAAACTTACTAATTGCCATTTTTCCCTTCCTAGCAGCTTTCATTATATGTCAACCTTCTTCTTCTCAGGAAATTAAATGGAACAATGCTCCACAAAAGGGATTTGTTTACTGCATCAGTAATAAGGAAGCTCAAAAACTTCTTACTGGTAAGCAAAGAATGAAAATCACTAAAAAATACCTCCATACCCTTATAGATACTTTTGATGTAAAAAAGGGATGGACCAACCGCCCCTCAAAAGGCCATTTTATACTGACCAAAATCGTTGGCACTCAACTTCACTGCGAATATACCTCTGTATTTCCCTACCAGGTTTTTCTGCTTAGCGAGTACAACGCATTATCACTACAAGTAGTTGATTCTGTAGGTAATGTTAGGGATGATGCCAGGGTTAAATTTCGTTTCGAAAGAATTGGTCTTGATCCGGAGAGCAAAACATACCGCTTTGAAAATGACTTGTTCAGAAGTGAAAAACAATTTGTTACAGTAGAACTCTTTGGTTTCAGATCGGTATTTGAAATCAGAAAACACGAGGTGCCCACCTGGCACAATTATGATGATGTTGATGAGGGGCCCACATTTTACAGTTATCTGATAACCGATAAAAACAAATACAAGCCCGGTGAACTGGTAAGATTTAAATCATATGCCTTATCACATCTAAAATTCCCGTTGAAGAAAGAATTGGAAATCAGAATTTATGGTTATCCTCTGAACAAGAAGTTGGGAGTAATCACCCCACAACATCCGGGTAGCTATGCGGGAGAATTTCGTTTGCACGATTCGCTGAATCTTGTACTTGACAAGATTTACACGCTTGAATTGTGTGAGAAAGGAGGGCGCATTGTGTCATCCTGCCACTTTAAATACGAAGATTACGAATTAACCGGAAACAAGCTGGACGTGAAATTAGAAAAGACGACACAGTATTTCCCCGAAAATAACCGTATCACCATAACAGCTGCCGATGTGAACGGCCTGTTGCTGAAAGATGCCAAAGCCGACATTTTGATAAAAACCGGTACCATTATAGAAACATTTCAACCATTGGTCGTGCTGCCTGACACGTTATTCTTTAAAAGAATCACGCTGAACGCAGCTCAGTCCGAAATGTTGGAGATTCCATCCGAACTGTTTCAAAAAACCAACATCTCTTATGAA
Source organism: uncultured Bacteroidales bacterium (assembly GCA_964560225.1). GTDB lineage: Bacteria > Bacteroidota > Bacteroidia > Bacteroidales > UBA10428 > UBA5072. The sequence continues at coordinate 49,791 of CAZLLD010000019.1, forward strand.
GTGGTTGTAACTGTGCTTAACAGCCAGAACCAGCGCATGGAGAAATCCCAACCAGCAACCTTCTTTTATTCCAATTACGAACTGGTATCACAATTTGTTGATGACAGTGTCTGTTTTAGCTTGCTTAAAAACAACGAGCCCCTTACTGGCATTTCCATATCGTTAAGACACGATGATGCCATCCATCAACAACAGATTATTTTGCCTTATAAGGAAAAGATCAACCCAGCCACCAGAGTATTTCATTTTGAAAATGAGCTGATTCGAAAAGACGTCCTCCTCAGTTCATTAAACCCGGAAATTGATCTTATTGGGGGAGTGCAGCAGGACAGTTTTAATATCAGGTTGAAAAATCCCCATAAACTTGAAATATCCTGGTTCATACACCAGGGCAACAACCTGCTGGCAAAGGGTTTTGGAAATGAAATGGAATACAAATCGGTTATTGATGACCGGTCAATGACTTATTATGTTGAATTGCTATATTCATTCGGAGGCAATGATCAAGCTTTGCGCCGGCAGTATGAATTTAAGGAAGACAGGCTGAATGTGGCTCTTAAAATACCTGAGCGCATATACCCGGGGCAACAGGTTGAGGCAGAAATAGCAGTCAGCAATCAATTCGGAAATCCTGTCAGAAATGTTGATCTGACCGCCATGGCGATAACCAGTAAGCTGAATTATTATATTCCTGACCTGCCATATTATGGATCCAGTTCATCTCCCAGATCAAAAAGCGCCACCTACAGCAAAAAAGACCTGAATAGTTTTGATATTCAGATAGAACTCGACTACAGCAGGTGGAATCCATTGGCAAAGCTTGATACCATGCTATATTATCAATTCATGTATCCGCATAAAAATGGTTTCATATACTCACTCAATATCGAAGACAGCACACAATTTGCCCCGTTTGTCATGAAAAAGGGCAAGTCGAAACAAATATACGTGATAGAAGTAGACAGATCGCCGGTGTATTATTCCTGGACCAACCAACCTAAAGGTTATTCCTTTTATATTTCACCAACATGCAAGCATGAAATCACATTGAGACTTTACGACAGGGTGTTGGTATTGGATTCCATGGCCTTTAAAAGTAATACCAAAACAATCATCAGCATCGACCTGGACAATTTACCCGTTAAAACGAAAGTACATGAATTGAAAAATGAATTTACCAATACGGAAATAAACAGGATTAAATCCTATGTTTCGCTGTTTAATGTTGTTCCCTCACGATATGCATACCTTCAATCAAAACATGAATTTACTCCCATATTCAGTAAATACAAATCCTCCAGTCATACTCTAAACTCCGGCACCATTCTGGCCGGGCCAATTCTCCCTGAGAAAAAGACCTATTCCGAGAGTGATCTGTTGAAAACAGCCTATCAGCATACCGGAGGCTATAGTTACTCGTTCGAAGATAACATTGTATACAAGTTAACCCCATACAATCTGTATCCCCTCTATCTGAATGAGAGAAATATCGAACCCATGGATTATATCAGTGATGTGGTCATAACAAAAGAAGATTTTCTGAAGAAGCAGCACTGGAATCCTTTGGATGATGTCACCTGGCAGGCTGCTGCAATTGACATACAGGATCCCGACTCAAGAATAAGGATCTTCCTTCCGGTGAAAAACAAGACCATGGATATTGCTGCCCTGTTGTTCAGAAACTGTCAGAATGAAAAGATTGTACCCCCAACATTGAATAAATTCTATCACAATCTCTCAAATACTTACTATTTCCCCGATGGGTATCATGATTTAATTATCCTGTATGAAGACGGTACCTATCTCAGAATGGACAGCATTCCACTGGGGCAAAACCGCAATTTCGCCATTGACCTTTCTGATTCCGAGTGCCAGGGTGCCAATGACCTTTCATTATCCTGGCTGGCTGAATATATGTGGATTACCGTAGATTACGGAAGGCCTTCTGCCGATCAGCCGGTGAAAAAAGTTCAAACGCTGGTTAAACCAAATTTTACCGGGAATGTATCCGGCACTGTCTATGGTGAAGATAATGAGCCGCTGCCTGGTGCAACAGTCGTGGTTAAAGGCACCAATTACGGAACAATTTCTGATCTCGACGGTAATTTCAGCTTGCAAATCGATGATTATTGGGCAACCATTACTGTTAGCTTTATAGGTTTTATAAGCGAAGAAATGGAGGTCACCAGAGGGTCGGCAGTTGTAATTCAGTTGGTACCGGATGTCACAGCGCTCCAGGAAGTTGTTGTGATTGGTTACGGAACACAAAAGCGGATGGACTTGACTGGCTCCATCGTCTCTATACAGGGAAGAGCCGCCGGTGTATCCGTTGTTCCTGATGACGCATCAGCTACTGTTGAAGAAAAGCCTGAAGATGATATCATCAGAGAAGCGGAACAGAGGCTTTACGAAGAATTGCTAACACTGAACACCATCCGTACCCATTTCTCCGATGTTGGATTCTGGGAACCCAGCCTGTTGACAAACAAGAATGGAAAGGCCAGTTTCAAGGTTACCTTCCCCGATGATATTACCCGGTGGGATGCTGTTGTATATGCCATGAACAGGCAAGCGCAAACAGGTATTGCCCGGAAATCAATCAAGTCATATAAACCGCTGATGGCAGAGCTTCATGTTCCTCAATTTTTGACGGTGGGCGATTCATCCTTATTTATGGGGAAAGTATTGAACTACACTTCCGATAGCATGATCCATGGCACGATTCACTGGAAAGGTCTGAAGACCGATCAAACAACGGAAATCCGTTTCGCTCAGTATCAAACGAATATGTTACCTGTTCACGCTGTGAATAGCGATTCCATTTCAATCAGCTATTCATTTACCTGTGATGACGGATATCTTGACGGCGAAGAACGAATCGTTCCGGTTGTTGAACAGGGAATTGAGCGGGCCGAAGGAACACTAAGAATCCTGAACAACGGAGACCAGCTTAAAATTGAACCAGTTGAAGACAAAAAAATAACCGTTACCATATTGGATAATCAGTTGGATCTTTATGAACAGGAAATTAATTCATTGCTGCATTACCAATATGACTGCAATGAACAACTGGCATCAAAACTTATTGGACTGATCAGCCATAAATCACTGATGCAGTATAAAGGCAAGTCTTTTCATTATGATTCAAATGTGAAACTGATTATCCGTCGGTTGCTCAAAAACCAAAACAGAGAATTCCTTTGGTCTTGGTGGGACATCTCCGACAAAACTTCATATTGGATGTCAGCGCATATTCTGAACGCATTGAAATATGCCCAGGATGCAGGTTATGAAGTGAATCTGGACATTGAGAACCTGTCAAGAAAAGCACAATACAAATTCGATATATTGAAGAATATAAACTTTTACGACATTGAACTGGTACATGCCCTGGCCAGATGGAACATCAACCTTAACTACACCAAATATGTCCCGGAACTTGATTCCATTCTTGATTCGCGGGAACGTGAAGAAATAAAGCAGTACGCAAATTATCCCTATGGCTCCTTTGCAGGTTATTCCTTTTTAAAAGAAAAGTTCCTGCTTACAGAAATCAGACAAATGAAAGGACTTCCCTATCAGCGTGATGTTCTTTTAAAATACAAAAAAGAAGGCATGCTTGGTGATGTACATTTTTCGGATGACAAGCCCGAGCGTTACTGGTATTCAAATGACCTGTCTGCCAATGCAGTTGCTTACCGGATCATTAGAAGTGACTCATTGCTTAACAACCTGATGGCGCCCATGCAGATGTATTTCATGAGTTCGCGAAGGGAAGGCGCATGGAATACCTACCAGGCTTCAGGTATCATTATGAACGTACTGCCCGATCTTCTTAAAGAAGGGTATACAAAAGACCGGATTGCATCCGTCGAGTTGAGCGGAAAGAAAAATGAAACGATTGCCAGGTTTCCATTTTCCATAGAATTGCAGCCAGGCGAAAGCTTGCTTGTTGAAAAGAAATCGGGTATTCCCTTATATTGTATGCAGTATTATACGGAAAGAGTTACCAAGGCAAAAACCGGGAATGAAGGATTCGGTATCACCACCTGGTTCCGGACCAATACCCTGGAACTTGAAGCCGGGAAACCGATTGACCTG
>CAZLLD010000020.1:0-53686 GCA_964560225.1 uncultured Bacteroidales bacterium
ATTATTGACTATCATTGTCATCTGTCACCTGCTCAGATAGCCGCAAATGAAAACTTTGAGAATATCACCCAGCCCTGGTTGTATGGCGATCATTACAAGTGGCGGGCTATGCGCACCAACGGTGCGGAGGAAAGGTTCTGTTCGGGAAATGCTTCTGACCGGGAAAAGTTCGGTAAATGGGCCGAAACGGTGCCTTATACGGTTCGCAATCCGCTGTATCATTGGACACACCTTGAATTGCAGCGTTACTTTGGCATACGTGAATTGCTGAGCCCGCAAACAGCTGATTCAATTTATGAAAAAACTGCTTCCTTGCTGAAACAAAAAGATTACACCCCTGTAGAACTCATTAAAAAAATGCATGTTGAAGTGGTTTGTACCACTGACGACCCTGTTGATTCTCTTGAATACCACAAAAAGATAAAGGAAAGCAATTTCAATATTACTGTTATTCCTGCCTGGAGACCTGACAAGTTGTTAATGATTGATGATCACCTGAAATTCAATGAGTATATTGTTCAGCTTGAACAAGTGGCCAACGTGGAAATCAGAAGCTTTTCGTTGCTGATTGAAGCGCTGGACATACGGCATGAGTATTTCCATAACAGGGGATGCAGACTTTCAGATCATGGTCTGGAGACCTTCTATGACGCATCTTATACGGATTCTGAAGTGAATAACATATTCATGAAAGCCAGAGGGGAAAACATACTTACCCATGATGAGGTTCTTAAATTCAGATCTGCCCTGCTTTATGAGCATGCCGTAATGGATTATAAGCGGGATTGGACTCAGCAATTCCATGTAGGCCCTTTACGAAACAACAACTCCCGTATGCTAAATTCATTCGGGCCTGACGGGGGCTTTGATTCAATTGGCGATTCCAATTGTGCCCTGTCTATGTCACGATACCTCGACAGGCTCGACAACGAAGGAAAACTTACACGAACAATACTGTACAACATAAACCCTTCTGATAACGAATTAATGGCAACCATGACAGGCAATTTTCAGGACGGATCCATGCCGGGGAAAATTCAATGGGGTGCGGCATGGTGGTTCCTTGATCAGAAAGACGGAATTGAAAGGCAGCTCAATGCGCTGTCGAATCTGGGTTTGTTAAGTCGTTTTGTAGGCATGCTTACCGATTCGCGTAGTCTGCTATCTTATCCAAGGCATGAATACTTCCGGAGAATATTGTGTAACCTGTTGGGTGCCGATGTGGAAAAGGGAGAGCTTCCCAATGAAAAAGCCTGGTTGGGAAAGATTGTTGAGGACGTATGTTATTACAATGCCAGGAATTATTTCAAATTTAACTTATGAAATAATTCCTGGTCGTGCGTAGTTTTTTTAACTACGCGCCTTTTCATAACATAGCGGTCTGTATTAGATAACCCTTCCGGTTAGGCCATCAGAAAATCAGACGGCACATCTTTGAGTCGGGCAATATCACTGATTTTTGACTTCAGGTTAAAGCCGGATTTGCAGCTCACCGTGCATTCATCGCACTGGTTGCACGTATTGCCTGACAGGTCAACCATTTCAACGGTCTGTTGTGCATGGTGCAGGTTCCGGTAGCCGTATGCATACATGTAGCTGCGCATCAGGGTGGGGATATCCAGGTTGTACCTGCACTGACCTTCACACTCCCTGCATTGCAGGCAGTATAACCCGTGCTCATGATTTGCTCCGGCCAGTTTGAGCTCTTTCTTGTCTTCGTCAGTGAGTCCCGGATTCTTTACCATTTCAACATTCTTCAGCAATTCATCAAAAGATGTCATGCCCGACATGATGGTATGGATGTTCTTGTTCTGCAATACCCATTTCAATGCCGCAGAGGAACTGATGGGCTGTGTACGTTCCTTGTCCCAATACCCGCCGGCCATACTTTTCATGGCAATCAGTCCCAAACCCTTGCCTGCAGCATAATCCACCGCGCTGATCACCGCATATGGTTGCTCAAGCTTAAAATTGTAAGCAATCATGGCCACATCGTAAATGCCCGTGTCGGCTGCACCACGCAAGGCTTCACCGATAAAACTGTGTGAGGCAATACCTATAAAACGTGCTTTCCCCGATTTCTTGAAATCTTCCATGACCCGCAGCAGTGGTTCAAAAAATACAGACTCCCGTTTGCCCACAAAAGGAAGGAATAAAATATCGAGGTGGTCTACATTCAAACGCTTCATGCCGGCTTCCACATCGGCTTTATATGATTCAGCAGCTGTGATGTCGGTAAAAAGGCCGTTCTGGTGATCAATTCCTTTGGGCATGGCACTGGTGGCAATCATATACGAATCGCGCGGTATGGTTTTCAATAATCCGCCCAGCATGGCTTCGTTATTGCCATTTCCGTAATAGGCAGATGTACCAAACAATTTAACTCCTTGATCCAGGGCTCCTTTTACCAGTGCAGAATTGTTGGTATCGCCCGTGCCCATGCTCAGCACGGGTATTTTCAGATCTGTTTTGCCCAGTGTTCTGACCGGCAGTTCAGAAATTAATTTTGTTTCATGAATGGATGTTTCAGCTGCTTTTATTGCACCAGGCAGCAGTGCAGCGCCCGATATGCCCATTACGCTTTTCTTCAGGAAATCGCGACGATTATTGTTTTCCATATTGAAGGGTGTTGGTTAATTGTTTTTGTTTAAACCAGTGGAAAAAGTAGTAAACATTTTTCAAATGTATCTTCAACATAATTATCTTAAACTGTTAAATAGGAGTTAAAAACCTGCATTTTAGAGCCAAGAACCAAGAGCCAAGAACCAAGAACCAAGAACCAAGAATCAAGAATCAAGAACCAAGAACCAACGACTGATTGCCAATCGCCAAAATCTCACGGCTCACGGCTCACAGCTCACAGCTCATAGCTCAAAGCTCACGGCTAATGGCCAATAGCCAATTGCTAATAGCTGATACGCTACCTGGATACCCTCCCCGAGGCATCGCCTCCCATGAGCTTTTCAACTTCTTCCACGGTTACCAGGTTGAAGTCACCCGGGATGGTATGCTTCAGGCAGGAAGCTGCTACGGCAAAATTAAGAGCTTTCTGGTTATCCTCTTTATAGGTTAACAAACCATAAATCAATCCGCCCATAAAAGAATCACCCCCTCCCACACGGTCAACAATATGGGTGATGTCATAAACCGGAGCCTGCAACAGTTTTCTCCCGTCCCACAGCACACCGCTCCAGGAATTGTGATTGGCATTGATCGACCCGCGCAAGGTAATGATCACCTTCTTTGCCTTTGGGAATTGCTGCATCAGCTGCCGGCAAACCGATTCATAGGCAGCCGCTTCCACATGTCCGCCGGTTATATCGCCACCTTCGGGTTTGATACCGAATACCTTATCTGCATCTTCTTCATTGCCCAGAATAATGTCGCAACCGGCCACAAGTTCGGGCATTACTTCCGATGCTTTTTTCCCGTATTTCCATAAGTTCTTCCGGTAGTTCAGGTCGGTTGAAACGGTAATTCCTTTTTTATTGGCAGCTTTTATAGCTTCCAGGCAAACACGTGCGGTTCCTTCGGCTATGGCCGGGGTAATGCCGGTCCAGTGAAACCACCCGGCTCCTTCAAAAACCCGGTCCCAGTTGATCATCCCGGGTTCTATGGTGGAAATGGAAGAGAAAGCCCGGTCGTAAATCACCTTGCTGGCTCTGGCCACTGCACCGGTTTCGAGGAAGTAAATACCCAGCCGCTCACCGCCCCTGATGATTTGTTCTGTACCCACGCCAAAGCGTTTCAATTCCATGATGCAGGCCTGGCCAATATCGTTTTGCGGCAGCCGGGTAACAAAATCCACCGGTATGCCATAATTCGCCAGTGAAACTGCCACGTTGGCCTCTCCTCCTCCAAACTGCACATCCAGTTGTTTTGCCTGTGAAAAGCGCTGAAATCCGGGGGTGGAAAGCCTGAGCATGATCTCTCCGAAGGTGACGACTTTATCCATAGTTTCTTGTATAAGATATTCTGAAAAGCCCGTAAATATAGCATACTTCCTGCAATACGACAAGATAATCCGTGCTTCTTATTTGGTTGCAATTCCTTTGAAAAATGTATAGGAAAACACGCCATCAGCCTCTGCCGTACGGTACAGATCGTGAATACCCCTGTTGAAGGTTTCTTCATCAATGATGCCTTGCCGGAAAGCATCGGAACCCACTCCCTCAATCATGGCGGTAAAGGTATTTCTTATAAACCCGTCGACCAGCCGGGGGTGTGATGCGTCTACATAAACCATCCTGGGTGATACATGTATATTACTGAACCCCGAAGCGCTAAGCAATGGATACAATTCCCTTCCGATATTGCAATTGCCTCCGTGCTTTTTCTGCAACTGCACCTGGCAGTCAATAGCCCTGTGGGCATAGCTGCTGTCGGGATAAAAGAACGTGGATCCGTGGTCTCCTTCAATGACCATGATAACCCCGTCTTTTTTAAGTACCCGTTTGAGCTCGCGAAGCGCAGCCAGCGGATCATGCAGATGTTCCAGTACAAAGCACACCAGAATTCCGTCGAACATATGATCGCTGAACGAGAGTTTGAAGATATCAGCCTGCTGAAATTCCACATTGCTAATCTGTAATGAATCCATGGTTTTCTTTGCAGATGTCAGCGATTCAACCGAAAGGTCCACTGAAACAAACCGGGTTTCCGGATTCTTCGGCGCAATAATCCGGGTTTGGGCTCCCACACCGCATCCGGCCTCGAGAACAAGGTCGCCCGGGTTGAACAGGGTATCATGGTGGAGCAGGTGATCCAGAGTCTCGGCCTGATCGTTCAGCCGGGTTGCCTCACGAGGCGAATAGCCGTGAACATAAGCGTTATTTGTCATGAATCGGGTTTTATCAAATATACTGAACAGGGGCGCACCTTTATTGGTTTTAACATAGTTTAACGTCGAAATGTGACCCGGAGCCTGTTGGAAATATTTCTTACGATTTTTGTAATTTATGTAATTGTATTAAATCGTTTGTGTGGAACTATGAAAAACTGATTGCTCCTTGATAAATATACCAATTTTTGGTATTTTTGATAAAAATTTGTTGATATGAATCGAAACACATCTATATCGTTGGGAAGCTATTTTGATAAATTTGTTAGGGGACGAATATCTGCAGGGAGGTATAAGAATGCAAGTGAAGTGATTCGGGCAGGTCTAAGGCTTCTGGAGGAAGAAGAAAACAGAATGGTTGCATTAAGGGATGCTGTTCAAGAAGGTATAGAAAGCGGGATTTCTCATGATTTCAGTCCTGAAACGCACTTACAAATCTTGAAAGCAGAAAAGAATGGCAAAATATGAGCTTACTAAAAAAGCTGTTGAGGATTTAACTGATATTTGGAACTATACGTTTGAAAATTGGTCAGAGCACCAGGCGGATAAGTATTATCAACTGCTTATAGAAAGTTTTACAGAAATTGCAGAGAATCCTGTCCTGGGAAAAAACTTCGATATAATAATTGAAAGCTTAAAAGGGTTTAAAGTTGGCAGACATATTGTGTTCTATAGGGAAATTGAAGGAAGCAGGATTGAGATTATCAGGATTCTTCATGACCATATGGATTTGAAAAACAGACTTAACGATAAATAACTGGTTAGTTAGGTAATTCGCTGAGCGTATGCCTTTTATAATCAATACTGTAAAACTGCTGTAATTCTTACGATGTTTGTTTCATTTGATTAAAGCCTTTACATATCTATAAACTTCCAAAGGTTAATGTGTATTAAACTTTTTTTGTATGTTTAGTAATGCAATAAATGATTGACATTGTTTCCTCATGTATGGCCGCAGAATGCATGCAATTTGTATCTTTTTTCAAATTCCTTTCAGCAATAGCCAAAAAATAAATATATTTAAGGATTAATACCCTTAACTATGGAACTCTCTTCAGAAACCTGGTGGAGCGCATTGAGCGTTGCCGAAAAAGTATACTGGCTGATCGCCCTGCCGGCTACAGCAGTCTTTCTATTTCAACTGGTACTTACCTTTTTTGGTGGCGATGCCGATCACCTGGATGTTTCGGCCGATCATGATGTGGCTTTCGACAGCGATCACGGCATCGGCTTTCAGTTTCTGAGCATCAAGAACCTGGTGGGCTTTTTTGCCATTTTCGGATGGACGGGCATTGCCTTGCTGAGTGGCGGAAAAGGACTGGGAACCACAATTATTGCTTCGGTGTTTGCCGGTTTGGCCATGATGGTGATTATGGCTACCATAGTATATTACCTGGGAAAGCTGACCGAGCACAATGTGCTGAATCTGAACAATGCCAAAGGAAAAATTGGTACGGTATACCTGAGAATACCTGCCGAGCGCAAAGGGATGGGGAAGGTACAGATCAACGTACAGGGATTTCAGACGCTGAATGCCATTACCGACTCGAAAGAAGAAATCAAAACCGGAGCAGTGGTGGAAGTGCTGGACTCCATCAACAATGAAGTATTGCTTGTAAAACCTCAATAAACCAACGATATCATGGGACAATATTTAGTAGTAGTGGTCGTTCTGGCCATCCTGTTTGTTTTTATACTGATTGTTACTTTTTTGCGCCGATACAAACGCTGTCCTTCGGACAGAATCCTCGTCATATATGGTAAAATAGGAAAGGGAACGGAAGCTGAATCCCGTTCTTCGCGCTGTATTCACGGAGGGGCCTCTTTCATCTGGCCGGTTATTCAGGATTATGAGTTTCTCGATCTGACGCCCATTTCCATTGAGATCAACCTGAAAAGTGCGCTGAGCAAGCAAAATATCCGGGTTGACGTACCTTCGATCTTTACCGTGGGTATCTCCACCGAAACCGGTGTGATGAGCAATGCAGCTGAACGATTGCTGGGACTGAAACAGGCAGATATCAGCAACCTGGCCAAGGACATCATCTTCGGTCAGCTTCGTCTGGTGGTGGCCACCATGGATATTGAAGAAATCAACAGCAACCGCGATTTATTCCTGGATGCCGTTTCACGAAACGTGGAGCAGGAATTAAAGAAAGTGGGACTGAAGCTGATCAATGTCAACGTTACAGATATTAACGATGAATCGGGTTATATAGAGGCTCTGGGTAAGGAAGCTGCCGCCAAGGCCATCAATGATGCGAAACGCAGCGTGGCTGAAAAGAACCGTGACGGATCCATCGGCGAAGCAAATGCCATGCAGGACCAGCGCATCAAAGTGGCATCGGCCGATGCCAACGCCGTTGAAGGTGAAAACACGGCAAAAATTCAGATTGCCAATTCCAATTCCACACGTCGTGAAAGGGAAGCAGAGGCCGAGCGCAAGGCTGTTGCTGCTGAAAAGGTGGCTCAGGCCAAGGCACTTGAAGAAGCTTATGCTGCTGAGCGTGCTGCTGAAACCGTAAGGGCCGAGAAAGAAAAAGCAACCCAGGTTGCAGATATCATTGTTCCCACACAAATCGACAAGCAAAAGATAGAAATTGCCGCAGAAGCCATGGCCGAACAAACCCGCAGGCATGCCAAGGGAGATGCCGATGCCATATTCATGAAAATGGAAGCCCAGGCCAAGGGTATCTTTGAAATACTGGGCAAGCAGGCCAGCGGTTTTGAAAAGCTGGTGAATGCCGCCAACAAGGATGCCCAGAAAGCCGTGATGATGATGATTGCCGACAAGTTGCCCGAACTCGTGAAAACCCAGGTTGAAGCTGTGAAGAACCTGAAGATTGACAAGGTTACCGTTTGGGATACCATGTCATCCGGCAAAGACGGTAAAGGCTCGGCTACGGCCAATTACTTTGCCAGCTTGCTGGCCGCCATTCCGCCCATGAAGGACTTGTTCAACCAGGCCGGACTGGAATTGCCCGATTTTTTGAGCGGAACAGGAAAGAAAGAAGAAAAGGCAGGCCATACTGAAAGGTCCATTCCTGTTGAACCCGCTCCGGCACCAAAAGAGAAACCAGACTCAGGTAAGGAAAAGAAGTAATGATGTTTTGTGATATGGCTTGATTGCCAGCTTTAGCCAGGCACAAAGACGTATTCATGGCTGATTGGAAGAACCTTTCTGATTGGTTACAAATAGTTTGTGCCGTGAATTTGTTTTTGTAGCGCCTCAAAGCTGTTGTTCTTCGTTTTGTTTGCTTCGACATCCATATAATTCCTTTAGTAAAAATCTCTAAACCTTTTTGCCTTGTTTGCCGTAATCAGAACAGGAGACAAAAACATTGTCCCTTATTCATTGATATTGACGCGAGAGAAAAGCAATTGCTTTAACGCGGGGTACTGAGTATAAACTAAAATTTCATTCCAATGAGAAATTATACATTAAAGGCATGTATGCTGCTTTTGACGTTGACAGGATTGTTTACTGGCAACGCTTTATTAAGTGCTCAGACGTTATCGCACCCGTCAACCGGACTTGTGGTTACCGGCGATGTGCTGGAAGCAGCATCGGGAACGGATTTTATTGCTGTGGTGTATGCCAGAGAGGGGAGTTTATATTATGCCACCCTTGATGGCGCCGGGGTATGGTCAGCTGAAAATGACCTGGGAAAGGGAACTGAAGCGTGCCTGGCAATCGATAATGAAAATAATCCACATATTGCTTTTGTGGCAAAAGACACACTTTACTATTTAACACACAATGGAATTGCCTGGACGGCAAAAGACACCATTGTATCGTTGAGTATTGGCGGGACCGGTAAGTGTTCAAAGCCTGATATTGCTGTTGATGATAACGTAGGAGTGCATCTGACCTATACGGACAGCCATGGCAGCCCGGGCGATGATTATACTTATCCTGATATCATGTATGCAAAAAAGACAGATGAAGATTTTGCAATTCAGCTTATACACCAGGGTTATCGAGATTATTCCAGTTCAGGTTCATGGGGAGCTGACTATTTTTCAAAGGGATCGTTTATTACGGTAAATGGCAATGGGGACTACTATATAATGGCGCATCAGCAGAATATATGGAGATGGTATGCAGGTACCGATAATACCTATTACATCAGGATTACCTCAAATCTGGGTGCCGGAAGCATCAGCAATTACGGTACCGACATATTTACCATTCATAACTTGCATTACGATGGAAGCAAAGTTTGGGCGCTATATAAAGAAAGTACATTCAAGGTCTCAGAATTAACACTAAGCGGCACGGATATTGGTTTCAGCAATACACACGGTATTACCACTACATCAGTCAGTTCTGTTGTGAGCAATGGCACAGATCTGGCAACAGGCGGGATTTCAAGCACCAAGCTTTTTACCAGTATAAATGATTTCGGACACGTATATGATGATTTGGTGGTTAAAGGTAATGTTGTATCCAATGTAGAGGTTGAAGGAGTATTCTACAGCGTATTCACCGGCAATGCCGATGGAAAAATCAAAGTACGTGAGGTGGCTGAGCCTCTTTCCATCACCTCGTTCGGTTTTGCCGAACAAACCGGACCTGCCTGCATTGATGGTCAGGCTGGTAACGTCAGTATTGAAGTTGCCAATGGCACCGACTTAAGCAGTCTGACCGCAACGTTTTTAACCACATCGGATGTGACAGGAATAACTGTAGAAGGGACAGCACAAACTACGGGTGTTACTGCAAATGACTTCAGTTCATCTGTAACCTATAAGATAAGTGACGGCACAACCACCAGAGACTGGCTGGTCACAGTAACGGAAAAACCCATGGTGTACGCAGTTTCCACAACTGCAGATCCTGTAGCCGGCGGAACAACCCATGGCGACGACAATTATGAAGAAGGTACAGCAGCTACGGTTAAGGCCCGTGCTGCTGAGGGATATGGATTTGCCCATTGGCTGGATAATGAAACGGTTGTTTCTACAGATACTTCATATACTTTCACGGTAACAGGTAACCGGAATCTGAAAGCCGTTTTCGTCAGACAATACACCCTTACCCTTAATACCGAAGGCAATGGCTCGGTTGAGGTTGACGATGAAGAATATACCGAAATTATCACCGCCAACAACGGAACAGTGCTGAAACTGGAAGCCGTCGCCGGAGACCGGTATCATTTTACCGGCTGGAGTGGTGATGTATCAGGAACAACAAACCCGTTGGAAATTACCATGGACGGCAATATAGTAATAACGGCATCTTTTGCCATTGACCAATACACGCTGACCATAATAACCGAAGGCAATGGTTCGGTTGAGGTTGACGATGAAGTGTATACCGATGTTGTCACCGCCAACAGCGGCACAGTGCTGAACCTGGAGGCCATTGCTGCGGATGGATATCAGTTTACAGGATGGAGTGGCGACCTTACCTTATCATTGAGCACAGCTTCCCTTACCATGGATGGGAATAAAGTCATTACTGCAAGCTTTACAGCATTAACAGGAATGTATGAATCAGAGGCAGGACGACTTATGATATATCCCAATCCGGTTGTCAATACAGTTAATGTTTCATCTGAGGTGAATCCCCTGCGGGCATGCCTGTTTACTCTTTCGGGACAACAGGTGATGGATGTAATGATGAACGGAAACCGGTCTTTTGATGTCAGTGCGTTAGTCAGGGGTTTGTATATGCTGACCGTTGAGTTTGAAAATGGTGAACGACTGACCGGCAAGATACAGAAACAATAATTTGATTTTCAGAATAAACAAATAAGGAGAGCGTCCATTTTTGAGGCGCTCTCTGCGTTTTAATAAATAATCAGGCTGTCATATATTCAGGTATTTCATACAAGTCTTGTCATACCTTCCGGGCAGTATCGTACTGCCTGATCTTTTCGAGAATGCCGGGCTCGGCATCGTCATACATCTGCCGGATGTAAACGTCGGAGAAATTGTAGGTGCGTTCTTCAAGCTGCAATGAGTCGACCCGGTCGAACAGCATGGATTTGGCCATTTCAATATCCTTTCCGTAGATATGATATGAATCGGCCTGCCAGTTCATTCTTCCGAGTTTCACCGTTTTTCCGGTACGCCGGGATACTTCGGCTGCAATCACTTCCTTGTTGAACTGGATAAACCCGAACATATTCATGAAACTGGCGCCCCAGGCATCATTGCTGCGGAAACGAATGTTGCAGTTCAGCCAGTAAACTCCTGCTTCATCTTCAAGTATGCGGTACCAGAGCGATTGCAGGCAGGGCGGATCAAAGCAGTCGAGGTCAATATTGGGCATCCAGGTGATCATTTGCGCCTGGCGGGTAAAAGGCTGTTTGCATAATTTGTCAATGACTCCCTCAATCTGGTTGACGTTAAACGGGCCCTTCGTCTCGGAACCCTGCGCACCCATTTCCTTCCAGGTGCCGTATCTTTCAAGCCGGCCATGGTAGGTATATTCCCAGCGGGTGTCAGCGGGGTCATTCATGTTTTTTACCCAGTGGTCTTTAAGGCCCTTCAGCTCGAGCACATACTCCTTCAGTTGTTCAATCCCCGCCGGAAAGGCCATGTGGATCATGGGCTCGCTTTCGGGTTCTTCCACCGTAAGGTTCAGGGTGCAATCGAGACTTTCGGGATCACCCGGCTTGTCATACTGGGTTCTGAAGCGGGTGCCCCGTTTGTGCAATTCCATGAGGGCCTTTTCAAAAGCCAGGGCGAGGGTTTTTTCCGATACGGTGATGACAGGGATGTTTAACATGACAGCATGGTTTATTCCCTAAATGTAGAAAATTGACTCAGGATGGACAAAATACCCCAAGCGAAAGTTATTACTATCTTTTGCACATTTTAAGGATGCTGTGCAGGAACAATATTAAGATTCATTGCAGCACATAAACTCCTCTGGTGTTTTGCTTCTTTAAAACCGCATTAGTTTAAGGTAATCAGTACTCCCGTTCTGATGCTGCAATTGACAGATATAGATGCCTGTGGCAACAGGCTGTGCTGATGTATCCAGGCCATGCCATTCAACCGTTTGCCAACCTTCGGATCGGATTTCATTGGATAGAACGGCGACCTCCCTTCCCGTGCAGTCAAAAATCTTCAGGCAGATTTTTTCGGTCGCCGGGAGGTAAAATTCGACAGAAGTTGATGTATGAAATGGATTGGGGTAATTGTTAAAAAGCTTGTTTGATCCGGGTTGGCTGCTATTTGTTTCATTGATGGAAGTCGAAGAAGCCGGAGGCACCCGGGCTGAATTGGGGTTAAAACCTGCGTGTTTGGTCCATACGCTGATATCTGCCACTTCAAAATCTCTTCCATGAAGACTTTTAAGCGCATCAATTTCCTCATTGTCCCACCGATCGTCATGCGTGCCCTGGAAGTACCAGTTGCTGCCGTTGTCGGACATGATCAGGCCGTATTTTTTCATGGTTCGCAGGATGGCTTGGATCCGGGGAGAAAAGCCGGAGATGTCCACGTTGGCCTTAAGCCGGAAACGGAGTCCCATAGGAGGCCGGTTCGGATCTGTGGAGCTGGAAGCATAATGCCGGGCAGGCCAGATAAAAGCGCGTTGTGTGGTTACGGCGGTAAACCGGATGGGGTGGGGTATTTCGCCACCAGATGCCATTGCACGTTCCACTTCATCATAGCGAATAAGAAGAGGAAAAATGGGAAGTCCGGCTGCATCCGCCGAGGTCCATGTCTGAGGTCGCAGATTGTAGGAATTAAGATCGAAGACAGCCCCGCAACCGCCTTCCCAGGATGTTCCGTTGGCATTTCCGTAAACATTGCCTGTTTCGTAAAGGATGTGGGTGCTGCTGTCCACTATGAGCATGTGCCGGTCACCGCCTTCAGTATCGCGCCAGTCGAATACGGTTTCGATATACGGATTTTGAGGAATGGGCCAGGGGCCCGCGTCGCTTTCTTCGGGATAGCTGACAAAGGTGATTGGAACCAGGGGCTGGCCGGCACCCACCACATTGTAAGGAATGCCCATCTGGCGCAGTGTACCGTTATCATCCCAGTAATTGCCAAAATCGGGATGCAGGGCTGTATTTTCACCGATGTTTGAGATAAAATTATTTGAATTGGGATGCACGGGAAGGTCGTCAATGGGCGTATTCAGGGCATGGTTGGGCGGAAAAACAGGACCGGTATAGTCGGTCATGGATTGCGCGACTGCTAAGGCGACAGTGGCTATTGCAGCCAGCAATGTAAGATGGATTTTGATTAAGTAGGGTTTCATATTTGGAATAACGTTAATGGTTACCAATGATCGGTAATATCAAAATTACGAACTAATTTTTTCCTTCACGGTTACTTCAACAGGTTGCTAATGACAATCATTTGTATATTTTTAATTATCTCCTTTTGTCACTTTTGGCTGCAGCGCCAAAAGTAACCAACCTGCCTGCCGGCAGGCAGGAAACGCCGCCGCTGCTGATAAAAGGCTAAAAATCAATTCACATGCACACAAGAAAATAAACTCGGCCGCAGGCACCGGCCTCAAACATATTTTCTTTCATGCTTTCATATAGCAGGCAAGCCTGCGGTGAATTGATTTTTTTAACCTGCCTGCGCTGCCGCTCCCTGCCTACCGGCAGGCAGGCGGCAGGCAGGCGCCTTTTCTCAGAGGCGGATCGTGCTACTTCATAAGAGCTGCAAAAATCTCAATCTAAATGCCAGATAACCAGGTATGTTTTTATGTCAATTCATTTTACATGGAACAACGAACTGAGTTTATTAATAAGCTCTGCTAACCCATAAGTACCGTGGGTAGGCCCGACAAAACGCAGAGGGAATGCCGGGACAAGCCGGGGATTCGGGGCGAAGCTCCCGGACGCATAATTTGATTTGATGTATGAATGTATATCTTCGTTGGATATTGGATTATACGATAAATAACGTTTTTATTATCAAAAATATTGTCAGCCTTGCTTTTCGAAAAACTACACGATATTAAAAAAAATCAAAGCTTCAACTCCAGCTCGGGCATATCGGGTTCAACAAATCCCTTTTTCCGGTAGATATCAATTCCGGCAGCCGACGCATGCAGGTATACTTTATCAAGGCCAAGCTTTCTGGCTTCATCAACAAGCTTATCCACAATATCCGAAGCGACACCCCGGTTCCGGTATTCCGCTATGGTGAAAATATTGAGAATGTAGCCAAGTTTCCCATTTGGAATTTTGAAATGGCCCGGTATTTCCTGGATCACCATGCCTCCTGATCCGATTACCTGATCACCCTTTTCTGCAATGATTCCCAGGAAAGAATTGTCGTTCAAAGCTTTTGTGAAGTATTCGGCCAGGGTTTTTCTCAGGGCTGATTCTATTTCAGGTGTGGGTTTTCCCTGCAATTCGTATAAAAATGCTATTCTGTTGTTGATGATCAGGTCGGTTTCATTTTCCCTGAGTTTGCGGTAATTGATTGCTGACATGAGTGAGATATGTTTGGGTATAAAAATAGAGATTCTTTATCTAACAAAACAACAAACACATGCCTTTCCTGCGTGATCATAAACGGCGTATGTATTATGACATATTTTCCTTATATTCGATTGGTTAATTAATTGAATCCTGATCATGTTAGACACCCAAACTGTATCAAATGATCTATAACTGTCACATTCACACCTTCAATGAAAAAGATATTGCCCGAAGATACCTGCCGCTGGGTATTGTCAGGGTACTGGCCACCACTCCGGGTTTTCAGACCATCGGTTTTTTGCTGAACCTGCTGAACCCGCTTACCAGCAACGATCAGTTCAGAAAATATGTAAGGTTCGTTAAAATAGGCAGGTATAAGGGACAGAAAGAAATTTTTGAGGAATGTCAGAAATTCTATCCGGTGAATTCAAAATTCATTGTGTTGGCCATGGACATGGCTTATATGAACGCAGGCAAAGTGCCCAGGGATTATTTGGAGCAGCTCAGCGAGCTGGCAGAATTGAAGCGGGCTTATCCTGATATCATTCTTCCGTTTGTGCATTTGGATCCGAACCAGACCAACATGATGGATTTGCTCAGGAAATGCGTTGAAGAATGGGGCTACAGCGGGATCAAAATATATCCCTCGGTGGGATACTTTCCCTATGATCCGCGTTTGACGCCGGCTTATGAATATGCTGAAAAGAATGATCTTCCCGTTATTGCGCATTGCAGTCCCTATAACCCCACCCATAACAAAGGCTGGCCCTGGGAGATTAAGGCATTGCTTTCCGGTTCCAAAATACCGCTTGATTTGGATACGTGCAACCGCAAAAGGCTGTGCTCCAATTTTGCCAATCCGCTGAACTATAAATTTGTATTGGAGAAGCACAAAAAGTTGAAAATATGCCTGGCGCACTTCGGCTCGGAACATTTCTGGCACCAGTTCCTGGACCATCCCGAGGATAAGGACAGCTGGCTGTTGCTGATCAAAGACATGATGGAAGAAAACAAGAATCTTTATGCCGACATCTCCTTTACCCTGAATAACCGTGAATTTTTCCCATTGCTGAAAATATTGCTGAGTGATCCCAAAATCAATGAGCAAATCCTTTTTGGCTCGGATTACTACATGGTGGAAACGAAAACAACAGAACGGTGTTTTGGCATTGATTTGCGAGGTTACCTGGGCGAAGAAATATTCAGGGCCATATCTTATGATAATCCGCGCAGGTTTTTGGGGGAGATTTAACCCTGAGAAACGGATCCTGCGTTTGCATTCACATTGTCATGAAATTCACGACGGGTTGCAGTTTTTATTACCCGGAATGAAAGCATGCAGCAACAAAGGGCAATCATTGCGGTTTTTTAGAGCTAGCATTTTATTACTATCTTTAAAACTTCAAATACCTCTGTTTTATAGTTTGAATATCGGATTCATATGGAGCTTTACTTAAGCATTGCTGCAGTTATTTTGGCGTTGATTATTCTGATGGTTCAGTTGTTTTTTGGGCCCCGGCATTTGTTTGCCAAGCTAAGCGGCCAGCTTGATCAGGCCGAAAAGAACAGCAGCCGGGTTGAAGCAACAGTCAGGGACGAGGTGCGAAACAACAGGCAGGAACTTGCTGCAACATTGGGATCTTTTCAGAATTCCCTGCTCGAAGTGCTGAATGCCATTTCAAGAACACAGCTTGATCAGCTTAAAAGCATCACCGATTCAAACCGTGAAGAGCTTGCACGAAGCATGAAAGATTTTCAGACTGCTTTTGACCGGAATGTGGAATCGTTCAATGTATTGCAGAAAGAAAAGTTCAGCGCCCTTGAGATTAAGCAGAATGAGCTGATCCAAGATACGGCAAAGAAACTGGAACAAATGCGCGAGACGGTGGAGGAGAAATTGCAGAAAACGCTGAACGAGCGGATAGGGCAATCGTTTGAATTGGTTAGTCGTCAGCTCGAAAGCGTTCAGAAGGGTTTGGGTGAAATGCATACACTGGCCCAGGATGTGGGAGGACTGAAGAAGGTGCTGAGCAATGTGAAAATGCGTGGCGGAGTGGGCGAGGTACGGCTGGAAATGCTACTCGAACAGGTTCTGGCTCCTGATCAATACGAAGCCAATGTGAGAACCAAAAAAGGTTCCACGGAGGTTGTCGAGTTTGCCATCAAACTGCCGGGTAAAGATGAGGATATGGGAGTGGTTTATCTTCCGATAGATGCCAAGTTTCCGCAGGATGCCTATCATCACCTCACAGATGCCTATGAAGCAGGTGATCAGGAAGCCATAGAAGCTGCTGCCAGGAACCTGGATAATGTAATCAGGAAAATGGCCCGCGACATACAGGACAAATATATCGACCCTCCAGGTACCACGGAATTCGGAATTATGTTTCTGCCATTTGAAGGGTTGTATGCCGAAGTAATCAGGCGTACCGACCTGATGGAGCAACTTCAGCGGGAGTTTCGGATCATGATCACCGGTCCGACTACACTGGCAGCCATTTTAAACAGCCTGCAGATGGGCTTTAAAACGCTTGCCATACAAAAACGCAGCAGTGAGGTGTGGAAGGTGCTTGGTGCGATTAAAACCGAATTTGGCAAATTTGGCGGCATGCTGGAGAAAGCGCAGAAAAACCTGCATACTGCATCGAACCAGTTGGATGAGCTGGTAGGAAAAAGAACAAAGGCTATTCAGCGCAAGTTGCGCGATGTGGAATCGCTTCCGCTCGCTGAAACTGCCGGTATGTTGCCTGAGCTCCCTGATATGGAAAATGATCCGGAAGAGGAAGGAGAAAACGAAAATCTATCATAGGGACACTGCATGCTCTGTCTTTTTGTGGCATACGCTGTCAGATAAAAAAGAACATTGAGATTTATCAATATGAATAAGAGCGACATGATCAAAAAAGAATTTCAGGAAGCCAGGGATGTGCTGGAACAATTCATTTCCAATAACAGTAATTTCGGCAGTATTGAAAAGGCAGGAGCCCTCATGGTGCAGGCATTAAAAGAAGATCATAAATTGTTGTCATGCGGTAACGGTGGATCCATGTGCGATGCCATGCATTTTGCCGAAGAACTGTCGGGGTTGTACCGCAGTCAGCGAAAGGCACTTGCTGCCCTGTCTATTTCCGATCCGTCACATATTACCTGTTCAGGCAATGATTTTGGTTTTGACCATGTTTTTTCAAGGTATGTTGAAGCAATTGGTCAGCAAGGTGATGTGCTGCTGGCCATCAGCACCAGCGGAAATTCTCAGAATGTGTTGCAGGCAGCTCAGGCCGCACGGTTGAAGGGTATGAAAGTTGTGGGATTAACAGGGAAAGACGGCGGCAAACTTGCCGGCATTTGCGATGTGGAAATCAGGGCGCCTTTCAGCAAGTTCTCTGACAGAACACAGGAGATACACATTAAAGTAATTCATGCACTAATACATTATATTGAATCAGCGTTGTAAGTGTCAACCCGACAGGATTATAAGAGAATGCCGATTCTTTGCCTGAAACAATACAATATGATCAATGTGTTTTTTCCCAAAGCACCTTTCAGGCTTTTTCTGATTTCCGTATGGTTCATGGTTGCCCAACTTCATCTGGGAGCACAACAGAACAATACACTTTTTTTTATGCATTCAATTCCTGAAGCGAATTTTGTAAATCCGGCCGTACAGCTTGATTGCGGCGTTTTTGTCGGACTGCCCGTCATTTCTTCTTTCCATATGAATATTGCGAACAGCGGATTTACCGCGGGAAATATACTCACCTTATATACCGATGGCTCATTCGAAAGAAAAGACAATTTCAATACGGCCAAACTGGCCAATCACAACTACCTTCTCGGTGAGTTGCATTCCAACCTGTTTGCATTGGGAATCAGACACAATAAGGATTATTATTCCTTCACAATAACCGAAAAGAACAATTCGGCATTTCTTTACACATCAGATCTGATTGCCTTTGTACTGCGCGGTAGTGAAGAATTTGAGGGCAATACAATAACAATTCAGGGGACCCGGATGATGATGAACCATTACCGGGAATTTGCCTTTGGTATTGCGCGGAATCGTTCGGCTAACCTGACGCTGGGAGCCAAGGTGAAGATACTCTTCGGAGAATTCAACCTGAATACCGGTAACAGTGCAGTAAATATATATGTTGAAAACGGCACTCGTGAGCTGATTTTTAACTTTGACGGCGGATTCAACAGCTCTCTGCCTGTGGCACTTCGAGAAGAAACTCCGGGCACTTACAGGTTTCAGGAAGTTTATGAAGCCCCTCTTATGAAACATCTCATGAATTTCAGAAATCCGGGCCTCGCTCTGGATGCAGGTTTTATTTACAAATACAATGACAGACTGATTTTGTCAGGTAGTCTGCTGGATTTAGGATTGATATATTACCGCAGCAAACTCACTAATTACAAGCTTGAGGGAACCTATCGCTATAACGGGTCATTTGGGTATACGTCTGTATATGAAGAGCATCTGCAGGACATTTTTGATGAGCTAAACCAGAACATGAATGATGAGGTCACAGCCGACCCTTACCTGCAGTTTCTGGATCCTCGGATGTATCTTGGAGCAGCTTACAAACTCAGCAACCGCTACGATCTGAATTTTCTTTTATACAACAGGTTGCTTCCTGCAAAACTGCAAACAGGTGTCACTATCTCAATGCTAACCAGGGCAGACAAAAAACTCAGAACCAGCATCAGCTGGTCGTTTATGAACAACAGCATAACCAACCTGGGACTGGGTGTGGCTTATGGAAAAAAGCCAGTGCAACTTTACTTGGTTAGTGATAATATGCTGGGTTTTGTTTTTCCTTTCTATGTGAAAAATATAAATTTAAGAGCCGGGATTAACCTGAAACTGAGCTGCAGGGAGATCTTTGATATCAATCAATGCGGATGCGAGTGGATCCGAAAAGAGGAAAGTCGGCGATTGCGTCATGAAAGCATCAGGAAAGACAAAAAGAGATGATACTTTCGCTGGATGCATTAACCAACTGCCTGGTTATATTTTTCAAGCAGGTCGTTGTATTTTTCCCGAAGGACCCTTAACTCTTCTTCATCATTTTTGATGATCTCATTTTGTTCGGCCAGTTTCGATTCCAGTTCAGCGTGGGTCTGCCTGATCCTTTGACTTTCTTCATGTATTGCATTCATTTCCTCGATGTTCTGCATCATCTCCTCTTTCTGGAGATCCATTTCTTCCATATGATTGTGGAGTTGATCAACAACTTTCTTCATACGACTGTTCATTTGCACAATCTCAATGGAAGAGGCCAGGTTGTCGGCAAGTTTGTCAAGCAGGTTGATTTTGTATTCCGGCAGCATTTCAAAAGCAGCCATTTCAATGATACCCTTAAGCTCGTTGTCAAGCAATATGGGAATGAGGATCAGGTTTTTCAGACTGGCATGACCCAGGCCCGACTTGAACTGAATGTATCCCTTTGGCAGATTGTCAATAAGGAGTTTCTGCTTTTCTTTGTAACAAACACCCAGATAACCTTCATCGACGGGTATGGAAGTTTTTGAGCCGGTATCACTCATGGCAAAACTGCCAATCATTTCAAAGTGAGGGGCTTCATGTTCAGGTTTATTGAGGATGTAAAATGCACCCATGTTAACCTCCAGGTAATCAACCAGTACATTAATAAACTGGGTTGCCATGGTGTTCAGATCGTGACTGCTTTTACTGATGACATCCATCATCATGGTCATCCCTTTGTTATACCAGTTGGTTTCCATGGCAGCACTTTCTTTTTCAAGGATTTCTGTTTTGTGCCGCTCTATTTCATCCTGCTGCCGTTTCAGTTCATTCTCTCCTTCTTTAATCCTGGTTTGAAGGATTTGTTTATCGCGTTTCTCAGCATTGATGCGATTCTGTAAGTATTTATAACCCAAATAGGAAATAGAGCCAACCAACAGAATAATAAACCACCATGTTTTCCACCACGGAGGTTTTACCCTGATGACCAGGGTGGCTTCGGTATCACTCCATACACCGTCATTGTTGGTGCCTTTAACCCTGAATATATATTTTCCGGCACTCAGGTTGGTATAGGTTGCTGAACGCTGATTTCCTACGTTATTCCGGCTTTTGTCGAATCCCTCAAGTATATAGGAATATTTATTCTTGGCGGGTTGAGTATAGTGAAGGGCGGCAAATTCAATGGTAAATGCGTTGTTCTTATGTGAGAGAACAATTTTCTGTGTTTTATGTATTGGTTTGGTCAGGATGATTTGCTTGTTGATCTTTTCACCCAATCTGACCGATTTGTTAAATAATTTCAGATCAGCCAAAACAACTTGGGGCAGGAAAGAATTTGGTTTTATATCTTTCGGATAAAATGCATTAAATCCGTTGGCGCCTCCAAAGAATATCCTGCCATCGGGATTCATGTACCAGGCATTATGCCAGAACTCATTGCTCTGTAAACCATCACTTTCGTCGAAATTGACAAAGGTCACTTGGGTTCTGTCAAACTTTGAAATACCCATTGATGTGCTCATCCAGAGGTATCCGTCATTACCTTCGACAAGACCCACTATGGCATCACCGGGCAATCCGTCTTTCCTGTAATAAGCGGTAAACCTGAGGCTGTCTGTCAATAAATTCTTTAATGATTGTTCCGTATCTTTTACCTTGCACAATCCTTCATTGGTGCCAATCCACATAGTGCCTTCCTTGTCCTGCCAAAACACATTGATGGTATTGTTACTCAGACTTTCAGGATCACCTTTTTGATGGCTGAAGTTGATGAACCTCGGATCAGTTTTGCCTTTTTCGGCGGCAGGCATAATGCTCAAGCCCTTGTCATGACCTCCGATCCAAAGATTTCCCTGATTGTCTTCGCCCAAAGCCCAGATGATATTGTCGCAAACACTGGATGGATTGTCAGGATCATTCGCAAAATAGCTGAAGTCATCAGAGGTCTCGTTATATCTCCACAAGCCTCCGCCCCATGTGCCACCCCAAAGCGTTCCTTTGCTGTCTTCGAACATTTCAAAGGTCCACCCTTGCATCATGTATCTTTTGAAGTCAGGCCGGTCGCCCGAACCGGGTTCCTCAGGCATCATCCTTGAAACAACACCCTGAAAACTGATCCAGACTTCTCCGCTCTTTCTTTGGATCAGGCACATGGAACTGTTGCTGGCAATAGAGTTGTTGTCTTTGGGATTATTCAGGTAATGAATAACAGTCGGCTCTTCACTGCCATTAAAAATAAAACGGTTGATCCCTCCTTCATCCCGGCTGCCAACCCACAACTCATTGGAATTATTGCTGGTAATGCCTGAAATAACATTGCCGCTCATGGAATTAACGTTGCCCGGAATTGATTTGAAATGTAAAAAGTTTTTCCGGTACAAATCATACTTGCAAAGACCCTGGCTGTATGTACCGATCCAAAGCACACCGGAATGGTCAACAAAAAGCGAGTAAATATTGATATCACTGATTGAACGAAAATCCAAGTTATCCGGGATGAAATTGATCATATGGTCGGTTTCAGGATTGTACCGGAACAAACCCTTATTCTCGGTTCCGATCCAAATAAAGCCCTGGTCATCAACCGCAATACAATTTCTGTTATTTGGAGCCGGATTCATTCTTGAGTTGTCTCCCAAAACGTAAGCCCTACTGCTGTTGTCCCATTCCACCTTGGTTAAACCGCTTGTAATGGAGGTAACGTAGATATTGCCTTTTTTATCTTCCGCAATGGTTATAACATCAGAACCAGTGATGGGGATGGAGGTGCTGATAAATGTCTTCTTTTGCCGGTCGAAATAATTCAGCGTATTGGAGAAGAGTAAAAGATTGCCTTTTGAATCTTCAAAACATCTTGTGAAAGCTTTACTTCCCGGAGGATTCATATATCGGATAAACCCGGTTTTGGTGCCGTTTTTGTCTTTATGATTGACGACCTTGTTGAGTGCATTGTCGGCACATATCCAAATGTCACCTGCACTGTCCTGTAAGCCAAAGGTTACTGTATTGCTGCTGAGGCTGTTCGGGTCATTGGGATCATGTTTGAAGTGATCGAATTTGCCGGTTTCGGAATTGAACCTGTCTAAACCGTTTGCCCCGTTAAATACCGCCCAAATGTTGCCTTCCTTGTCCTGAAACAGCGTTTCAATAGTATTGTTGCTCAAACTTGTGCTGTCGTTCTCATCGTGCTGGAATACGGTAAAGTTGTGACCATCATATCTGTTAAGTCCTCCATAAGTAGCAAACCACATGAAACCATACTTGTCCTGTGCAATCCAGTTGACAGTTGATTGTGATAAGCCATCTTTAATGGTAATCCGGTCAAAAGCGGAATTTATCGATTGCGATCTGGCAGCATTCAGAGGTATTGTCAAGCACGCACAAATCAACATAAATATCTTAATCCATGCCATCTTCAATCGTTTCAATTGGTGATGAATTGTTTTATCAGTGCAAAATATCAAATTTGTCTTTTTATACGCAATCTATTTGTGTTTGGATATTATTTGACAATAAGTCAATTAACAGAACTAGCACGGCATTATGAGAATAAAAGAGACTTTTTTTTAGTTTGAAGCCTTGATTAATTCAATAGGATCAACGGATATGCTTATTATCATAAGCTTTGCAAAAATAATGCGAATTCATTCATGTTACCAATGACAAAACGCAATGTTGGAATGAACGCAAATAATGGCATTTTATATCAGGTTAACAGCATGTTTCCATTCCATACAATCATTCAATGGTAAATTTTAGCTTGGAAACTGAAAATAAAGTAATTTAGTGCATGAAACCTGAATTGGGATTTTAACCATGACGGGCGCAGATGTGATGAGGAAGTATTGTTGACCACGACAGATAGTTTTGCGGGTTTGGCAAGAATCGTTCAGGTAAGGTAATAGAAGATAAGGCAATTAATTATACTGTTATGCTGATAAAAACCTATGGCGGCGCTGTTTATGGCGTAAATGCCGCAATCATTACCATTGAGGTCAACATCATCCAGGGGGCAAGCTTTTACATGGTGGGCTTACCCGACAACGCGGTCAAGGAAAGCCAGTTCCGCATTGAATCTACATTCAAGTCGAATAATTTCAGGATGCCGGGGAGGCGGGTTATTGTAAATATGGCACCTGCCGATCTGAAGAAGGAAGGATCAGCCTACGATCTTCCGCTGGCAATCGGAATCCTGGCTGCTAGTGAGCAAATCCTGTGTCCTGACCTGGACAAATACCTGATCATGGGTGAGCTCTCGCTCGACGGTAGCGTTAAACCCATCAAAGGGGTGCTTCCTATTGCCATTGAAGCACGGAAACAGGGGTTTAAAGGATTTATCCTTCCGTTGCACAATGCACGTGAGGCTGCGGTGGTGAACAACCTCGATGTCATTGGTGTGGAGCACATCAACCAGGCGGTTGACTTTCTTACTGGAAAACAAGTAATTGAACCCACCATTGTGGATACACGCAATGAATTTTTCTCAAACATCAACGATTATGAAGAGGATTTCTTTGATGTGAAAGGCCAGGAAAATGTGAAACGTGCCCTGGAAATTTCTGCTGCCGGCGGTCACAACCTGCTCATGATTGGTCCTCCCGGTTCCGGGAAAACCATGCTGGCCAAAAGAATACCCACCATACTGCCTCCATTGTCGCTGAATGAAGCACTGGAGACCACCAAGATCCACTCAGTTGCAGGCAAAATAGGCCGCGATGCATCACTGATGACCTGCCGGCCCTTCCGGAGTCCGCACCATACGATTTCAGACGTGGCCCTCGTTGGCGGGGGTTCATTCCCGCAGCCCGGAGAAATTTCTTTGGCTCATAACGGCGTGTTGTTCCTCGATGAGCTGCCGGAATTTAAGCGTTCGGTTCTTGAAGTCATGCGTCAGCCACTCGAGGACCGGTGCATCACCATTTCACGGTCGAAGTTTTCTATTGAGTATCCGGCATCGTTTATGCTGGTAGCCAGCATGAATCCCTGTCCATGCGGGTTTTACAACCACCCTGAAAAGGACTGCGTTTGCTCGGCAGGTGTGGTGCAGAAATACCTGAACCGCATCTCGGGTCCGCTGCTCGACCGGATCGACATCCACATCGAAGTGGTTCCGGTGCCGTTCGACAAGCTTTCGGAACTCAGGCCATCGGAATCCAGTGAAGATGTGCGTTACCGCGTAATCAAGGCGCGTAAGCTTCAAATAGAACGTTATAACGATCACGAAGGGATACACTGCAATGCCCAGTTGACACCTGCATTGATGCGCGAGCATTGCCAGATCAGTGCCGAGGGAAGCCAGCTGCTCAAGAATGCCATGGAAAAGCTGGGCCTTTCGGCACGGGCGTATGACCGCATCCTCAAAGTATCACGTACAATTGCTGATTTGGAAGAAAGCAGGAATATTGAATCCCATCACCTGGCAGAAGCCATCAATTACCGGAGCCTGGATAGGGAGAATTGGGCGGGGTAAAAAAGAACCAAGAGCCAAGAGCCAAGAGCCAAGAGCCAAGAGCCAAGAGCCAAGATAGGGACGAGTGACGAGTGACAAGAGACAGAGACAAGAGACAAGAGACAGTGGCAAGGCGATGGAAAACCCCGTTGGGGAGCCTCCGGAATATTTTCAGGTTGATATGCTAATCAGTTTTCAGCAAGTAATTGGAAGATCGTTACCCGACGGGGTGCCGGGAGGGGGAAAAGTGAACCAAGAGCCAAGATAGTGACAAGGGACAAGGGACGAGTGGCAAAGCTAATTCAGGTTAGTAGAAAAAGGAAACAGGGATGTTATGAATTCGAATTACAACAGTCCGACTCCGGAGGAGTCCCATGTTTATAGAATACATGATTGGAAAAGAAATACGACCCCGGCCGGGGTCGTATAATCCGAACAGACGGATTTTCTATAAACATGTAATCCCTCCCAGATTAAATGGAGGTAAGCCATAACTCTTCATCACAACAAAAGGAGTGAACTTTAATTTATGAAAAATGAAAGTTAAACAATATTAAAACCGTCACAAAGTAACCTAATTGCTTAAAAAAAGTTAAATAAGGTCAATATAATGACATTAAATAACTATATTTGTTTAAATAAATAGAAAAATATGGCCTTATTGCCTTATTCCGAAGAACAAATACTGGACAGGCTCCGGTTTGAGAACCCGTGGTGGATAAATGGTGAGGTAGACGAATTCTACATCTCAATGGAAAGAAGACTTTATTTTCATTTATTTTCACCCTTGGTTACTGAAAAGGATGTACGCAGAGCAATAGTTTTAATGGGACCCCGCAGAGTTGGTAAAACAGTAATGCTTTTTCATACCATTCAAGGATTATTGATAGACAAAGAAATAGATCCTTTGAGAATAGCTTATGTCAATATAGAAACACCTATTTACAACAACATTGGTCTTGAGCAACTTTTTAACTATTGCAGAAAATCAACTCAAAAGGAAAATCCTCAAGGATGGTACGTTTTTTTCGATGAGATACAATACCTTAAAGATTGGGAAATTCATTTAAAATCATTAGTTGATAGTTATCCATATACACGCTTTGTTGTTTCTGGTTCAGCTGCTGCTGCTTTAAGACTGAAAAGTATCGAAAGTGGTGCCGGAAGGTTTACCGATTTTATGCTGCCTCCCTTAACTTTTGATGAATATCTTCATCTGAAAAAACTGAATCGGTTAATTACTGAAAGTAGGTTGGAGTGGGAAGGAATTGTTAATACTTTCTATAGTACAAATAACATTAATGAACTTAATCGACATTTTCTAGACTATGTAAATTATGGAGGTTATCCAGAAGTGATATTCTCATCTAAAATTCAAAGCAATCCGGGCCGATATATTCGTAGTGACATCATTGATAAGGTTTTACTTAGAGACCTCCCAAGTCTGTATGGCATACGAGACGTTCAGGAATTGAATTCTCTGTTTACTTCTATTGCTTACAATAGCGGTGGCGAAATAAATCTGGATGATTTAAGCAAAAACTCCGGAGTTCAGAAAAGTACAATTAAGCGTTATATAGAGTATTTAGAAGCTGCATTTCTGATTAAAGTAGTTCACAAAATCTCAAATAAGCCAAAGCAATTTCAGAGAGCCACACAATTTAAGATTTATCTTACCAATCCTTCTTTGAGAAGTGCATTGTTCACACCGCTTCAGCCAAATGATCCCTTCATAGGCAATATGGTGGAAACCGCAATATATGCACAATGGTTACATCGCGAATGGTTTACACCATACTATGCGCGTTGGCAAAGGGGAGAAGTTGATATGGTGAAGCTGGATGAAAAGAACTTTCGTCCACAGTGGGCAGTAGAAATTAAGTGGAGCAATCAATTTTTTGAAAAGCCTGGTGATTTGAAGTCACTAATACAATTTCTTAAAAGTAATGATATGAAAAGTGCATTGATTACAACACTTGATAAGGAAGGGATTAAAGAAATTGAAGGCCTGAAATTGACATTTGTGCCAGCAGCAGTGTATGCATATACTGTTGGAAGAAATACATTAATGCAAAAGCAAAAAAGAAACACCTGATGTTCATAGCAACGGATCTTTGAATTGACGATTCGACCTCGCCCGGGGTCGAATAATACAAATAGACGGATTTTCTATAAACATATAATCCCTCCGGGATTAAATGGGAATAAACCACACCCTGCTATGGCGAAGTTTGGCTGCGCTGAGCTCCCTGCGGTCGGTTGCAGCTTCGCTTCAAATAAATTTAGTCTACTACAATAATTCAGCAGATCTTACTTTGGAAAGAAAGGCTTAGTTGCAAACTAAACCTGGCGGAGGAGTGGCAGCAGCAGCAGTAGCAGTAGCAGTAGCAGTAGCAGTGGAAACAGGGTAAGAATAAGTTTGGGGTGAAAGAGTAACTCTTACTGATAAACCACAATATCATCAATTTCCCATTTTTCAAAGAGGGAACATGAAAAGCCGATTTGAATTTTTCCCTCCTCAAGTTGAATCGAACTGTTCTCACGTCGGGATATTTCTTCGTTATTAACAAAACACTGTGTCAGTCCAGTTTTAAAGTCACAAACAACCTTTATCTGTTCCGGTACATCACATTTTTTCCGGCACTGTATGCTGAAATTGTTCATGTGAAACCAGGCGCTGGTACAATCAATGTCTTTCCGGAATGTGCTTTTGAATTCAATAATCAGCTTTTTATCGGGATCAATGGTCAATGGCCTGCTTTTCAGGCGCACGCTGGTGCGCTCTCCTCCTTGCTTAATCAATACAATTCCGTAGGTTTCTTTAACATATACATATTCGCTGGTATATCCCGAAACAATCCATCGGTCATCCAGCACACCGTCGTTAAAATCATCACTCAGCAGGACTTGTTTGTCCTGTTTTTTCAGAAACACGTTGATCGAATCTTTTATGGCGAATCCGCTGCTTCGTATATAGTACCACACCTTGTTCCAGCCTGCTGTAAGCATGAGATCTTCATCAGGCGATTCAGCCGCATCACCAAGATTGGTTTGATGGTTGGCAGAGGTTATGATAAATAAAGCTTTGCTGAAATAAGGATTTATTTCTTTAAACAACCTGAAGCGATTGCTGTAAACGGTATCGTTATTGTCAACCGACAGTGTGAAAGGATGCTGCAGCGCTTTAAATTTGTCTTTATCCTGCGTTGCTGTAATCTTTTGTTTCTCATATTCCGCTGGCGGGGTCTTATTATCTGCTTCCAGGAACCCGTCATTACCACCTTGCCGGATAAGAACAACGCCTGTTACATAAAATCCGTTCTTCCAGATATCTTTGGCGGTTTTTGCATTGAAAGCAGGAACTTTGGTGGTCATGGATTCTCCTTTTCGTGTGCAGAAAACGTTTTGCCACGACGGCGAACCCGGGGCATTAAAACCATAGCCTTCACCTGATTTTGGGACTGTGGGTGCGATTTTAATATACACCAAATAGCCAAAGGACTTTTTGGGTGAACATTCCAGCAGTACACAGTCACGGTAATCCAGGTAGTCAACAGGGGTTCCGGCACCTGCTTCCCACTTAAACACTCCGTCAACAACCGGTTCGCCCATCAATGTCCGCAAATCCCATTTCACAGTAACACTGCGGATATTCATGGCGACATTGGAGTGGTGCGAGAATGAAAAACCGTTTGCAGGAGCATAGGTTGTTACACCTGATCCGGATAAGTGAACAAAAGGTGCTGTAACTGCTTGCGGAAGAGCTGTCATTCCGCAAAACAAACAAAATACCGGAAGAAGATACTTATTCATTAATCAAACCATTTATAAATCAATATAATAAGTCGGTGATTATAATAGGTTTTAGGTAAAAAGTGCTGCAGAAATACGTGATTCTCAATATAAATGTTTCACTCAGCAGAGCGAAGCTTAACTGCGCTGAATTCCCTGCGATTGATTGCAGCCAGGACCGTTCAACTAATGCATTTGATTAAATCAATTATTCTATAAAGTAAGTGCCTTGTTTTATAGAATAATTTCTTAGCTTGACGGCTATGGGGCTATGCCTAAGTCGAATGGAGATTTATTCGGACTGAACACAACCCGGATTGTACGGAACTATTTTACCTCACAAGTTAAAACCAAACCGGAAAAACTTGATTTTTACCAGGCTATTGCTTAACTTACCTATTAGTTAAAACCTCCATATCATATTATTGATAATCAAAACTCCAACCTATGAAAATAAACCTTTTTATTGTTTTATTTGCTGCTCTGGCAATAACCTCATGTAAGCAGGCCCCTGTGCCCGCAGTTGTGGATGTTGAACATGAAAAAGCTACAATTGATTCTGTATTTAATCTGTTTGACTCGGCATGGCGGGCACAGAACACAGCATCACTTGCGTTATTCTTAACTGAAGATGCTTTGTGTCTGGGAAGCGATCCTTCAGAATTCTTAAGCAAACAACAAATCACGGAAATGTGGTCGCAAATGCTCTCTGATTCTGCTATTGAAATCAACTATATTAGTGAGCGACAGATAAAAGTTGCTGCTGATGGCAATTCTGCAACAGTTGTTGACCAGTATATGATGCCCACCATGAGTTCGAAAATACCCTGGCGCAATGCCTACCATCTGGTTAAGAAGAATGATAAATGGATGATTGACTTCCTGAACTGTAGTTTTATTCTCAAAAATGAGGATGTTCCAAAATTAATTCAGGCACTGGAGTGATATCCCTCCTCAATTTCTCGTGGCATTGCAGGAATCAGAGGTTCTAACCATTATGAATTTTTCGAATAACTCCATCCTTTTTACGAGGTGGGTAAAAGGATGGAGATTTTGTTAATATTTTCGCTCCGGGCTCCATACTTCAATTAAGGGACAGATAGAAAATTATGTATCTTCGTTAACCAAAATTTAACATATGCAGAGCACAATTATTAACGACAAAATCAAGGTAATTGAAGGAGACGACCGCATTTACAGGTACATTGCCATTAACAATTGCACACTTGACATGGACACCCTGGAAAAAATGACCAATGTAGGGGATACCTGGAACGGGGACCGGTTATGTGCAAACCTGATCGATATCCGCGACATGCTGTTTGTTGATTCGAAAACCAGGGCCTATGCTGCTGCACAATACCGTCCGCATGTGGCCGGTACTGCCATTGTTATGGATTCCAAAATATCGAGCTACTTTGCCAACATTTTTCTGAAATTCAGTCAGCCCAAAGTGCCTACCCGCCTTTTTACCAATGAACCTGAGGCCATCAAATGGCTTAACGAGCAGATACAGAAACGGATGAAAGCTTGAATCAAATACCTTCTCGTGATGAAACCCAACCCAGAACTCATAGAAGCGATTATCCTGATCTATACAGGTGCGGAAATAAAAAATATAATAATCCGGCATGAAGGGTATGGAGGAAGCGATTTTGAGCGTTCCGGTGAATACAGGGTATTTAACAAAACACTTAAGGAAAAGGACATTTTAAAGTTTTGCCGGACAGCAAAAATGCGTCAGGAAACGGCTAAACAATTAAAGGAATTCAGTTGGCCCGAGATCAGGTTTATTTTCCTGCAATACAAAACAAATGCCGATTCATACATCAAAATGAAACTTCGGCCTGTGACCCACAGCGGGTCGGGGATATCAACCGAATGGCAGGCTTACGGAAGAAATATTCCTTTTTTTACTTTTAATGTCAGTGCTGATCCGGAAGCCTTTCTCAAGTCTTTCGAACAGCAGCTCATTACATTTTTGGGATAAGGCGAAAACCGGTCTATTTTTGTGTTACGGCCAGAATTTCCTTCCCAAAATTCATGCATTCGCTTCTTTTCAGGTTGTCATATTCAGGCATGCTCATACCCTTAAGAGCATTCCGTGATTGTTCGTCCATAAGCCCATAAGTAACACGTCCGAGGAATACCTTTGAAGGGAGGTTTTCCACTCCGCAAAGTTTGGCCAGGTGGTTGTTGATCAGCATGGCAGTAACCTCTTCACTTGGTGGTTGCATGCGGTTGCCGCAAACAGCAAACAATCCCCTGATTTTGTCTTTCAGTTGATCCCTGTTTTTTTCAATATATTGCTGCATCGGTTCAGATACCTTACCCATACGAATGGAGCCGCCGATGATGAGGTGGTCGTATGCCGACAGGTCGGGATTTTCCCGTACGTCGAATACGTTGGCAATACCATCCATGCCTTCTGAGATCCATACGCCGGCATCACGTGACGATCCGCACCAGGTGCTGTAAAGTACAGCCCATTTTCTACCGGACGTGTTGGGATAATACTCCAGTGCCGACATTTTCTTTGACAATGCCAATGCAGCTGCGCCCATTATTCCGGTTTTGAAGAATTGTCTTTTGTTCATGGTTTTAATCTGATTTGGGTTAAACGCTTGCAATCTGATTTTTGTGAGAATACTCAAATTTAAAATAAAAACTTTGATTTCATAATACCCATTATGCATACTAATGCTGCACCTCCAATCAAAGGCCTCAATTGAAATATTGGTTATCTTAGCGCAAACAACCGCTTAAAGGATGCCGATCTGTTATGAAAACTCCGCCTGCTGTCAGCGATTTTCAGATTTTTGTCAAGCCGATTGGGGCCTTGTGCAATTTGCACTGCAGTTATTGTTATTACATTGAGAAGCGGGGATGGCAGGGCAACGGGGAAAACCGGTGTATGTCGGATGACATTCTTGAGACGTATATCCGGCAGCAAATTATGGCCACGCATGAACAGGTTGTATTCTTTTCGTGGCATGGCGGCGAACCCCTGCTTGCCGGCATTGATTTCTACCGGAAGGCACTGACCGTGCAGCAAAAATTTTGCCCAAAGGGTAAAACTATCATCAATGGCATTCAAACCAATGGCACCCTGCTGAATGAGCAATGGTGTGCTTTCCTTGCAGAAACAGGTTTTAAAGTAGGGATCAGTTTGGACGGTCCGGAGTCTCTGCACAATACTTTTCGGCTGATGCAGGATGGCGGTGAAACCTTTAAAAAGGTAATACGTGGATTTGACCTGCTGGTGTTGCATGGCATTGACCCGGAAATTCTCTGCGTGGTGAATGCCGTGAATGTGAGGTATCCGCTTGAGGTATACCGGTTTTTCCGGCACCTGGGTGTTCCATACATTACTTTTATTCCGCTTGTTGAACCAAAGAATACCCATGCCAGAGTAACCGAAAGATCGGTCAATCCTGAAGATTTTGGCCGGTTCCTTTGTGCCATTTTTGATGAATGGCTTAAAAAGGACATTGGCCGGGTAAAGGTGCAGATTTTTGAAGAAGCGCTGAGAACTGCGTTTCGCCAGGAACATACACTTTGTATTTTTAAACCCGTATGCGGTAGGGTACCCGTGATTGAGCGAAACGGAGATTTTTATTCATGTGATCATTATGTAAATCCGCAATACAGGCTGGGAAACATACACGATACCACGCTGGAAAAAATGCTGGAAAGCGATGCTCAAAAAGCATTCGGAAGGGCAAAGTTTGCGACACTGCCTCAGTATTGCCGCAATTGTGAGGTGTTGGATATGTGTCACGGTGAATGTCCCAAAAACAGATTTGTCACAGCCCCCAACGGAGAACCCGGGCTAAATTACCTGTGTGCCGGGTATAACATGTTTTTCAGACATTGCAGGCCGTTTGTGGAGGCGGTTGCGAGAACCTTTAAATTATAATTAACAATTAACAATTAGCAATTAACAATAAGCCAACAGCGAATAGCTAATAGCCAACAGCCAACGGCCACTATGCTACTTCAGTTTTTCCTTGAAAAAGGCAATGGTTCGTTCCCAGGCCAGTTTAGCGGCTTCGGCATGATAGCGTTCCGGATTTGAATCATTGTTAAAGGCATGTTTGGCCCCTTTGTAGATGAAAATCTGGTATTCTTTGCCGGCTTTCTTTAATGCTTCTTCAAAAGCAGGAATTCCTTCGTTAATTCGTGCATCATCCCCTGCATAATGAGCCAGAATGGGGGCCTTGATCTTTGGAACATCTTCTGATGCCGGTGTAGTACCATAATAGGGAACGGCAGCATCCAATTCAGGTTCATTCACGGCAACCTGGTTGGTCATGGCGCCACCCCAGCAAAAGCCGGTGCAGCCGACCTTACCAGCAGACAGTGGGTGTGTTTTCAGGTATTTAACAGCAGCCACATAGTTTTTTTTAGTTATTTCCCCATCCAATTCACGAATCATTGAAGCTGCCTTGCTGTTGTCATCGGGGGTGCCTCCCTGGGATGAAAGGGCATCCGGAGCAATCGTCAGAAAGCCTTCCTGGGCGAACCGCTGCACCACATCGCGAATGTGCTTGTTCAATCCGAAAATTTCGTGAACCACAATAACTGCAGGATACTTTTTCTTTTTTGCCGGCCTGGCCAGAAAAGCTTTCATTTCTCCTGAAGCGCCGGGGTAGGTAATGAACTCAGTTACCACGCCGCTTTTGTCTTTTTTTCCGTCTGTATCAGCACTTGAATTGGCTTCAGCCAAAGGAGCGTTGGCTTCATTGGCAAAAGAAAGCAGGGCAGTAGCTGCAGCCACACTGCCTGTATAAAGTGTCAGCTTTTTGAGAAAGTCGCGCCGGGTTACCTCTCCGCGTTTGTACCCGGCAAACAGATCATTGATTTTGTTATCCATAGTAAAACAGGTTTTATGTCAATGGTAAAATCAGAACAAACAGGTATACTAAAATGTGCTGGCAATGGCTTTTACCGGATCAAGGCGTGCTGCAGTAACCGCAGGCATCAGCCCGGCAACCAGTCCCACCAATGAGCTGAACAACAATCCGAAAACAATATTGCCTGAGCTCAGGAATATGTTGAAATCATTGGCCCTGGCAATAAAAGTGCCAATATATATCATGACCAGACCGAGCATGCCACCAATGATTGATAAAAGCACCGATTCATACAGCACTTCAAGAATAATATAATAGTTTTTGGCTCCCAGGGCTTTTTGAATTCCGATGATGTTGGTTCTTTCCTTAACCGAAACAAACATGATGTTGGCAATGCCAAAAGCACCGACCAATACGGCAAATATTCCGATAAACCATCCCGCCAGGTTAACCACTTTAAAAATCTGGTCAATCATGCCTCTCATCGTACTGGTTTCGTTGATGGCAAAATTATCCTTTGACCTGGGACTCAACCTTCGGATGGATCGCATGGTTTGACGAAGCTCAAGTTTAAATTCATCAGCTGAAAGCCCTTCAACAGGTTTTACCCATATCTGAGGTGAACTGTTATCGCTTTTCAGGTCGGTTGCCGTGGCCAGAAAATCAATGGGTACCACAACCACATCATCTACGCTTCCGCCTCCAAACACCGATTTGCCTTCTTTTTTGAACACCCCGATGATGTTGGTCTTTTTGTTTTTGAACCTGACGGAGCGGCCTATGGGGTTGATGCCGGGGAAAAGTTCTTCAGCAAGATTGTAGCCGATGACGCAGTTGTTTTTTCCTGAATTGATATCGTAAGAAGAGATGAACCTGCCGCTATGAATGTCAAAACTGCGAATGGTTTCGAATTCTTCCGACGATCCCCATACCATGATATTTTCAGCCTTGTTGTCGAGGTATTCAATATCGGTTTGCAGGATGGCGATGAAGCAGGCCGATTGTAGATTGGCCATCCGGGTTTTCAGCTCATCGTATTCGCGCAGTGTAGCTACCGGCCGGTTCAGATACTCCCACCAGGCGTATTCGGTACCGCTTTCGGGTGCCCAGGGGAATTTTTCAATCACCATGACATCATTGCCGAACGAGGCCATGGATTCTCTCATGTTGGCTTCCATGGAATCAAGGACCGCAAATACCGAAACGATTGAAAAGATGCCAATGGTGACACCAAGCAGTGAAAGAAAAGTGCGCATTTTATTCAGAATTACTGTCCGGTAAGCCGATTGCAGACTTTCGCGTATGATAAAATAAAAGCGCATGTTTAAGAAAGGATTATCTGAAACAAAGATAAGAAAGACCTGTAAATTTCTTAAAAAATTAATATCTTGGAGCACTTGATGAGAGGTGTTGTTATGGCGCTCATTTGAGCCTATTGTCTTATAAAATTGCAATTTTAAGCACAACCTATATGAACAAAAAAATTAAAACCGCGTTGATCTCGGTATACTACAAGGACCACCTTGAAGAAATAGCCAGGAAACTGAATGAACAGCATGTTTCAATTATTTCCACGGGAGGCACCAAAGACTTCATTGAAAAGCTCGGTATTCAGGTAACTGCTGTTGAGGAACTTACAACCTATCCCTCCATCCTGGGAGGCCGGGTGAAAACACTGCATCCCAAGATTTTCGGAGGTATTCTGGCGCGTCTTGATAACAACCAGGATATCAAAGACATGGGACAATACGACATCCATTCCATTGATCTGGTGGTTGTTGATTTGTATCCTTTTGAAGAAACGGTTGCCGGTGGTGCTGCCGACGCAGATATAATTGAGAAAATAGACATCGGGGGCATTTCTCTGATTCGTGCTGCAGCAAAGAATTATCAGGATGTGGTGATCATCCCTTCAAAAGATCAATATACGGTTTTACTGGATATTCTCAACAAGCAACAGGGGGAAACCACCCTGGAGCAGCGCCGGAGTTTGGCACTGGAAGCGTTTGCAGTGACATCGCATTACGATTCGGCCATATTTGGCTATTTCAACAGGAATAAAGAGAAGATTGCTTTCAGGAAAAGCTTTGACCTGGCCAAACCTTTGCGTTACGGAGAAAATCCGCACCAGAAGGGAACGTACTATGGTGATTTTGAAGAACTCTTTGAGCAGGTTCAGGGGAAAGAGATATCTTACAACAACCTGCTCGATATTGAAGCTGCCGTTTACCTGATTGACGATTTCACGGAAACCACATTTGCAATTCTCAAACACAACAATGCATGCGGTGTAGCCTCGCGTCAGCTGCTGATCGATGCCTGGAAAGCGGCTTTGGCCGGAGATCCGGTTTCAGCTTATGGGGGTATTCTGATCACCAATGTACAGGTTGATGTGGCAACTGCCGAAGAAATCGACAAGCTGTTTTTTGAGGTCATCATTGCACCGGCTTATGAACCGGGGGTTTTGGATATTTTGCAGAAAAAGAAGAACAGGATTATCCTCAGACGGAAGAATGTGGCATTACCGCATGTTCAGTTCCGGTCGATGCTCAATGGTGTAATTGAACAGGACCGCGATATACGATTCGAATCGAAGCAGGATATGAAGCCTGTCACTAAAAGAATACCTGTTGAAAAGGAATATTACGACCTTGTTTTTGCCAACAAGGTGGTGAAGCACTCCAAATCTAACACCATTGTATTGGCCCGTGATGGACAGCTGATTGCCAGCGGGGTAGGCCAAACCAGCCGGGTTGATGCTTTGAAACAGGCCATTATCAAGGCCCGCAATTTCGGGTTTGAAACAGCAGGTGCCGTGATGGCATCCGACGCGTTTTTTCCGTTTGCCGATTGTGTTGAAATTGCCAACGAGGCTGGGATCAAGGTTGTGATTCAACCGGGCGGATCGGTGCGCGATCAGCTCTCAGTTGATTATTGTGATAAAAACAATATGGCGATGGTTTTCACCGGAATTCGTCATTTTAAACATTGAAATTCCGTAACCTGTTGAATTTTTATGCGTTTATATCATTACATTTTTTATCAATTGAGTTTTCAAAGTATTACCTTTACCAACATATTTGACTAACTATCTATGGGCATTTTTTCTTTATTCACCCAGGAACTTGCTATAGACCTGGGAACTGCGAACACAATCATCATTGAGAATGATAAAATTGTTGTGGATGAGCCTTCAATAGTGGCTATTGACCAGACAACAAAAAAGCTTGTTGCCATCGGTGAAACAGCCAGGCAGATGCATGGCAAAACGCACCAGAATATCCGCACAATCAGGCCGCTTCGCGATGGTGTGATTGCAGATTTCAATGCAGCTGAGCAAATGATCAGGGGGATGATCCGGATGATCAACCCCAAAAACCGGTTTTTTACACCATCTTTGAGAATGGTGGTCAGCATACCATCAGGCAGTACAGAAGTGGAAATAAGAGCTGTTCGTGACTCCTCGGAGCACGCAGGTGGCCGTGATGTGTACATGGTTTATGAGCCCATGGCTGCAGCAATCGGAATCGGTCTCGATGTGGTTGCTCCCGAAGGGAACATGGTAGTTGACATCGGTGGCGGAACCACCGAAATTGCTGTGATTGCACTGGGCGGAATTGTCTGCAACGAATCCATCCGCATTGCCGGTGATGGTTTTACTGCGGATATCCAGGCCTATATGAGGCACCAGCACAATATTAAAGTGGGAGAGCGTACAGCAGAAGATATCAAGATATTTGTAGGTGCAGCCCTGCCTGATATTGATAACCCACCAGCCGACTATACTGTTAGAGGACCTAACATGATGACGGCACTTCCTATTGAAATACCTGTGTCTTACCAGGAAATTGCGCATTGTCTCGATAAGTCACTTACTAAAGTAGAATCTGCTGTGCTGTCGGTTCTTGAGCAAACACCTCCTGAATTGTATGCCGATATTGTTCAGAAAGGTATCTATCTGGCTGGTGGTGGGGCACTGCTTAGAGGTCTTGCCAAAAGACTTTCCGATAAGATCAGCATTACATTCCATGTGGCAGAAAATCCATTGCATGCTGTTGCCAGGGGTACAGGCATTATCCTGAAAAATGTGGAAAAATACCAGACGCTGCTGCTCAGATAGAAACCGATGCAAACAGGTGTTGAAGGATGAGAAACTTACTGCGATTCATAATCAAGCATCATTTCCTGATCCTGTTTCTGCTGATTGAGATATTCTCACTCTTTCTGCTATTTAGTGCCAATCCCTATCAGAAAGTGAAATTCTACAATGCTTCACATCGTTTGTCGGGCAGAATTTCTGCAAGAGTGGAGAACATCAGGGATTACTTATCGCTTCATTATGAGAACCGGCAGCTTGCCGAAGAAAACTCGCAGCTTTACAACAGGCTTAAATCGTCATACGCCATCCCTTTATTAGACCCAACTTTCACTTCGGACTCTGTCACCAGTCAAAAATTCTTCTATCTCAACGCCAGAGTAATCAATAACACCGTTAACAAGCAGTATAACTTCATTACTCTTGATAAGGGATCTCGTGGAGGGATCAGTCCTGATATGGCCGTTATCAGCTCAGAAGGAATTGTGGGTATTGTGAAATCAGTTTCAACCGACTACTCATCGGTTCTCTCATTGTTGAACAGGGATTTCAAAGTAAGTGCCAAGATCAGAAAGAACGGCTACTTCGGTCCGATGAGCTGGAACGGAAATTCTACCCAATTTGCCACAATGATTGATATACCGCATCATGTTGATGTAGCCAGGGGAGATACCATAGTTACCAGCGGGTTTGGAGGCGTCTTCCCTGAAGGGCTCATAATTGGCGTGATCCATAGTTTCAGGCTCAAGGGGGGCAACTATTATGAAATAAAAGTTGATCTTTCGACTGATTTCAGAAGACTTGACTATGTTCAGGTAATTCGGAATTTTGCAAAAACTGAGATTGATTCACTCGAAAACGCTGCAAGCCAATGATCAGGGAGATTTCGAAATATCTGCTCTATTTTGTTGTGCTCATAATGGCGCAGCTTCTTGTATTTAACAATATTGAATTCTCAGGATACATCAACCCTTATGTTTACGTTCTCTTTATCCTGTTGCTTCCCTTTACCACACCGGGTTTGGTTTTGCTGTTTAGCGCTTTTTCACTGGGACTGGTGATTGACCTCTTTATGGGAACTCCGGGTGTGCATTCTTCGGCCTCTGTGCTCATGGCTTTCTCAAGGCCATCTGTTATGGCTTTGTTCTCGCCGCGTGAGGGATATCAATCAGGCACTTACCCGCGGCTTTCGCAGTTTGGTTTTG
Source organism: uncultured Bacteroidales bacterium (assembly GCA_964560225.1). Classification (GTDB taxonomy): domain Bacteria; phylum Bacteroidota; class Bacteroidia; order Bacteroidales; family UBA10428; genus UBA5072. Next base: position 38,639 of record CAZLLD010000020.1, read on the forward strand.
AGTGGTTTGCAAAATACACAGTAATGCTGGTGCTGATCCACCACTTTGCCTTGTTTTACCTTGAAGTGTTTACACTGAATTATTTCTTCAGTACTTTTTTCAGAGCTTTTCTTAGTTCTGTGCTAACTTCGCTGATCATCATCCTGAGTCAGTACTTCGTTTTTCGCAAATAAGAGATGGACCAGTTTGCCTCACGCAGGAATATTATAGCAGGGATCTTTATCCTGTCAGCACTGGCCTTGATTATCAGGCTTTTTTACATACAGGTCATTGACTCAAGTTATAAACTTTCTGCCGAAAACAATTCACAGCGAATAGAAATACTTTACCCGTCCAGGGGGCTTATATATGATCGCAACGGCAAGCTCCTGGTTTTTAATCAGCCTTCATATGACCTGATGATTGCCCCTTATGAATTGAGAGAGTTTGACAGCACAGAGTTTTGCAGCATACTCCGTATCGACCTGAAGAGGCTCCGCGAAGGTATTGCCCGGGCACGGATACCCAGGTATCGCCGGGAACCCTTTATCAAACAGATTTCGCCTGAGACCTACGCTGTTCTTCAGGAAAAATTGTACAAATACCCCGGTTTTTATGTTCGTTCACGTACCTTGCGTAGGTACAGCAAGGAACTGGCGGCTCATTTGTTTGGTTATGTCGGCGAAGTGGATGAAAAGCTGATCGAGAAAGAGAAATCATACGTAATGGGCGACTATATTGGCATCAGCGGTATAGAAGGCTATTACGAAAACCTGCTGAAAGGGGAAAAAGGACAGGAGGTTTTATTGGTGGATGTTCATGGCAGGGTAAAAGGTTCTTACCAGGACGGCAGGTATGACAAAGATGCCGTGGTGGGGAGGGATTTGGTAAGTACCATTGATGCTGATTTGCAACAGTATGGTGAAACGCTGATGAAAAATTACAGGGGAAGCGTGGTCGCCATTGAACCCAGTACCGGTGAAATTCTGTCACTTATTTCTGCACCATCCTATAACCCTTCCTTACTGGTTGGAAGAAGCCGCACCAGGAATTACACCCGGCTGAGACAGGACACCCTTCTGAAACCACTTTATAACCGGGCGCTGATGGCAAACTATCCTCCCGGATCTACCTTCAAGCCGATTCAGGCTTTGATTGGCCTGCAGGAGGAAGTGATCTCCGAGGGTTCGTCCTTTTCCTGCAATATGGGCTTTTATGCCCGCGGTGTAAGTGTGGGATGCCATAATCACAGTAGTCCGCTCACCCTGCTGCATGGCATTGAACACTCATGCAACGCTTATTTCTGTAATGTTTATAAACGAATCATTGAGAATCCGAAGTACACCAGACCGGATGAGGCTTATAACGTGTGGCGCAATTATGTGTTGTCATTCGGAATTGGCCGGAAGCTGGGCTCTGATTTCACCAATGAACTGAGAGGATTTATTGCCCCGGTAAGTTACTATGATAAGTATTACGGATCGAATCACTGGAATGCACTTACTACAATTTCACTGGCTATCGGTCAGGGAGAAATTCTGGTAACTCCGCTTCAAATGGCAAACTGGACAGCTGCCATTGCCAACAGGGGTTATTACATCATTCCCCACGTGGTGAAATCCATTGAAGGAATGGATACCATTGAACACAGGTTCACAGAAAAACATTTAATAGATATTGATACAGCCAATTTCAGGCTGGTGGTGGAGGGTATGGATATGGCGGTTAACGGAGGTCCCGGGAAAACTGCGGGGATTGCCCAGCTTCAGAACGTCAGGGTGTGCGGAAAGACCGGGACGGCTCAGAATCCTCATGGCACAGATCATTCCGTATTTATTGCTTTTGCCCCTAAAGACAATCCGAAAATTGCCATTTCGGTTTATGTGGAACACGGAGAATGGGGTGCATCCTATGCCGCACCCATTGCAAGCTTGATGATTGAGAAATACCTGACCGATTCTATAGCTCCTAACCGGAAGTGGGTGGAGGCAAGAATTTTAAACGGAAACCTATTGTACAGCAAATGATTGACAGGCTCAACATAACGGAAGAAATCGACTGGACAACAGTGGGCTTGTACCTGTTGCTGGTTATCTTCGGATGGATGAACATCTTTGCTTCGTCTTACAATGAGCAGTTCACTTCTATTTTTAATGTTCGGCAGAACTACGGTGATCAGCTTCTGTGGATACTTGTATCAATTGTTATGATCATTCTGCTTTTTGCCGTTGACCACAGGTTCTTCCATTACTTTGCCTATGTGATTTACGGTTTTTCCATACTGCTACTCCTATGTGTGCTGGCATTTGGTGTTTCCATCAACAACTCACAATCGTGGATCAGGATCTTCGGTTTTGGATTTCAGCCTTCGGAATTTGTCAAAATGGCCACTGCCCTTGCAATTGCCAGGTATCTGAGTGGTTACAACATCAAATTGTGGACCTGGAAATCCATGGGAATTGTGATCCTGCTTATCGGAATTCCTGTAGGGCTGATTGCGTTACAGCCCGATTGGGGAACAGCCCTGGTTTTCAGTTGTTTCATCCTGCTGATGTATCGCGAAGGTATGCCTGGATGGATTCTTGCCCTGACTCTTTTTGTTACCATACTTTTTCTGATGACTCTGCTGATTCCCGGATCGACTGTGATCATCATATTGATAGCCATTGCTGTTGCAGGTTTTGGATTGATCAACCGCAAATTGAAATACGCGTTAATCGCAGCTGCCGTGATAGGTATTAGCTATTTTATCATACATCAACTTTTCCCGCTTGTGCTTTACAAATCCGATACTTATTATGAATTGATTGCAGCACTTGTCTTCTCCTCTGTTATCTTTCTGATTATTTCAGCCATAAAAAAGATTAAAAATGTATTCATTGTGCTGTTGCTGCTTTATGGATTTATCGGGTTTACTTATTCGGTTGATTATGTATTTGATGAAATCCTTAAGCCCCATCAGCAGACACGTGTGAATATACTGCTGGGCAAAGAAACAGACATCCGCGATGTGGGATATAATCTGAATCAATCTAAAATTGCCATTGGTTCAGGTGGCTTTTTCGGTAAGGGATATCTCAAGGGTACCCAAACCAAGCTTAATTTTGTCCCTGAACAAAGTACCGACTTCATATTTTGTACGGTTGGAGAAGAATGGGGATTCTTTGGAACCACAATTGCCATCATACTATACCTGGGTTTGCTGATCCGGATTTTGTACATCTCTGAGCGACAGCGATCACAGTTTGCCAGAATATATGGCTATGGTGTGGCATCCATCTTGTTCTTTCATTTTGCAATCAATATAGCCATGACCATCGGGTTGTTCCCGGTAATCGGAATTCCACTTCCGTATTTCAGTTATGGAGGATCATCCATGCTGGCATTCACACTGCTTCTCTTTATCCTGGTGCGTCTGGATTCCGTAAGAAAGAAATACATTAAATAGGTAAGCGTGGTTATTTGCCTGTAGCTTCCAAACCTGAGTGATACTCCTCATGATCAAGGATAATTCCAAATGACTTGGTCACATAACTGATCAATGAAGGAAAAAAGGAAGCAAACTCGGCAGCAAACTGATCGTAATCAGTGCGCAAAACCCTGATCGCATATTCCGTCTCTTCGGGGAGCGTGGTATGGCGTGACATCTTGTGCAACACGTCTTCAATTCCTTCGATTGAAGAATATTTCTGAATCCAGTTGTTCTTAATGAATGAAGGCAGAAACAGCTTCACTCCCTCTGGCAGTGTATCCACATATTTGCAAAGAATATCATGCACATTAAGCAGGAAATCCTCAATAGGCTGACTGGAATAAACCGACCATGAATTTACCAGAAAGTGATCGTATACGATGTCAACAATGATGCCCGAATACTTCCTGTATCTTTCAACCATCCTTAACTTGCTGCGCTTCACAATCAGGTTTGTATCGGTAAAGGAATCAATATGCCGGTGAAGCATGATGCCCTTGCGTATCTGATCGGAATACTTGCTTAACTCAAAACCTTTTACATAGTCACCAATAAAATTTCCCACCAATATTTCTTCATTGGCGCCGGAAAGGTATATGTGCGCTAAGTAATTCACAACAAGATTTATTCCAGGTTCACGGCTCAGTTATAAAGATAACTGAAACCAAAGTATTTACAGCAAAAATCATGCAAATTCCTTACTAAAAAGTAATTAACAGCATCATAAAAGGGACTTTCTGTTCTTTTTTTTACGTATTATCGAGTTATATGTTATAGCTAAAGGAAAGGGTATGGGCGGTTAAATTTAGAGTTTTGGAAGAACATAATACATGCAACAAATAGTAGTGATAAGCTTAGAAAGTACAGAGATAGTCTCAAAAGGCTTTTGACGTAGAAACGTCATTGCGAACGAAGTGAAGCAATCTATTGCAGATGAGTAGATTGCTTCGGTCGTGCCTCCCTCGCAATGACGAATCTCAAGCCTTTTGAGACAACCTCTACTTTGTTCAACCTGAACTGTTACAGTAATGATTTAACAATTACCAATTACCCGTCACTTCCCCGACATCTCAACAACACTTACAGCAAATCCACCACCAGGCGCAGCTTTAAGTTTTAATTCCGTTTTGCTGGTGACCATTTTTTTGCTTATGGTATATGCCTGGGGATTCTTTTTGTAGTGGGCATCCGGCGCATCGGCGTAAATGGTGGCCATGTATTTTTTACCCTTATCGAGGAATGACAGGGTGAACCTCGATTCATGACCGTTCTCATCACTCGTGTTACCAATGAACCAATTGCCTGTGTCCTTGGCTTTACGTGCTATGGTAATGAAATCGCCGGGTTCTGCTTCCATGATCCGGGTGTCGTCCCAATCCACCGCCACATCCTTGATGAACTGAAAGGCATCGGGGAAACGATTGTAGTTTTCAGGCAGGTCGGCCGCCATCTGTAGCGGGCTGTACATGGTAACATATAAGGCCAGCTGGCGCACCAGAGTCGAGTTTACAAAAGAATGGTTGTCGGGATTGAGTTTTGAGATGTCCATCTCGAAAATACCGGGGGTGTAATCCATCGGGCCTCCCATCAGCCGCGTGAAAGGTAAAATGGTGGTATGGTCGGGATTGCTGCCGCCAAAGGCCTCATATTCGGTTCCGCGGGCCGATTCGTTGCCAATGAGGTTGGGGTATGTGCGGCACAATCCGGTTGGCCGAACGGCTTCGTGCGCATTCACCATTATCCGGTAATCAGCAGCTTTAGTGAGGGCATACAGGTAATGGTTGACCATCCATTGACCGTAGTGGTGTTCGCCCCTGGGCACTATATCGCCAACATAGCCGCTTTTTACGGCGTGATAACCATTGTCAGCCATAAACCGGTAAGCCTTGTCCAGATGTCGCTCATAATTCCTCACCGAGCTTGATGTTTCATGATGCATGATCATTTCCACCCCTTTGCTTGCGGCATAGCGCCTGATTTCCTGCAAATCGAAGTCGGGATACGGGGTGACAAAGTCAAATACATAATCCTTCCATTTTCCAAACCAGTCCTCCCAGCCTACGTTCCAACCTTCAACAAGCACGGCATCAAATCCGTGCAATGCCGCAAAGTCGATGTATTTTTTCACATGGGCCGTATTGGCTGCATGAAGACCGTTTGGTTTTGCTTTTGTATAGTCAACCTGGTCAAGTTTCACGCTGTTCAGGTTGGTATAAGCCCAGGAACTTTTGCCGGTGATCATCTCCCACCAGACGCCTACGTATTTAATGGGCCTGATCCATGATACATCCTCAATTTTACAGGGTTCATTCAGGTTCAGGATCAGTTTTGATTCCAGGATTTCGGCTGCCCGGTCGCTTACAATAATGGTGCGCCAGGGCGACTGGCAGGGCGTCTGCATGTAGCCTTTATCGCCAATGGCATCAGGAGTCAGGTACGACTCCAGTATGAAGTTCTTATCATCAAGGTTTAACGACATGCATGAGTAATCAACCAACGCGGCTTCGTGGATGTTGATGTACAATCCATCGCTGCTTTTCAGCAAGAGTGGTGTCTGCACCCCGGTCTCTGAAAAGGGAGTTTGTGAGGCATTATCGGTAATGGCCGATTTCATTAGTTTCCTGATTTCTGACAGGTTAGAAGTAACCGTGCTGTATTCCTGCGTGTCATAGTCGCCCGGCAGCCAGAAAGCCTTGTGGTCTCCGGCCAGGGCAAACTGTGTTTTCTCTTCTTTGATGATGAAGTAGTTCAGCTTGTCTTGCAAGGGAAATTCATATCGGAATCCCAGACCGTCGTCAAATAAACGGAATCTGACAACAATACTGCGTTCTGTGGTGGTTTGTGTAAGTGTAACCGCCAATTCATTATAGTGGTTGCGGATGTTTTTTACCTCCCCCCAGACAGGCTGCCAGGTTTCGTCGAATGCGGCTCTTACGGTATCTGATATCACAAATCCCCGCATCAGGTTCTGGTCGTTTTTCAACTCCAGGCCCAGGTAACTCTCTTTAATTACGGAGTGGTTTTTATAGTCAAGCCGGTATGCAGGAGTTCCGTCAATAATTTCCACATGCAACAACAGGTTACCGTTTGGTGATTTGAGATCTGTTGCGTACAGTTGAATAACAACCTGCAAAATGGCAAGAAACCATACGAATTTTTTCATAAGACTTGAATTTGGTCTAAAATACGGGATAAATTCCGGAATATCAAGAATATCCGTCAGCTTGTTTAAGCAGCCGGAGTTGTATCGGGATTCTTTCTGTAAATAAAGCAACCTGCTTCGGAAGGATGATCTTCGACAAGGTCGTCCATATTCTCTTTCCTGAGCAAATTAATAATCATGAAATCACCAATGGCTGCCATGGAGAATAACAAGGCAAACAAAAGCAGGCCGGGGCTACCGGTGAAAATTGCAATAACAGCAGGAACTATTCCAAGAATAATTGCCGGCATGATGGCCCCCAGGATGTAATGCCTGACCTTTAAAGGCTCTTTACAATGGCAGTAAGGAGTCAGCATTTTCCAAATAACGCCAAACCGGATTGATTTGAAGCCTTTTGAAGCAAACAGCGACCAGGTAATTCCGTGTATCAGCTCGTGCAAAACGATTCCGCCGATCATAATTCCAACCAGCAGTAAAAAACCCATGAATACAGTAAGTGGATGGGGATTGTCAAGCACACTCCTGATATAGTCAAGTGTGAATTGTCCTTTCCAGAGCACGAAATAGGGGATCCCATATATAAGAGCAATGGGAAACATGATTGCAATTCCGTAAATATTGGCCCTGACAATGTCGATGGTCAGCTTTTCCTTAGTGTATTTTCCGGAAAAGTCATCCGATATGGCCGGATCAAATTCCATAATTTCCTTTGTCATGGGTGCTGTTCACTTTTAGGTGTGCCTGTTTGCCGTTATCAGATCCGGCTTTTGATTTTTTTGGATTCCTCTTCAAATCCGGGTTTTTCAAGCAGCGCAAACATGTTTTTCTTATAGGCTTCAACACCCGGCTGGTCAAAAGGATTCACGCCAAGCAGATAACCACTGATGCCGCATGCTTTTTCAAAAAAGTACATGAGTTGCCCCAGGTAATACTCATTGAGCTTGGGCAATTCAATCCGGATATTGGGAACGCCGCCATCCACATGGGCAAGCATGGTACCCAGTTCGGCCATTTTGTTAACCGAATCCACCCGTTTACCGGCAATGTAATTCAGTCCGTCCAAATCCGATTTTTCTTTTGGGATGACCAGTTTAGTATCCGGCTGGTTCACGGATATCACGGTTTCAATCAGCAGCCGTTCACCTTCCTGGATGTATTGTCCCATGGAATGCAGATCGGCAGAAAAGTCAACGCTCGCAGGAAATATGCCTTTCCCTTCTTTTCCTTCGCTTTCGCCGTACAATTGTTTCCACCATTCGGCCAGGTAATGCAGTTTATTATCGAAATTGGCCAGTATTTCTATCTTTTTTCCTGAACGGTAGAGCATGGTACGCGCGGCGGCATACAAGCAGGCCGGGTTGTTCTCAAAACCGGTTGAAGATGAGGTGATTTTCTCCATGTCGATGGCGCCTTTCACCAGGGCGCGAATATCGAAACCGCCTATGGCAAGTGGTACCAGGCCCACCGGTGTCAGCACCGAATAGCGGCCTCCTACGTCATCAGGAATTACATAAGTTTTATAACCTTCCTGTTTTGCCGTGGTAAGCAGGGCTCCTTTTTTGGCATCGGTAATGGCCACAATAAGATCTTTGGCTGCATCTTTACCCACTTTTTTCTCAAGGTGTTTCTTCAGTATCCTGAAAGCAATGGCTGGCTCAGTTGTGGTTCCTGATTTGGAGATAACCACAATGGCATATCTCAGGTCGTTGAGCAGTTCGGTGAGTTCATTCAGGTAATCCTCACTGATATTATGCCCGGCGTAAAGGATAACCGGATTCTTGCGACCCGGTTTCAGATGCATGAATGTGGGTGACAGCGTCTCGGCTACGGCGCGTGTGCCCAGGTAAGAACCCCCGATACCGATTACTACCACGGCATCCACATGCTTCCTGATCCTGGAAGCTGTTTTTTCGATGTCTTTCAGTTCCGTGTCGGAAATTGATGAAGGAAGATTGACCCATCCCAGGAAGTCATTCCCCTTGCCTGTTTTCTTTTCCAGTGCCTGTGCACTTTCTATGGCTTTTGCCGAAAGATTGTAAATGTCGGTTCTGGGTACAAATCCATATACCTTGCTGATATCGATCTTTAATGCATCCATGGTGTTTTATTTCAGTTTTTCGGTGAGCAGTTTGATTTCAAGAGCGGGAGAGATTTTATCGTACAGGATATGGTAAACCGCATCGGTAATGGGCATTTTCACCCCGTAATTCTTGTTCATTTCATGAATGCAGGCAACGGCATAATAACCTTCAGCAATCATATTCATTTCGAGCTGGGCCGACTTAACCGAATAACCTTTCCCGATCATCATGCCAAAGGTACGGTTACGGCTGAATTGCGAATAGGCAGTGACCATGACGTCTCCGAGATAAGGAGAGCTCAGCAGTTTTCGTTTGCTTTTGTATGTTTTGGCAAGAAACCTTCGGATCTCAATCATTGCATTGGAAACCAGCACGGCCTGGAAATTATCGCCGTATCCAAGGCCGTGACAAATACCCACTGCTATAGCAACAATATTCTTCAGCACGGCAGCATATTCAGTACCGTAGATATCCTCTGAAGATTTGACCTTGACGTAATGGCACCGGAAAAGCGGGGCCAGTTCTTCCGACTTTTCCCTGGTTGATGATGCAATGGTCAGGTATGAAAGCCGCTCAAGGGCAATTTCCTCAGCATGGCAGGGCCCTGCTATGATGCTGATATTGCTGAAAGGGATCTGGTAATTTTTATTGAAAAATTCAGCTACCGTGAGGTTTTCGGCAGGCACAATACCCTTAATGGCCGATATGATGGTGCGCTCTCCAAAGTCGCCTTTGAATGGTACCAGGGATTCTTTCAGGAAGGGCGCAGGAACGGCAAATACAAGGATATCGGAATTGTTGATTATTTCTTCGATGGAACTGTAAAAACAAATGCGCGCAGTGTCAAACTCAATATCGCTGATGTATTTTGGATTGTGCTTGAATTCACGAAAGTAATCAACGGTTTCCTGCGATCGAATGAACCAGTTGATCTGTTCTGAATTGTTAAGTAATAGTTTGGCCAAGGCAGTTGCCCAACTTCCGCTTCCGATAATCGCAACTTTACGCTGATCTGACATCCTCCTCAATCTGTTTAGAATGAAAGGCAAAATTAGCATTATTCTTCATAACCATGATTGTCTGCAGCAATTAAAATGAATATGACAGGCCTATAGCCGGACTGAAACCCAGCGACGGATGCCTTGTTGCAGCCAGATCAACCTGTAATCGGCGGCTGTGAAAACCAATCCCGAATGACAATTCGGCTTGCGTTCCCGACGAAATGCCAAATCTTAAAGGTATTTTTTCCTGAAGTAAAATTTCAAAACCACCGTAGCAAACAAAAGGATCATGCCTGTTTTTTTCGGCTTCAAGGCACAACAATACTTCTTTTCCAAATTGTATTCCCACACCAGCCTGCCATCCGGCAGGTATTTTCAGGTATCCTGCAGGTGCGTATTCCTGATCTGCGGGGTTATACACATGCACTCCGAAAGTGATCCGCTCAACCGGGATAATTTGAAGTCCCAGCGAGGGTATCACGGCATACAGGTTGCCATAACCTGCGGCCTGGCTAATGAGCATGCCGTGAATGCCGATACCCGCCCTCAGCTTTTTACCCAGATTTCTCCCGAAGCTGAGCGATGCCATACTTTGGCGAAATGAGGCATACCCAAATGACATGATGCTGATACCATAATTGCCGGATGCAGTCCTTATTCCACAGGAAGCAGCTCCTGTTCCCAGTTGTGAAATCAGGTAATTATTGGAATAGCAAATACCGAATGTGGTGTTGTTCAAACCTGCCAAACCTGCGGGATTTTCAAGTCCCGACCAATGATCTGTCAGCATCACTCCGGCATGCGACATCCCCCGGGAGCGCGGATCTCCTTGGAAATAGGAGTACTGTGCAGTACTTTCTGCAATGAAAAAAGGTGAGAGCAATATGCCTAACACAATCGTTGCTTTCAACGGGATCAGTTATTACCTGAAACAAATTGCAAACCAGCACCTGCCTATCGGCAGGCAGGCTCAACACCCAGCACCCAACACCCAACATCCCCTAAATCCTCAAATTTTCAAATCCTCAAATTTTCAAATTCTCAAATTCTCAAATCACCCTATCTTGTGTTTGAACTGAATTTTTGCCAGTTCTTCATTGGCTGCAACAATTTTCTTTTTCAGGCCATCCTTGTATTTTTTGAGCGCCGCTGCTACCTTCTCATCATGGAGGGCGATCATCTGAGCTGAAAGAATACCGGCGTTCAGCGACGCATTGATTCCAACCGTGGCAACCGGAATACCGGGAGGCATCTGCACAATGGCCAGCAGCGCGTCAAGTCCCTCCAGCGATGCTTTTATCGGCACACCAATAACCGGAAGGGTGGTCATGGATGCAATTACTCCCGGCAAATGAGCTGCCATGCCTGCTGCCGCAATGATTACTTTCAGTCCGCGAGCTTCGGCATTTTTTGCAAATTGTTCCACCTCTGCAGGGGTGCGGTGAGCTGACAATGCGTTTATTTCAAAGGGAATTTCAAGTTCATCCAAAAACTTTGCTGCTGCTTCCATAACCGGGAAATCCGAAGTGCTTCCCATGATGATGCTTACAAGTGGCTTCATGCGCTTCAAAATATTAATTCCAGGCCTAATATAATGCAAATATTCGTATCTTGCGATTTTTATTGAAACCGGTTTTCATGGTTAAACTGAACATACTCGATAAGCAATTCAGGTTGTTTATTCCGGCCGAGAAAATACAACAACAAGTTCAAAGAATTGCCGACCAGATCAATACCGACTTGAAAAATGAGGATGTGGTCTTCCTCGGAATTCTGAACGGAGCTTTTATGTTTGCTTCAGATTTGCTCCGAAAGATCAACTTCAATTCACAGGTATCTTTTGTTAAGCTCACCTCCTACCATGGAACCAGTAGTACAGGCAATGTGAAAAGACTCATTGGCGTCAATGAGGTGCTCAAGGATAAAACGGTAGTCATTATTGAGGATATTATAGATACCGGACATACCATTGAAAGTATCATCAGTCAGATTAAGGGCTTGTTGCCCAAGCAGGTTTTTGTGGCCACTTTGTTGCTGAAGCCGGATTATTTTAACAATGATGTCCGGATCGATTATATAGGATTCCGGATTCCCAAGGATTTTGTGGTGGGTTATGGTCTCGACTACAAGGGCTATGGAAGGAATCTGCGCGGCCTGTATAGGATTGAGGAATAGTACCAGTAATGAATCATTTGAATTAATTTTAACTTAATTATCTTATCATATGCTGAATCTTGTTTTGTTTGGCCCTCCGGGGGCAGGTAAGGGAACACAGGCCACCAACCTGATAGAGAAATACAAATTGGTGCATCTTTCAACAGGAGACATTTTGAGAGGTGAGCTGGCAGCCAAATCAACTTTGGGTCTGGAGGCAAAAAAATACATGGACAAGGGCGAACTTGTTCCTGATGAAGTGGTCATTGGCATGATTGAGGTGAAACTTGATCAGAATGCCGGTGCAAAAGGATTTATTTTTGATGGCTTCCCAAGGACCAATGCACAGGCACAGGCACTTGACAAGCTGTTGGAGAAGAAAAACGCACCCATCACCGTCATGCTTGCACTCGAAGTAGAAAAGCCGGAACTTATCAACCGGTTGATGGGACGTGGTAAAGTTTCAGGTCGTGCCGATGATCAGGATATCAATGTAATTGAAAACCGCATCAATGTATATAACCGCGAAACCGCACCGGTAATCGAGTATTACAACAAGCAGGGCAAGTTCCGGTCAGTTGATGGTATGGGAACCATTGAAGACATATTCGGAAGACTCTGTAATGCAATCGACAAGGTAAAAGGCGGCAGCGGTTGTGGCTGCGGCTGTAAGGGATAAATGGAATCCAATTTCGTTGATTTTATCAAGATTTTCTGCCGGTCGGGCAGGGGAGGCGCAGGTTCAGCACACCTGCGCAGGGAAAAGTTTATACCTAAGGGAGGTCCCGACGGAGGTGATGGCGGCCATGGCGGGAATGTGATCCTGCGTGGCAACAGCCAGCTGTGGACGCTGCTTCACCTCAGGTACCGTAAGCATATCTTTGCCGAACATGCCGAGGATGGCATGAAGTCCAATAAAACCGGTTCCGATGGGAAAGATGTGATCATTGAGGTACCGCTGGGCACTATAGCACGACATGCCGATACCGGGGAATTTATCTGCGAAGTTACCAAGCACGATGAGGAGCATATCCTGGTCCCGGGTGGTCGTGGTGGCCTGGGTAATACACACTTCAAATCGGCCACCAATCAAACTCCCCGCTATGCCCAACCGGGTGAGCCGGCTGTTGAAGGGCATTATACCCTTGAACTGAAAATCCTGGCCGATGTGGGTCTCGTGGGCTTTCCGAATGCCGGTAAATCCACCTTGCTGTCGGTTATATCAGCCGCGAAACCTAAAATTGCCGATTATCCGTTCACTACGTTGGTTCCCAACCTGGGTATTGTGGGTTACCGCGATGCACGTTCCTTTGTTATGGCTGATATACCCGGAATTATTGAAGGTGCACATGAGGGGAAGGGACTTGGATTAAGATTCCTGAGGCATATTGAGCGTAATTCCATATTGTTATTCATGATTCCGGCAGACACCAAGGATATATCTAAGGAGTACGCCGTTTTACTGAATGAGCTGAAGGAATACAACCCGGAATTACTCGACAAGAAGCGTGTACTGGCCATAACCAAAAGCGACCTGGCTGATGAAGAACTGATCAGGGATATGAAGAAAGATCTTCCGGATCTTCCGTACATTTTTATTTCATCACAAACAGGCACCAACCTGCAGAAGCTGAAAGACATGCTTTGGAAGGAACTGAATACCCCAGGTGATGTTTGAAACCCTGGAGCATATCGATCAGCGATGGTTGCTTTATCTGAATGGCTTACATTCTGAGTTTTTCGACCGGTTCATGTATACGGTTTCCGGAAAGTATGAATGGATACCCTTTTATGCCATTCTGCTCGGAATCATTATTTGGAAATACCGGTGGAAGACCTTGTGGATCTTGCTGGGAGTGGTTGTTTTAATTACGCTTAGTGATCAGCTGGCCAACCTGCTGAAGGATGGTGTAAAGCGATTCCGTCCCTGTAAAGATCCTGAAATAGGGCATCTGGTTCACCTGGTGAATGGTTATTGCCGGAGTTCCTATGGATTTGTTTCGGGCCATGCGGCCAATTCATTTGCCCTGGCCGCTTTTTTTTCGTTGCTGTTCCGAAACCGGTGGGTAACGGGTGGCATGATCTTTTGGGCTTCCCTCGTTTCCTACAGCCGTATCTACCTGGGTGTTCATTACCCCGGTGACGTACTGTGCGGTGCCCTGCTGGGTGTTATTCTGGCTGCAATTGTGTACAACCTGCTCAAACAACTGAAATCAGGTCCGATTACTGCTGCAAACAGCCATTAGCTATTAGCTATTAGTTATTAGCTGTTAGCTATTAGCCATTAGCCATTAGCTATTAGCCAAAAGCCAAAAGTCTAAAGCCTAAAGCCTAAAGCCTACAGTCTATAGTCTAAAGCCTACAGCCTACAGCCTAATTTTCTGCAACTCCTCCTTCATCCGCTGGATGTCGGTGATCCAGTCTTCGATGTCGTTTTCGTGTTCCAGCTCTTCGTTCAGAATGGTGGTGGCCATCTGATGTGTGGTATGGTCCTTACCGTTGGTGAAATCGGCAATTTCCTTGTATCGTTGAATGGCGCAGCGCTCTCCGTTGAGGTTTTGTTCCAGGATAACTTCAACATAAGGATCGGAAGGCTCGTCGTATTTGCACCGACCCAGCTTGAACCAGTCGGCAGGGTTGATAACCGGCGTACCGCCCAGTTGGATGATCCGGTCAACCACCAGCACGGCATGATTCAATTCCTGGGTTGCATGCAGCAGGAGTTCAGGTTCGATCTCGCTGCGCATGGGGCCTTCCATCAGCCGGGCACCAATCCAGTATTGATAATAAGCAAGCCACTCTTCAGAGAGGGCTGCATTCAACATTTCAATGAGTTTTTTGACATCCAGGTCCAGAATTTCAACGGCTTTTTTTCCCATATACAGTTGATTTTAATATTGAGCAAAGTTCTACCGATTAATAAAGCTTAATGAGGTTAAATATAATTCAATTTGATTCAAAAAACATTTTCTTCAAACGCGAAGTTTCAAACTTCTTCTATAGTTGCTTTGCTTACTGACCAAGACGATTATACTAAAACTCGTAATTATTGGAAGTACCTTAAAGCCAAGTTGAAAAAAGAAAATAGCGAGTTGGTTAGTACCACTACCCAACTGAAACTTTTGGCAAGTGACGGAAAAAGGTATTTAACTGATATGCTGGATTACACGGGTATTGTTGCCTTAGGCAAAGAATTCC
>CAZLLD010000021.1:0-49130 GCA_964560225.1 uncultured Bacteroidales bacterium
AAGAACAGGTCTTTGCCTCCTAAACCCATATCCTTTTATTTTCCTTGATTTTAATGCATATTTCCACAAACATGCTTCTGCTTTAGTCATTGCCTTTCTGAGATTGTTGGCAAACGGCTGAAGATTTTTATTATAATAATTATTACTCATGAAATCACTATTTCAACTTCCACCCCCTACCCCCGCCAGCGGGGGACATCGTACTTACCATCTTGATTGTAAAGCCAAAACTTATATTTCAAATTTAATACATCTAACAAATCAAATCTTATATAATTCTTCCATGGTTATGAAATTCATACATGTCAAATTAGAAAACCGGACTAATTAAAGCATTGATTAGAACTAAAATCTTACAATAAAGTTGACGCGTTTGCCTGAAGAGGCTAAAGCAATTGATCTAATATTTAAATTAGCATCTATACTTTTTCACTCACCCCCATCCCATGTATTGTTCCCGCAATTTTATTATGTTTGCGTAAAAATTACCCGGCATGAACATACTCATCCTTGGCTCCGGTGGCCGTGAGCACGCACTGGCCTGGAAAATCAGCCAGAGCCCGCGTCTTTCGAAATTGTTTATTGCTCCCGGCAATGCCGGAACCGCCCAATTGGGCATAAACATCGACATGAGAGCCGATGACTTTGATGCCGTTGGCAGGCTTTGCATTGAAAACAAGGTGGATATGGTGATTGTTGGTCCCGAAGATCCGCTGGTAAACGGTATCGTCGACTACTTCCACGGGCAAAATGAACTGAAGCACATTGCCATTATTGGTCCCGGAAAAAAGGCAGCCATGCTTGAAGGCAGCAAGGATTTTGCCAAATCATTCATGTTGCGGCATCACATTCCCACTGCCCGGCATCGTTCATTCACATTCAGACAGGTAACTGACGGTTTTCATTTTCTCGAAACCATGAAACCTCCGTATGTGCTGAAAGCCGACGGATTGGCTGCCGGAAAGGGCGTACTGATCATCAACAACCTGATTCAGGCCAAGGAAGAACTCGACAACATGTTGCAGGGCAAATTCGGTGAAGCAGGAAAAACGGTTGTCATAGAGGAATTCCTTTCGGGTATCGAATTGTCGGTTTTTGTAATAACTGATGGCAAATCGTACAAAATTCTGCCTGAAGCCAAAGACTATAAGCGGGTTGGTGAAGGAGACAGCGGGCCGAATACCGGCGGGATGGGAGCTGTATCACCGGTTTCCTTTGCCAACAGCACCTTTATGAAAAGGGTGGAAGAACGCATCATCATACCTACCATTCAAGGACTTCAGACCGAAGAAATAGAATACAAGGGATTCATCTTTTTCGGACTGATCAATTGCCATGGAGAGCCCTTTGTAATCGAATACAATGCCCGTTTGGGTGATCCGGAAACGGAAGTCGTTTTGCCCCGCATTCAGAATGATTTTGTTGATTTGCTTGAAGGAGTGGCGCAGGGCAATCTGGCTGAAAGGAACGATATTATTTTTGATCCCAATTTTGTAACCACAGTGATGCTCACATCAGGAGGTTACCCCGGATCGTACGAAAAAGGAAAGGCCATTACGGGACTGGACAACGTCACAGGCAGCATGGTCTTCCATGCCGGCACCAAAACCGCCGAACCGGTTCCGGTTACCAGCGGAGGCCGGGTTATGGCAGTCAGCTCCTACGGTTGCACCATGAAAGATGCCCTGGTCATGAGCTACAAAAATGCCGCACTGATTGACTTTGAGAAAAAGTACTACCGTAAGGATATCGGGTTTGATTTGCAGTGAAGCTTATTTTCTCAACCTGCTTTTTACTTGGAAATTTTTCATAAATTTATCCAAGTATGCACGGTTTCGTGAAAAAATTGCTCGATTTCATAAAGCCCCCTGCCGGATGGATAGTTCCGGTTTCAATTGCCGCCAGTATTATTGCCGGTATCCTGGTTTATCTTTTTTATGTTTCGCGTGCAGCATCCTATATTTCCGATAAGCCCGAAACCTGTGTGAATTGCCACATTATGGCCCCGCAGTATGCCACCTGGAGTCGCAGCTCACACCGTGAGGCGGCCAATTGCAACGATTGCCATGTGCCACACAACAACGTCCTTAACAAATATTACTTTAAAGCAAAGGATGGCATGCGCCATGCCACTATTTTCACAATGCGTGCAGAGCCCCAGGTAATTTTCATCCTGGAACCCGGACAACGTGTGGTAAAGCAGAACTGCATCCGGTGTCATGAAAAAGTGCTGACTGATAACCGAATGGCATCGGTAAATCCGCAATTTACCATGTTGCGTGAGGACAGGCAGTGCTGGGAGTGCCACCGCGAAGTGCCCCATGGCCGGGTCAACAGCCTGAGCAGTGTGCCCTATGCACGCGTTCCCATGTTGTCGAGCCCGGTACCGGAGTGGATGGGGAGATAATTTGACAATTTGACAATTTGAAAATTTGACAATTTGAAAATTTGAAAATTCGACAATTCGACAATTCGACAATTCGACAATTTGAAAACGTGAGGAAGTGAGAATTGGAAATTTTGAAAGAGAAAAAATTGTAACTGATACTATATGAGGTCAATTAGAGACATAGTCGGCGCCAGGCCCTGGATTGGCTGGGCATTATTCGGAGGGACCATTGTGGTAGTATTTCTGCTGGGGCTGTTGGCGGCTTCCATTATCCAGCGAAGAACCGAAGCGGTATTTGCCTATACACCCACGATTGACTACCCGGATTGGGAACCACGCAATGAGGTGTGGGGAAAAAACTTCCCCAGGGAATACCAGTCGTACCTGAAAACAAAGGATACCACTTTTCGGAGCAAGTACAACGGCAGCGCCATGATTGATATGCTGGAGGCAGACCCCAGGATGGTGGTGTTGTGGGCCGGTTATGCCTTTTCAAAGGACTACAGCCAGTCGCGAGGTCATTACCATGCCATTACCGATATTCAAAATACGCTGCGCACCGGTGCTCCCATGAACGGCGCTCAAAGTCCGCAACCCAATACCTGCTGGACCTGTAAAAGTCCGGATGTACCCAGGCTCATCGAGAAAAAAGGGGCTGCTGAATTTTACAAGGGCACCTGGGAAACCAGGGGATCGGAAGTGGTGAATCCGATTGGCTGTGCCGACTGCCATGACGCCAAGACCATGAACCTGAGAATATCCCGTCCCGCACTGATGGAAGCTTATGAGCGTTCGGGCAAGGATATCACGCAGGCAACGCAGCAGGAAATGCGTTCGTTGGTTTGTGCCCAATGCCATGTAGAATATTACTTCGACAAGGAAAAGTATGAAGGAGTATCCTATCTTACCTTTCCGTGGGACAACGGAAAATCGGCGGAAGAAATTGAAAAGTATTATGACGAAACTGGGTTCAGCGACTGGACACATGCACTAAGCAAGGCTCACATGCTGAAAGCACAGCACCCCGATTACGAGATCTTTTCGACCGGAATACATGCGGAAAGAGGGGTATCCTGCGCCGACTGCCACATGCCTTATATGAGTGAAGGCGGGGTGAAGTATACCGATCACCACATCACCAGCCCGCTCAGCAATGTGGCCAATTCATGCCAGGTTTGTCACCGTGAAGAGACTGATGCACTGGTCAAAAATGTATATGACCGCCAGGACAAGATCATTGAAAACCGAGATAAACTTGAGGAATTGCTCGTAAGAGCTCATGTAGAAGCCAAAGCAGCATGGGATTTTGGTGCCACACAAGAAAGAATGGAAAAAGCGCTTCAGCTGATTCGTCAGGCGCAATGGCGCTGGGATTTTGCTGCCGCAGGCCATGGCAATTCCTTTCATGCTCCCGTTGAGATCAGCCGGATCATTGCTTCGGGCATAGGAAAAGCCCAGGAAGCCCGGCTGGAACTGGCCCGCGTACTGGCTTCGCTTGATCGTAACGAAGAAATACCCTATCCCGATATTGCTACTAAAGAGAAAGCACAGCGATTTATCGGACTTGAAATGGAAACGCTGACCCGGGAGAAAGTAGAATTTCTGAAGACCATTGTTCCCAAATGGCTGGAAGAAGCAGAAAAAAGACAGGAAGCATGGGCAAAAAAGGAATAAATCAAGTATTTTCGTGACTTACTAATCTGGAATCATGAAAATTCTTTCCATTACATTGCTTGCTTTCATTTTATGTGACTTCGCAACAGCACAGAACCTTCCGGAAGGATATATTCTTCAGTACAAACAGGATTTCAGCAACGGCAAATCGCTGTCGGATTTTACTTTTAGTCATACTGCGCATTGGGGTATTTTCCGTGCAAACAGCAATTACTACCTGCAATGTACGGGATTTCCCGATTCATTGACCCAATCATATCTTCCATCCAGCATGGCTGTTTTGAGCAACAGGATATTCGGCGACTTCATTCTCGAAACCAACGTGATGCCCATGGTTGACACCAACGGACTCGGGGAAATCTGCTTGTATTTGGGGATGAAGGATCATTCACAGTATTACTTTGTTCAATTGGCCAATAAATGCGACAGTGCCCATCATGGAGTTTTTCTTGTCAAGAATTCGCCTCCGCAAAAACTGCCCGGATCTAACACTGAAGGCATCATATGGAAAGAAAATAAATGGCATAAGATAAGGCTGGAGCGCAATATTGTGAGGCGCACCATTACTGTGTTCCTTGATGATATGACAACTCCGGTTTTTCATGTTAAGGATTACGAATTGGTGATGGGGATGGTTGGCATTGGCTCGTTCAGGTCACCCTGCAGGTTTGACAACCTTAGTATCTGGTCGCAGACGGTTATTGTGAATGAATAGGTTTTTAGGTAGATTTTGAGGAAATATTACCTGAGGCTTCGCCCCAGATCCCTTTGTCACTTTTTGCAACAGCACAAAAAGTGACCAACCTGCCGGCAGGCAGGCAGGAAACGCCGCCGCTGCTGATAAAAGGCTAAAAATGACAACAGGTTTCAGGCATGGCAGACTCATTATGACTGTTCATAAATCCTTCGAATAGTTGTTATTAATAATCAGGAAAACACTATTTTTAACACACAAACACTACTAACTGATCCGTATGGCTTTCCGATCGGCCATTCTGACATGGCTATTATTTTTAGTTACCCCCTTGATGTATCCGGGGTCGCAACCCACTGATCCGAATCAGCAGATCATTACCAATGTTGCCGGTTGTTTGCCGGAAATGCGCCAGCTTTATGAATCACTTAACGACACTTCGCTGAAAGCAGAGGTCTTCTTTCTGGCCATGAAGGGTCACAGGGCGCTTGTAACACAAAACCATGTGGAAAAGGACAGCCTGCTTTCCATCATCGATTACAGCCTGCCGTCATCAAGTGCGCGTTTCTTTGTGATTAACCTGACACGCAAATGCCTGGTATATAAAACACTGGTTGCCCACGGGCGCAATTCGGGTGAACTGTATGCCCTGAGATTCTCAAATAAAGCCCGCTCCCATCAGAGCGCCCTTGGGTTTTACATAACCGGGAATCCTTATTTGGGCGGGCAGGGCTACTCCATGATCCTCAATGGAATGGACACCGGTTACAACGATCAGGCCAGAATGCGATCGATTGTGATCCATGGCGCCGACTACGCAACTGAAAACTACATAAAACGATACGGAAGGCTAGGCCGTAGCTTTGGCTGTCCGGCCTTACCTCCCGATATGAATAATGAAATTATCGATCTGATCAAGGAAGGATCTGTTGTTTTTGGTTTTTACCCCGACAGTAATTATTTGAATCAATCCGTTGTACTTGGTTATCAAACAGCTGACAGTACCTTGTCTGCATCATATCTTTAGATACCTGCAAGAGAGGAGAATTTCTCCAATTCCTTTTTATCGGTGCCGTAAATGTCCTTGTAAAAGAACAGCCTTCCCGCATCATCAGCTTCACATGTGATATACCGGATCTCAACCGAAAGTTCCGAATTCACATTAAACTCGCGGTGTTTTCCGGTTTTGATCAGGCTTGCAACATCTGTTGTATCGGCATTGATTTCATGAAGAATATACCCGGCCAGACGTTCGGGGTGCTGCACCCTGATGCAGCCGTGAGAAAACGCCCGCAGATCTTTTGAGAACAGTGATTTTCCGGGAGTATCATGCAGGTAAATTGCATAGGGACTCGGGAAGATGAACTTCAACTGACCCAGGGAATTGTCGGCGCCACGATCCTGCCTGACGGTGTAATTGAAATTGTCAGCTGAAATATCGGTCATGTTGATTGTCTCGTAACTGACCGTTTTGTAGTCTTTGTCCAGCAGCTTGAAGTTGTTTCTTTTCAGGTAATTGGAATCCGATTTGATCTTCGGGATGATTTCATTCATGGTAATGCTTTTGGGTACAAACCAGGTCGGATTGGCAATCACCTTGTTCATATGAGACGACAGCACCGGAGTGGGTGTGGATGGGTGGCCCACAATAATCCTGAAGGTATCGAGCAGTTTGTTACCCTGGTATACTTTCATCCGGTAAGCCGGAATATTCACCCAAAGCTTGCGGGTGTCGTCATTTTGTTGCTTCCTCAGCCTGTCGAGGTTTAAGGCCAGGATCCTGTACTTATAAAGCGTGCTTTGCTTGAGTGCTTCAATGGTGTTCTTGCCTGGCCTGCCGTCGGGTGTCAGACCGTGATGATACTGAAACCGTTTCAGGGCTGCAATGAGGTTGTCATCACAATCGCTGGTATTGAGATATCCATATTGCTTAAGTGCTCTTCGGATCTGTCCATATAATTCTGCAGAATCTTTGTTTGGATAAGTTATGTCAACCCATTCATCTGTAAGCGTGTTATTTCGTACAAATTTCCGGCTGGCTGCCTGCAATCTCAGGTATTCTATGAACTGCGGCTGAACCGACAGGATGCTTTTTGAGAGGGTTGTGTTCATCAAAGCGTTTGTAAGAATATCCGGTAATGAAGCTACCCAGGTTTCCGAAAAAAGAGTTGAGTCATAAGCACGGTAACCGGCGTGAAGATTGACCATCAGTCGAAAAGCAGCATCGCTGACCAGCACTTCAAGGGCAACTCCTGTGGTGGATTGCCTGTTGGGCTGAGAAATATCTTCCATATGGTGTTGAAGCCGGCGGATAGCTGAAAGATGATAACTTGCAGGTTCCAGTCCGTATTCACGAGAGTTTTCAATAAGGCTGAGAAGTTCCTCTGCACGATCATTGAGCCCGCGATGATGGGTCCATACGGGTTTATACCCGCTATTCCGGTATAATTTCTTTACAGCACTGATCATCTGTGGAATTTCTCCCTCAATGCAGATCATGCTGTCGGCAATATCGGATGTAAGAAAAACGCGAAGTGAATCAATCGTTTCAGGGTTCAGATACCCGTATTCGGGAAAGTTTTCCTTACCCGGACTTTGCTGGTAGCTGGTGCTGATCAGCAACACCAGTGCCACCGGAATGACTGCTACAAAATACCTGAATGCCTTCTTGTGAAAGCAGTTGCCTGAGTTGGTTTTGCCAGAGTTTGCAAGATGGGTGCTGCAATTGTCAATAACGGTTGTATTCATGGTTCCATCTGTTGGTTTCTGTGAGTATATACGGCAGGAAGCCTGCGAACTCCGATTTTTTTACACCAACACGGAGCTGGATTTGATGAAATGGATAAAAGCATTGAGCATAACTGAAACACCTGATTATCTGAACAATCTCAAGCTCCTGCTGTCTTTATTATTGAATTTCAGTTAAATAAAAAAGGCAGAGTCGTTGACTCCGCCTGATGATTTTTAAGACAATTGCTTAAATATCCGCCACTTACTTCTTGAGCGATGTTAAAACATTAGATCCTAATAGTTTACCGGCACTGTCATAAGTTTCGCTTTTCACCATGCCGATTCCTTTGGAATACCATTCCACTCCCTTGGTTTTCACGTTGATCATCATTTTGGTAGCCACATCATAGGAGATTTTAAAGCATTCGAAAGTTCCTGCAGGCGTGGTGATGCTTTCAATTGCATCAACTTTCCGGTTTGTCACGTTAATGGTCATATTCATCATAGCCATACCATTGGCCAGGAAGGACATCTTCATATCTCCGCTTTTGAGCAGGTCACCGGCTTTCATGGATGAAGGAATTTCCAGGTTCCCGCCTTCAATTTTCATTTCCATGTCTTTATATGATTCCAAAGTTTGGGAACTCATCAGATTCTTCATGTCGATGTAATAAACCCCTCCCTCGCATCGCGCTTTCAGGTCAACTGATCCCAGGCTTTTTCCTTTGGCGTCAAAGCTTTCAGCAGAAACCAGCATCTCCGTTGACCCCGCAGATTTTTTGATATCTTTTATTTTCTGAACACTTGATCCGCTCAGGTTTCCTTTTTTATCGTATTGCTTATACTCCAGTTGGGCGTTTACCATATCCGGATAATACATGGGGCAATCCTGTGCCATAATACCAGCTAACAGGAAAACTCCAAGAATTGAAGAAAGAATTGCTTTTTTCATGTTGTGTGTCGTAAAAGGTTTAGTAAGGCAAATCTAACCAATTTATTTTATACGTAACAGGATGAAAATCCTGAATTTGGACTGATATTTGCAGGTGTTGCACTATCTTTCATATGTCTAAGGTTAACCAACTAACATTTGAATTATGAAATCATCCATTATGTTGCTCATTTCCTGTCTCGTCTCATGGCTCCCCGGTTTCTCTGCCGAGTCTGTTGAGGTATCTTCGCAGATCAGGGAAGTAACTGTTTTCCTTAACGGGGCACAGGTGTCGCGTCAGGCAAAAGTATCGCTTCCAAAAGGAATGACAACCCTTGTTTTCAGAGAATTACCCGCAAATATTGATCCCCAAAGTATTCAGGCCAAAGGAGAAGGCAATTTCATCATACTTTCGCTGCTGCACCAGGTGAATTACCTGGCTGGTCAGCGCACCAATGCCCAGGTAAAGCTGCTGCAGGATTCACTGGAGTTTTACGAAGAAAAAATTGCCCTTACCGACGGCATGATGGCTGTTATGAAGAATGAAGAAGAACTGCTGATTGCCAATCGCGATCTGGGTGGCAATGAAAAAGGCATCTCGATGATTGAACTCAAAGCAGCTGCTGATTTTTACCGGGCAAGGCTGACCGAAATAAAAAAAGAACAGCTGACGCTGAACCGCAATGCAAAAACACTCAAAGAGAAAGCAGGTAATATACGCACCCAGCTAGATGTGTTGAGTGCCCGGATGAAAAGGCCCACATCAGAGGTGCTTGTGAATGTATCGTGCAACGAGGCCACTGCAGCCAGCCTGGTATTGACCTATGCGGTATATGATGCCCGGTGGAATCCCAATTATGACGTGAGGGCCAAAGATGTCCAGAGTCCGGTTCAGCTTTTTTACAACGCCCGTGTATCGCAGAATACCGGTGAAGACTGGAGCAGCATCAACCTGAAACTATCTACGGCGAATCCCCGGCAACGAGGTGAAAAACCCAATCTTCAGCCCTGGTACATTGATTTTGAGGAGCCAATCCGTAATCTCGGTCAATATAATGTGGCCAGGCCGGGGGCTGCAAAAAAAGCATATAATGTTACTATTGTTGCTGAAGATAAGGAAATGGAATTAGCTGCAGTAGAAGAGGTTGCTGAAACCGCAGCAACTTATACCGAAGTAAATGAAAACCAAACGAATTTGGAATTCAGTATTAAATTGCCCTATGACATCCCGTCGGACAGCAAGGAATACACCATAAACATACAGGATTTCAACCTTCCGGCCTTTTATGAATATTACTGTGCTCCCAAAATTGACCGTGAAGCATTCCTGCTGGCACGAATTACCGGCTGGGAAGACTTCAACCTGTTGTCGGGTGAAATGAACCTGTTCTTCGAAGGAACCTTTGTGGGAAAATCCTTTTTGAATACAAGGAATACCAATGATACGCTCGATCTTTCGCTGGGTCGCGACCGGGGAATTATTGTCACCCGTGTGAAAATGAAAGATTTTACAGAAGAAAAAACCATTGGCAGCAACAAGAGAGAAACCCGTGCATGGGAAATTACCGTCAGGAATAACAAAAAGCAGCCGCTCAATCTTTGGCTTGAAGACCAGTTACCGGTTTCCATGAATAAGGATATTGAAGTGGAAGCCCTTGATTATTCGGGAGGAAACTTGAACAAGGAAACCGGACGCATTTCATGGAAACTAAAAATGGAGCCGGCAACGGAAAAGAAAGTCAGGGTATCCTTTGCCATAAAATACCCCAAGGATCAAAGCGTTTATGTTGATTAACCCCGGCTATTCAATTACTTCCAATGAATCGGCCAGGTTGGGTTTCGTCTTGGGCTTATGTTCTGAACGGGATTTTCCGATGACCACGAAAGCGAGCGCTTTTTCAGGTTCACTGATTTTGAGCATTTTTTCTATATCCTTGCGCGCGAACATGGCACCGCTCAGCCAGCATGCACCGTATCCCATGTCGACTGCAGCAAGCAGAATATTCTGAATGCTTGCTCCCGCACTCTGAATATCGGGATGATTGCGCAAAACATTTATTTCTTCGTGTGATAATTCAACAGCGCTTTCAAGCACAGTTACATAGGGTTTTGTAACCAGTACCAGCAATACAGGTGCATCTTTGAAGAAAGTAGAAAACCAGGTAACCTGTTTTTTCACGTTTGCAGCAGCTATTGATTTTGAGGCGGGCAATTCTTCAATTTTTTGCGCAACAACATCAGCCATCTCGTTGAGCATTTTGCGGTTTGTTACAGCGATGTAGCGCCAAGGCTGAAAATTGTTCACACTGGGAGCCAACCCTCCCAACCTGACCATTTCACGGATATCATCCATGTTTACTTTTTCTTCACTGAACACCC
This sequence comes from uncultured Bacteroidales bacterium, assembly GCA_964560225.1. GTDB lineage: Bacteria > Bacteroidota > Bacteroidia > Bacteroidales > UBA10428 > UBA5072. Next base: position 10,798 of record CAZLLD010000021.1, read on the forward strand.
TGATACTGGTGCGAGCTTCAATTGCTGCTTTAAGTTCCATATAATTACATATTTTCAACTAATATAAAATAATTTTACCTAAAAATGAAACCAATGGATACAAATAATGGTAGACAAGTATATTCTCCAGCCTGTCATTTTTTGTTCAGGATATGAGTGAGAACTGCACATATTTTGTGTTTTAGTATGATGGTATCGGATCAGGATTATCAACTCTTTGTATATGCTTTGAAGAATTCTTCAAAGTACGACTTCAGCCAGTATTCCGAGAAATCGTTGAAGCGAAGAATTTTGAAGGTGCTTACCGACCATTCCCTGAATATTACCACCTTGATTTCCAAAATAAAGACCGATCCCGAGTTTGTTGAAAAAATGGTGAAGGAAATCACCGTGAATACGACCGAGCTTTTCCGTGACCCACAGGTTTGGCAAACCATCCGTTTTAACATATTACCCAGGTTCAAAAACAATTCGGTAATCAACATATGGCACGCCGGCTGCTCAACAGGGCAGGAGGTTTATTCCATGCTGATCCTGCTGAATGAGCTTGGAATGCTTGAAAAGGCCAGGGTATATGCTACCGATATCAATACCGATGTGATGGATGCAGCCAGGATGGGCGAATACAAGTACCGTTTTAACCTGGCCTACCTGGACAATTTTGATAAGGTGATCAAGGAGAACCCTTATAACTACGAGGAATACAATGATGTTCCCTATGAGAAATACCTGCAATTAGACAAAGCCAATGACACCATCAAGCTGTTACCCTTTCTTAGAGAAAAGCCGGTATTCAAAAAGCACGACCTGGTAGTTGACAACAACACCCTGTATGTAAAATTCGATCTGATCCTGTGCAGGAATGTGATTATTTATTTTAATTACAATTTGCAATGCAGGGTATTCGACCTGTTTCACCAGAGTTTATACGACACCGGATGCCTGGTATTGGGCATGCATGAGACAATTCTTGGCGCCCATGCATCGAAATTTCAAAAAAAAGGACATGCTTACTTTAAAAATTAAGACAGTTACGATATATTTGATTAAATTGAGTACCAAAAGATTGTTTTTTCAAAACAGGGAACAATGAATAAAAAAGCATCCAAATCTGCCATGAGCAATAAGATTTTTCTTGGGTTTTGGTTTGTTCTTTTCGCAACCCTGGTGCTTGTCATCAACTGGCTTTTCCGTATGCCTGTTCAAAAAGCTGATGAACTTGTACTGAGATTCTCAGCCACCAATAGTCAGTTAACAGATCTTAAAGCCATACATGCCAAATTTCTGCTGAATTATAACCAGGCTGACAATTTATTTTCAGATAACGAGAGCAAAACCGAATCAGATGCCAGATCCATAATTACAAAAATCAGGAGAGACCTGGTATTGTTTAAGGCCAATTATTCCCTGGCAAGTAAGGAAAAGGTATCCTCTTCTATTGAACAATTTTCCGATGCCCTTTCCTCATTTGAGAGCAGCCTGAATGATTTCTTTCTCATCTCACACGAGCGGGGAAATCTGAATTCAGGATTGGTTTCTCAATGGTTGAATTTGTCACGCAGCATGATTAATTCAACCAGCCAGAGCAATATTAATGAATCTGTCGGCTTGCTGCAGATAAAAGATCTTGAAAACAAGTATTTATTAACCCACGATATCAGAACACTTGAAAACATCTCCGTTCTTGCTGAAGAAATCCGAAACCAGATATCTCTTGAAGAAGCTGCCATCACTTACGAAGATCTCGACCGTTATGCCTCACTTACAGGCAATCTGATTTCTATTGAAAAAAGAATGGGATACGATGGAGTTCCCGGAGTGATTACAGCCATGCAACAATCCATGCAGAAGTTGCAGGATGATTTTCAGAAGGCCAGCGATCTTATTACAAACAAGGCAGAACAAGGCAGAACATGGTGGACAATAGCACGCTACTTCTTCATCATCCTCATTGTTGCATTATACATCTACCTGTTCATCAATGTTTTCTCAATTGTTGACCCGTTACAGCAACTGGCTGGTTTTACACAAAAGATTGCCCAGGGTGAATTCCCTGATGACACGGTTTCTTGCGGTAACCTGTCAGACATGCATGACATCAAGAATTCTCTCGACAAACATATTGCCTCTTTAAAGGACAAACATGCCTTTATCAGCGCAATGAATCAGGATATTCTTGATACACCACTGAATCTGCAGGGCGAAAATGATGAATTGGGCAAGGAACTCCTCATGCTTCAGAAGAAAATTTCAGAAACTGCCGAAAAGCAAGCAATAAATGAAGAAGACAATCTGAAAAGGCGTTACATGAATGAAGGTCTGGCCAGATTTGCCGAAATTCTCCGTTCCAAAAGCAATGACCTGAACCTGTTGGGTGATAACTTCATTCGTGAAATCGTCAAATATTTGAACGCCATTCAAGGCGGTTTCTTCATATTGGAAAATTCAGACATGTCAAAACCGGTACTGAATCTGATAGCGGTATTTGCCTACAACCGGAAGAAATACATGAACAAGACAATATCTTTGGGTGAAGGACTTGTGGGAACATGTGCCAAAGAAAAGAAGACCATCAACCTGCTGGAAATACCGGCAGGCTATATCACCATCACATCTGGTCTTGGTGATACACCCCCAGATAACCTGTTGCTGGTGCCTGTGATGCATGAAGAAGAACTGCTTGGTGTAATTGAAATTGCTTCTCTCAACCGTTTCAAGGATTATGAAGTTGATTTCGCCGAACAGGTCACAAGAAGCCTGGGATCAACCATTGATTACACCCGGAACAATCAGAAGACAGCTGATTTGTTGACCAGGTCACAGCAACAGGCGCTTGAGATGGCTGAACAGGAAGAGGAAATGAGGCAAAACATGGAAGAATTGAAAGCCACCCAGGAAGAATCAGGTCGGCGTGAGGAAGAATTCAGGGGAATTGTGGAAGCCCTGGGCAACTCGTTGTATGTAATTGAGTATGATTTGGAAGGAAAGATCAGCAACTGCAATGAAAAATTATGTGTCTTTCTGGGAACCGCCCAGAATGAACTCATTGGAAAATTGCACCAGGATGTATTCAATGGTACACTGAAAACCGATGCCCGGTTTTGGGAAAATGTATTGAAAAAGAAACATGTGAATGTTCAGGAAACAATCACAATTGGAAAGAAGGAAATTGAAATTCTGGAAAACTTCACACCCGTGATGAACCGTGAAGGAATTGCTGTTAAATATATAAATTTCGTTACAGATGGCCGAATTGGGAATAGTTGATATACGGGAAATCATCAGGCTTATTAAATCGTTGTACAACTACGATTTCTCAACTTATGCACTGACATCTTTCAAGCAAAGGCTGGAAAGAGTCATGAAGCTTTATGCCCTGGGATCTTTGGACAGCTTCATGAGAAAAATTCAGGAAGATGCGGATTTTTTTGATACTTTTCTTTATGAACTGACGGTGTCTTCCACCGAAATGTTCCGTGACCCATCTTTGTGGCGCTGGCTGAGGGAAGATTTTTTCCCGCGACAAATCGACACTAATGCCGGCAAATTTAAAATCTGGCTCCCATTATGTGTTTCTGGAGGAGAATTGTATTCGCTGGCCATACTGCTTCATGAAATGGGCTTGTCTGACAAAGTTCAGATTTTTGCCTCCTGCTTCAGCAATAAAAGTATTGACTTAATCAGGGGAGGCAGTTATGATGTAAAGAAAATTGAAATCTCTGAGGAGAACTATAAAAGATTCAACGGATTCAAGGAATTATCAGCTTATTACAAACCCGAAAAAGACTATGTGGTAAGAAACAGCGGCCTGATTGAACATGTTGAATTTAAAAAACTTAATATTAACTTTGATAGTGCACCCCAAAATATCAAACTAATCCTGTTTAGAAATACCCTGATATATTATAATCCGGCCTTGCAGGAAAAAACACTGCAAGTTCTTTATAGTTCCCTGTCAGTTTCAGGTCACCTGATCCTCGGGATTCGTGAAAAAATTCCCGGATTAGGCACCAGCAGGGATTTTGAATTTGTAAATGAAGCTGAGAGCGTATACCGGAAAAAATATTGATTTGATAATGAATTACAAAGCAGTAATATTAGGCGGATCAGCTGGCAGTTTCCAGATAGTTACCCGGATACTGAATTCATTGCCCAAGGATTTTCCTTTGCCGGTTTTACTGTGCCTTCACCGGCTCAAGCATGTGCGTTCGGGATTTGTTGAAGCGTTATCACTCAAATCCAATATACCTGTTGAAGAACCGTATGACAAGGACACACTTCGACCAGGGAGAGCGTATCTTGCACCGGCCAATTATCATATGTATGTAGAGCTGGCAAACCGTGTTGCATTGTCAACGGAGGATACTGTAAATCATTCCCGTCCGTCAATTGACCTTTCGTTTATTACTGCAGCCAATGCATACCGTGAGAAACTCATAGGGATCATTCTTTCGGGCGCCAATAAAGACGGAGCGCTGGGACTCAAAAAGGTGCACGACAACGGAGGCATTGCCATAGTTCAGGATCCCAATGAATGTGAAGTGAAAACGATGACGCAATCTGCTCTGCAACTTACTAAAGTGGATTTCGTATATACCACAGATCAAATCATTAGTTATTTACAAAAGCTCCGGTAAGTCGATGATTGACAAGATAAAATACAGAAAATTCAGCGTGTCAGCCGTGATCGTTTTGGTTGTGGGCTTGCTGCTGACTTTTGCCGCCCTTTGGAATTCACTGCGGAACAGCAATGTACGCAACGAGGGATGGGTTGTGTTTTTCGTTCTCATTCTTTTTGCCACCGGTGTATTTCTGTTTTTCATCGCATACAGATCTGCTGATGAGGCTGAAATTGAAAAAATAAAAACGCTGGCATTTGAAGCCGGCAGAAAAGAAGTTTTACAGGATCTTGAAAACAAAAAGCAGGAAGACAGTGACAATAAAAATGAGTCGGAAGCTGTTGATCATGCCGTTGCTTCAGTGTTAACCGGCATGCAGGGAATACGCACCATGAGTAGTTTCTGCAACAAGATATTGTCAAATCTGGGCAAGGAAATGGGTTTTGTTCAGGGCATAATTTATGTAAAGAACGCTAAAGAAAACATGTACCTCCCAGCCGGGGAATATGCACTCACGGATCGCAAGCCGGATTCATTTAAGCCAGGAGAAGGCCTTGCAGGTCAGGTAGCCGAAAGCAAAACCAGGATGGTACTGTATGATGTTCCTGAAAATTATTTTACGGTTGCATCGGGATTGGGAAACTCAAAACCCCGTTTCCTGCTGATTGTTCCTGTTCTGAACAATGAGGAAAGTATTGCAGTAATTGAATTAGCGGCTTTCAAGAAACCTGATTCACTGACCGGTAAAATTCTTGATAAATTATCATCTGAACTGGGTCCCAGGGTTCATAAATTTGCAGTTGCCTGATAAAATATGAACACAGAAAACAAAAATAATATCATTAAGGAGGTGCTCCGGACGGAAACGTTTGTTGCAGGGCTCATCACCGGTCTGACACTGACGCTGCTCAGTTGGGCAATTGAATTTATCAGAAGCAGGATAAACATATCCTTTACAGGCATTGGCGAAATTCACCGGAGTAATCCCCTGCTGTACCTATTCGACCTGATGCCGCTGATTCTGGTTATCGGGGCATACCTGCTTGACCGACGCCGCCTGAAGGATAAAATCCAATATGAAACCAAACTGAACGAGCGTGATTCACGCATGAACGCCATGGCAGATTTTGCCAAGAAGATCGGGGAAGGAGATTATCATTCGCAACTTACCATCAGTACCGACCATGACATTCTTGCACAATCGCTGTTGCTTATGCGCGATAACCTGCTTCAAAGTTCAAAGAAAGAATCGGAACAGAGCTGGATCGCTGAAGGCAAAGAGATTGTTTCCGACATACTCCGGCAATACAACAAAATTGATGAACTGTCATCCCGCGTCATTCAGAATCTGGTGAACTATACCAAACTGGTACAGGGCGCCATATACCTGTACAACGACGATCGCAAGGTGCTGTCAGGTTTTGCTACATATGCCTATAACCGGAAAAAATTCAGTAATACGGAATATAAACTGGGCTACGGGCTGATCGGGCAGTGTGCTTATGAAATGGATTACATTTACCGCACTGAGATTCCGGATGACTATGTTACCATTACTTCAGGAATTCTGGGAGACCAGAAACCCCGGAGCTTGTTGCTGATACCCCTGATTTCTGATGAGAAGCTTCAGGGAGTGATGGAATTTGCTTCTGTTGAAGGCCACATTCCCAACCTGACCATCCGGTTGCTGAAAGAACTGGCCGAAATCATCGCAAGAACCTTTTTTAACCTGAAGATTAACGAACGGACTGAAAAACTCCTGGTTGAATCACAGCAAATGACCCTCGAACTGCAGGAGAATGAAGAAGAGCTCAGGCAGAATGCTGAAGAAATGAGGGCTACCCAGGAAGAACTTAAGAAATCTAACGAACACCTGGAACAGCAAATTCAGGAAGTGGAGAATGCACAAAAGAGACAGTACTCACTGCTTGAAAATGCTTCAGAAATAATCGCCATCTATGATGAAACCATGGTGATGAAGTATGTGAGTCCTTCGGTGTTTAAAATTCTCGGTTTTACTTCCGATGAAATGATGCATGGCAAGGATATAGACCGCCTCACTCGAAAAGGCGAAACAAGTATGCGCAACATGTTCAAGCAGTTACTTGCAAAGCCCGACGAGCCGGTTACCATCCAGTATACCTACATGAAAAAGAACGGACAGAAGATCTTCCTGGAGGCTACGGGCCGGAATTTGCTTATGGACCCTGCCATTGAAGGCATCATTCTGAACTCATCCGATATTACGGAAAGAAAGCGTGCTGAGCGTGAAGAAAGACTGAAGAGCAAGATGCAGGCACTGTCTGAAAATTCACTCGACCTGATCATCCGGTTAAGCACCATTGGCCAGTTCTTTTATGCCAATCCGATTGTCAGCAGCTTTATGGATATCGACCCCAAAGATCTCATCAACAAATCGCTCGGAGAGGTCCATATGTCGGAAGCATTGCTTAAGTATTTCAAGGAAACCATTGATACCATCAAATCCTATCCCAATAAAACCCTGGCTGAAATAACCGTTCCTGCAACCATTGAGGGGATTCAGACAGACCGGATCATGAGTTTTGCCGCCATTCCTGAATTCAACGAGAACGAACTGGAGACCATTCTTTTTGTGGGTCATGACATTACCGAGGCCAAGCAGATTGAAATTGAAATTCAGGACAAGAACCGTAAAATTGAGGATTCCATAAATTACGCGCAGCGAATACAGACATCCATTCTTCCGGATATCAGATCAGTCAGGGAACACCTGCCTAAATCGTTTATCCTGTATAAACCCAGGGATGTGGTCAGCGGAGACTTCCCGTGGTTCTTTAACCGGGGCAATGATATTTATATTGCTGCTGTAGATTGTACCGGACATGGTGTTCCGGGAGCGTTGCTGTCATTTGTGGGCTATTTCCTGCTGAACAATATAGTTGACCACGAAAGAAAGATGACAGCTTCGGAAGTATGTGATATGCTTCACTTTGGAGTGAGAAAAACCCTCAAGCAAGATAGTGAGGAAGCCGAAGCAAGAGATGGCATGGATATTGCATTTTGCAAGGTGAACCATCTGGATAAGGAGCTGCAATTTGCCGGGGCCCACCGTCCGCTGTATTTGCTGAGAGACGGTGAACTTACCGAATACAAAGGAGACCGTAAGGCCATTGGCGGGATCCCTCACCGTAAAAAAGAGGAAGAAAACTTCACCAATTATGCTATCAAATACAAGCGTGGTGATAAGGTCTTCTTCTTCTCAGACGGTCTTCCTGACCAACTGGGAGGTCCGGAAGGAAAGAAATACTCACCCAAACGAATACGGGAAATAATCCTGGAGCATAAGGATCTTCCAATAGAAAAGTACAGCACGCTTTTCGCTGAGGACTTTGAAGTTTGGAGAGGCGAAGGAAAACAAATAGACGATGTGCTATTGATTGGAATCGAATTTTAGTAATATTGTAATATAAACAAATGAACAATGGATAATAAAAAAGATGTGAAAGGCTTTCTGGAGTTTGTTTATGAATTCTACAAATCAATGAAAGCCCATGAGATCACTTTAGTGTATGAGGGCGAAATAACCCATCAGATCACCAAGGCATTTACATCTCTCACTGAATCAAACATGTCAAAAGAAGACGAGCCGAATTCAGTACAACGAAAGGTATTCCATGTGATGGTTGAATGTTTGCAGAATATCAGCAAACATGCAGATGATTTCACCTCAAATGATTATCTCTTTTCAGGACGTGGCATCTTTCTTGTAAGTAAAGGTGAGGATGAATACAGTGTAACTACCGGAAATGCGGTTGAAAATGATAAGATTGAATATCTTACCGAGTTGCTGGAGAACATCAATCACATGGACAAGGATGAACTCAAAGAGTTGTACAAAAGGCAAATGAAAGAAGGAAGACTTTCAGAAAAAGGAGGTGCAGGCCTGGGTTTCATTGACATTAAAAGAAAAACCAACAAGGAGCTTGAGTATCATTTTCTCCCCATATCGGATGATACCTCATTCTTTTTACTGACATCAACCATTTCTAGAAGCGATAATTAAAATAACTTTGTAACATATGGAAACAATCAAAATTCAAGGAACTGAAGACACCCCCAAAATAATGCTTGATGCAGAGAACGAAATCATGGAGATCAGCGGTCGTTCTTTGCCTGAAGATGTAAGTTCCTTTTATGAACCGGTATTGAACTGGTTGAATGAATATGCTGAAAATCCGAATAAGAAAACTGTATTCAATTTCAAGCTGACGTATTTCAATACCGCATCTTCCAAGTTGTTGCTTGATATTCTCATGAAACTGGAGGAAATGCACGAAAAAGGCAATGATGTTGTGATCAGATGGCATTTCCCTGAAGATGATGAGGATATGGCTGAGGCTGGTGAGGAATACGCCGATATCGTAGATGTACCTTTTGAACAGATTCCGTATTAACGGATTGCCCTGCCGGTAAAAGGTTAAAATTCCAAACCCGCCCCTGAATGAGTGAAGAAATTCTGAAAGCTCTAATGCAGCTCTTTGCAATCATTGCAAAGCAAGATGAAGGCGTTGAGTCTACGCAGGTGGAATACGTCAAGAATTTCCTTCAGCAACAACTCAACGATGAAAAAGTAAAGGAATATTTCCAGCTTTTCAGGCAGTACAGCGGGATGGAAGCGGGCGAGAACAATTCGGAAGGCGAAGAAGAAAAAAGCACCCGCAAACTTACCTCGGTTAGGGATTCTGTAAGAATCCTGGGATTGTGCAAAAAGATCAACAAAACCCTTACCCAGAAACAAAAGGTAGTGGCTTTGGTGCGGCTTTTTGAAATTGTCAATGCTGACCGGAAATTTTCTGATCAGCGCATGCAGATCATCAATACGGTTGCCGAAGTTTTCAAGGTTGAAAAAGAAGAATTCACCAGTATTGAATCATTTGTAGTTCGCAATGAGGCTGACGAACTTGATGAAGCGAATATTCTGATCATCAACGACAAACTGGTCAGCCCGAAATCGGCTAAAAGCATCAAGACAAAGCATCTGCAGGGCAATGTCATTGTTCTGAAGATCAACAGTGTTGACCTGTATTTTCTGAAATATACAGGAAATGAGGACCTTTTCCTCAACGGATTGCCCATCCGGAATGACCGCATTTACCTGTTCGCCAACGGCAGCACAGTAAAATTACCCAAAGGAGCACCCATTTACCACAGCGATGTAGTGGCTCATTTCATGGCTGACATGGTCACCAGCCAGATATCGTATATTGCACATGATTTGGAATACCGCTTCCCAAATGGAAACATTGGGATCAAAGATATTAGTTTCTCCGAAACCCACGGACGCCTCATTGGCATTATGGGGGCCAGCGGCGCCGGAAAAACCACGCTGCTGAACGTGCTTTGCGGAGTTGAAGCTCCATCACAGGGAGATGTCCTGATCAACGGAATCAACCTCCACAAGGAACGTGAAAAGCTTGAAGGCGTAATCGGCCTTGTTCCACAGGACGATCTGCTGATTGAGGAACTCACCGTTTACGAAAACCTTTACTACAATGCCAAACTTTGCTTCAAAGATAAAAGCGAGGAGGAAATCGACGGAATGGTTTCCAGAACCCTTCAGAACCTGGGACTTTTTGACAGAAAGGACCTGAAAGTTGGATCTCCGCTGAATAAAACCATCAGTGGCGGACAACGGAAAAGACTGAATATTGCCCTCGAACTCATCCGTGAACCCTCCATTCTGTTTGTGGATGAACCCACTTCGGGTTTGTCTTCACGCGACTCGGAAAACGTGATGGACCTGCTTCGTGAGCTTGCCCTGAAAGGCAAACTGATCTTCGTGGTCATTCATCAGCCTTCTTCTGAAATTTACAAGATGTTCGATAAAATGATCATACTGGATACCGGAGGGTATATGATTTATTACGGCAATCCGGTTGAAGCGGTCATGTATTTCAAACATCTTGATGCACAGATTAACAGTGATGTCGGTGAATGTCCCACCTGCGGCAATGTAAATCCCGAATTGATTTTTAACATCATTGAAGCCAAGGTAGTGGACGAATTCGGAAACTATACCGATTCACGCAAAGTTACGCCGCAACAATGGCAGGAACATTACAATACCCTGATCCCCTATAAAGAACTTGAATCAGGACATGACGCGCCACCCAAAAACCTGAAAATTCCCGGATGGTTTAGCCAGCTGGGCATTTATACCGTCAGGGACTTTCTTTCTAAAATAAGCAACAGGCAATATGTAGCATTAAGTCTGCTCGAGGCGCCTGTTCTTGGTGTTATTCTTGCATTCATTATCCGGTATATCGAAGATCCGACTTCAAAGGAGTATATTTTCAGGGTTAATGAAAATATTCCCATATTCATTTTCATGGCCCTGATTGTTGCCTTGTTCCTTGGTTTAACAGTGAGCGCCGAAGAAATTTTCCGCGACAGGAAAATATTGAAGCGTGAACGGTTTCTGAATTTGAGCCGTTCAAGCTACCTGGTTTCCAAGATTGCCATCCTGTTTACCATTTCAGCAATTCAGTCGGTTCTTTTTGTGGTGGTAGCCAATCTGATTTTGGGAATCAGGGATATGGGTTTTATATACTGGTTTGCCCTGTTTTCCACAGCAGCATTTGCCAACATGCTGGGTTTGAATATTTCTGCTTCATTTAACTCCGCCGTTACCATTTACATCCTGATTCCGCTTGTAATGATCCCAATGATGGTGCTCAGCGGTGCCATGTTCAGCTTTGACAAACTCAACAGACATGTCAGCAGGGTTGACAAAGTTCCTGTCATAGCCGAATTCATGGTCACAAAATGGTCCTATGAGGCTTTGATGGTGCATCAATATAAGGACAACAAGTTCATGAAGAACAAACTGTATGAACTGGAAAAGCAAGAAAGCCAAAGCGACTATAAAAAGGTTTACTGGCTGCCTGAACTGATGGAGCGACTTGAGCGCGTAAAAAATGAAGTGTACAATACCGGAACGGTTTCCATGTCGATAGGAGATCTTCAGGTTGTTGCAAATGAAACCATTAAAGAATCCTCCACAAACCTGGATGTTACTCCGTTTGAACCGGTTGAAAACTTGCAGCCAGGAAAATTCAGTGTTCAGACAGCTGAAAAGTTGCAGGAATACCTTTCTGCTTTGGATAAATATTACGGGGAGCTTTTCCAACGAATCAGCAAACAAAAGGACAATTATTTCAACTTTTTCATGGACCGTGATCCTGAGGCCTATGAAAAACTGAGAAACAATTATCACAACGAAGGGGTGCAGGATATTGTAAGGAAGGTTTATGAAAAGAATAAGATTCTTGAATATGACAATCAGCTGGTGCAGCACTATGATCCCATATACCAGGATCCATATATCGGGAGCATGCTGACACTTCGTACCCATTTTTATTCTCCGGTGAAGCCATTTCTCGGGAAAACCTATGACACCTTCTGGTACAATATGATCTTTATCTGGTTGCTTACACTGCTCTTTTACATTGCACTTTATTATGAATGGCTTAAAAAACTGGTTAATTTTCCGGATCGCTTTAAAAAGAAAAATTCAAATTGATCAATAATATATATTAATTCTTTCATGCATTCGTTATTTTTGTTTAACAAAAACATCCTTAGGATTATGCCCAAAGTATTTGTTTATCTAATGATCATACTGGCTTTCGTTGCCGTTTCCTGTAAATCGGGAGGTCAAGGCAAGGATGCCGGTTTAGAGATACCTGATTCTGTTCTCAATGCAGGTGTCGAAATTTCGGAAGAGGTGATGCAGGATATTGTCCAGAATATATCCTCACCGGTTGAAATGGCTGCCATGATCAAAGATCTGGGGGTGCCCTTTTCCAACAGGTACATCTCAACCACCGAAAGAGTCGGAAATCTGACAACCAGCTTCCAGCAATCGCTGAATCTTGGTATTTACGCAGCAGATCTGGGCTACCTGAATATGTACAACAAAACTTCGGCCGTGGTGGATTATCTGACCGCCATAAAATCACTTGCTGATGCCATCAAGGTGGGGCAGTTCTTTGATTTTACCACACTGAAAAGACTGGCTACCAACAGCAAAAACCTCGACTCCCTGATGTACATCTCAGTGCACAGTTTCAATCAAATGGATAAGTACCTGCACTCCAACAACCGTACAAATCTCAGCGCGCTGATGGTTACCGGCGTCTGGATCGAAGGATTGTACCTGGGTACTCAGGTTTATAAAGCCACTCCAAATAAAGAACTTGCTGATCGCATTGGCGAACAGAAACTGACGCTTGACCAGCTTTTACTGATTCTTGAAAAGTTTCAGCAAGACAAGCAATACACCAAACTTCTGGGAGAGCTGCAACTGCTGAAAGATCTTTACAAATCGGTTGAGATATTTGTGGAAAAAGGAGAACCTCAAATGATTGAGGTTGACGGCATGTTAAGTATTGTTCAGGGTGATAAAAGCATCATTAAAATTTCTCCTGAGGTATTGGACAATATCATCAGTACCACAGAGCAAGTTCGTAACAGGTTAATAAGCTTTTAATTATGAAGAAATTCATCATCATATTCGCAGTTCTTGCATTTGTCGCATCAGTTTTCGCACAGGCTCAGGATGTGTCACAGCTTACCGCCCAGTGTGCAGCTAATGCAGGCGACGTAATGTATCTGAAGGATTTTCCTGTTAAGCTCGATCAGGGAACCCCCGGAGGAGCCCCTCCTACCGCCCGCTTTGCCCTGCTGTTGAGTAAAGGTGTTGTTTACCGCTTCTCGGTGTGTTCAGCTCCAAACTCAGACGGAGAAGCAGTTCTTCAACTTTTCGATATGAACACGCTGCTCGGAAGTACATTTATAACCGCCACCGGTAAAGACTATCCGTCTTTTGACTTTAAATGTCAGAAAACGGGAGTTTATCACGTATTTATATCCTTTAAGGAAGGAAAAGCAGGAGAAGGCGTGGGAATCATGTCTTATGTAAAGAAATTGTAATACAAGTTGTTTAAATGGTGAAAGCCGGTATCTGAAAACAGATGCCGGCTTTTCTGCTATATTCTTTGCCAGATCCAGAGTAACAGCAACAAAGCGAACGCCATTTCATTAATCCAGTTAGCTTTACACTTGACAAAATAAAACGAGAACAAGTATGACAACGGTATGGAAATAAAATAGATCATTCCCGTGCCTGAACTGATGCGAACCAGAAAAATCAGCAGTCCGAACAAGAAAAAAACCCAGAAAACCAGGAAGAATTTTCGCGCATGAATTTTCATGCTGTCGAAGTAAGTGGCAATGAAGTAACTGCCTACAATGAGAAACAGAAGAATAACTGCCCAGGTTACGATCTGGCTCAGCTTAAACGTTATATTCAGGCTGGCGAAAGATGCTGCTATTTGTGAAAAAAAATCAGGAATCGATAAATTCAGTAAATAATACCCCGAAAACACAAACAAGTAGGGAATCAACAGTCCGATGAGCGCAAAAACCCATTCACGCCAGATAAACGGCCTAAGCAGGCTGATTGAGGTGAGAAGAAAGAGAAAGAAGATAATTGAAGGGAAATATACCAGGCTGGCAACGGATACCAGTAAACCGGCATCCAGGAAGTTCATGGAAACACCATCCGTTTTATACGCACTGAATATTCGGTAGAACATCCAGATCAGAAAGGATGAGGATACCAGCGCCGGTGTCAGTTGATGCAATTGTACAATACCAGTGGACAGCAACAGGTAAAATAAAGCAGGCAGTTGTGTACGAACAGGTATGAAAATAAAGTTCGTATTCATCTGAATCAGCAGGTAGCTGTTGCCAATCAAAAGTATCAACGCAACGACTGATGCCAGCACCCTGAAATTGGAGTTTAGCAAAACGATCGGCTTGCCCAGCGGAACACCGGGCTCATGAATCATCTGAACCGTGCTTGCCGAAATGAATGAAGGGATCCAGTAAAGTACCGGAAGTAATGTAATTATGACAATTAAACTGAGACGGTTGCTGTTGATGAATTTTAACAACATAATCTGAGTTGTAACTGGTCAGCTTACATCAAAGCTTCAAGCTTGTTCACCAGGCTGCCCTTGGGAACGGCCCCTACCTGTTTGTCTGCCACCTGGCCATTCTTAAAGTAAAGAACGGTTGGAATATTCCGAATTCCATATTTTGAGGAAACCGATGGATTTGAATCCACATCAAGCTTTCCAACAATTACCCTGTCATTGTATTCTTCGGCAATTTCATTTACCAATGGACCAATAACCCTGCAGGGGCCGCACCATTCAGCCCAGAAATCAACCATTACGGGTTTATCTGCTTTCAGCACAATCTCTTCAAAGTTAGCATCAGTCAATGTTATAGCCATGTCTGTAATATTTGAATTTTAAACAATCAGTTTTTTCAATAAGAGCAAAGTTATAAAACTGCCGTTGAACAACAAACAGCTTTTATAACAGTTTATATTCAATTTCTTCGTTTTTGTTCAGAAAATCAATGAGCTCATCTGCCAAAGCTATGCGATTAGTCCTGCAAAAGAAATCAACGCCAATGTTTTCAACCGGATCATAAACCATAACTTTCAGATTTGTTGTTCCGCCGCTTTTTTGCGTAAAAGATGAAAGCTCATCAATGAATTCCTCATCTACCAGAGTAATAGGAAGCCTGATCTGAAGTGTTTTTACCAGTTCCTCCCTGACAGAGCTCAGCATATAGATGCTCTTGATTCTGAATTCCAGTTCAGGATTTGATCTCCAGGTGTTTTCCGCTACCGATCCTTTCAGCAAAAGCGAATAACCGTCATACATATATTTTCTGAAATTCTCATAATCTTTACCAAACAGGGTAATTGAGAATGTATCCGTATAATCCTCCAGGGTAAAGGCCCCGTAGGGTTTACCGTTTTTTGTGGTGGCATGCCTCACTGTAGTGATCATTCCTGCTATTGAAACGTCCTTACCGCGCAATGGCTCCAGATCTCTCATTTCAGCCAATGTTGTATTACAGAACTGTTTCATTTCAAGTTTGAAATTGTCGAGCGGATGGGATGAAAGATAAATGCCGATCACTTCCTTTTCCTTGTTCAGTTTTACCAGGGGCGGCCATTCTGTAACCTTTGAGGGGCGGGGCTTGATCACTTCAATATTGCTCATGTTACCGAACAGGGTAGGTACGTTGCTCACATTGTTCTGCGACTTATTCCCATATCGGATCAGCTGTTCAATGAAGCTCATACCGGTTTCATCATTCTCCACGTACTGATGCCGCTGTATCTCGCTAAAACTATCGAATCCCCCTGCCATGGCCAAGGCCTCCAGACAGCGTTTATTCACTGTGGTCAGGCTAATTCTTTCAACCACATCGTAAATATCGTTGAACGGGCCTCCTTTTTCCCTGATTTCGATGATGTGCTCCACTGCTGATTCACCCACCCCTTTAATAGCTGCAAGCCCGAAACGTATGTCTCCCTGGGCATTTACAGTAAACCGCGCATAACTTTCATTGATATCCGGAACAAGCACTTTTATACCCATACGCCTGCATTCATCCATAAAAAAGCCAATTTTCTTCAGGTCGTTCAGGTTACGGCTCAACACTGCTGCCATGAATTCTGCCGGGTAATGCGCTTTCAGGTAAGCCGTCTGATAGGATATGTAGGCATAACAGGTTGAATGCGACTTATTGAAAGCATAATGAGCAAATGATTCCCAGTCCTTCCAGATCTTCCCCACAGTCTTCGGATCATGGCCGTTTTTAACACAGCCTTCCTCAAACTTCACCCTGAGCTCATTCATCATGGAAACAATCTTCTTCCCCATGGCCTTGCGGAGCGAGTCGGCCATTCCTTTGGAGAACCCGGCAAGAAGTTGTGACAGAAGCATCACCTGCTCCTGGTATACCGTGATGCCATAAGTATCTTTCAGATAAGCTTCCATCTCGGGGATGTCATAAACGATATCCTCCTTACCGTGCTTCCGGTTCACATAGCTGGGTATGTATTCCATGGGGCCGGGCCGGTAGAGCGCATTCATCGCAATAAGGTCTTCAAACCGGTTGGGCTTCAATGCCTTCAGGTACTTTTTCATCCCCTCCGATTCAAACTGGAACAAACCGGTAGTTTCGCCCTTGCTGTAGAGTTCATAGGTCTTCAAATCATCCAGCGGAAGCTTGTCAATATCCACATCGATATTCCGGGATTTTTTGATGTTGTCAATGGTATCCTTGATGATTGACAGGGTTTTTAATCCCAGAAAGTCCATCTTCAGCATGCCCACCGATTCAATATGTGCGCCTTCAAACTGGGTTACATTCAGCTCGGCGTCCTTATTTCTGCAAATAGGGATGAATTCTTCAAGGCTGTCTTTGCCGATGATGATCCCGCAAGCGTGAACCCCCGTTTGCCTAACCGATCCTTCAAGCACTTCGGCGTATTTCAGGGTGGATGCAATCAGCGCATTTTCAGAATTTTTTTCGGCAAGCAGGGCAGGAACTTTCTCATAGGTATCCTTAAAAGTGGTCCCCGGTGTATCCGGAACCATTTTTGCAAGCCGGTCTGCTTCGGGGAGTTCCAGCTTCTGAACACGGGCAACATCGCGAATGGCCATTTTAGGAGCCATGGTGCCAAATGTAATTACATGGGCTACACGCTCCTTTCCATATTTTTTCACTACATACTGCAATACCTTTTCCCTGCCGTCTTCGTCAAAGTCAATGTCGATATCGGGCATGGATATGCGGTCGGGATTCAGAAAGCGCTCAAACAGCAGATCGTATTTGATCGGATCGATATCCGTAATTTTCAAACAATAGGCAACAACCGAACCGGCGGCAGATCCCCTTCCGGGACCAACAGAAACGCCCATTTCACGTGCCGCCCTGATCACATCCCATACAATCAGAAAGTAGCCGGGGAAGCCCATTTTGTGTATGGTGTCCAATTCAAAATCAATTCTTTCCCTGACAATTTCATTCATGTCAGGGAAACGCCTTTCAGCTCCCTTATATGTGAGATGCCTCAGGTATTCATAGGCGTCAGCAAAACCTTCGGGGATCGGGAAGTCAGGCATGATCGGATTGCTGTTCAGGTCATAGAGTTCAATCTTTGAAACCACATCCTGGGTATTTCCTATTGCCTGAGGGATGTCGGCGAAGAGCCGCCTCATCTCATCCTGTGTTTTGAGCCATTCCTGCCTGGTATAGCGTAACCTGTTCGGATCATCCACATCCTTACCGGTGCTGATGCACAACAACCGGTCGTGAGCTGCAGCATCTTCTTCATTGATGAAATGAACATCATTGGTGGCAATGCATTTGATGCCGGTTTCCTCAGCCAGTTTTAACAATTGGCTGTTGACAAAAACCTGGTTTTCATAAACCTCCCGGTCAATCTGAGGATCTCCTGAAGGATGCCGCTGCATTTCGAGGTAGAAATCATCACGAAATATCTCCCGGTATTCCGTGAGTGCCTTCCTTGCTGCATCGGCGCCCTCGTGTCGCAGCAGCCAGGGGATTTCACCGTGTAAACAGGCTGAAGAGGCAATTAATCCTTCTGAAAATTTGCGCAACAATTCCTTGTCAACACGGGGACGGTAGTAAAATCCCTCTGTCCACCCATAGGAAACCATCTTGATGAGGTTCTTGTAACCCTGCTTGTTTTTAGCCAGCAGCACCAGATGAAATCCGCCACCATCCGATTTGTCAGATTTCTCAAAGCGCGACCGCCTGGCCACATAAACCTCGCATCCCAGAATGGGCTTGATACCCTGCTTTTTGGCTTCGTTATGAAATTCCTTGACACCAAACATGTTTCCATGATCGGTAATGGCAACGGCTTCCATATTGTCCTTTTTAGCCTTGGCGATCAGGCTCTTGATCACTGCTGCTCCATCAAGTATGGAATACTGGGTGTGTACGTGCAGATGGGTGAAAGTCGTGGCCGCGGACTCATTGGCAGGAACAGGCTTTTGAATCTCATCAGGTTTGGCTTCTGCAGGCTTTGCTGCATTTGACCTGACAACGACCGGGAAAGGCTGAATTACATCAGGATTGGCTGACCTGAAATCCTGCACCAAAGAAGGATCGATTTTCAGGTGCCTTGCCGTGATGACTTCCCTGCGGATCAATTCAAAAAAACAACGCGAAGTGGCTGCCACATCAGCTGTTGCATTATGCGCCTCTTCAAAACTTTCATTAAAGAGCTTGTTATGCAATTCTGACAGGTTGGGCCATTTGAATTTATTGCCCTTGCCACCCGGCAAGGCACAAAAATCAGTTGACTCTTCTTTTGTACAAATTGCGTGTATATCATGAAGCACCGTGGCAATGCCTTTTCTGACGTATTCAGCCCCCGCAATTCTGAGATCAAAGGAGATGTTGTGGCCCACTATAACAGAAACCTGACGGAGATCTTCATCAAATTCCCTGAGCACAGTTTCCAGATCCATACCTTCAGCCAGGGCTTTTTCTGTAGATATGCCATGTACTTTCTCAGCTGCTTGTGGTATCACATAACCTTCGGGCCTGACAATAAAAGATTTGTTATATAAAAGCAGGCCCGTTTTATCATGGCATTCCCATGCCAGCTGAACCATTCTCGGCCAGTTGTCTGTATCGGTTACCGGAGCATTGTAGTTGGCTGGTAATCCGGTGGTTTCGGTGTCAAAAATCAGGTACATGCGGTAAAATTACTTCAGTTTGCCGCATGATGTTCCCCATGTTGATAAAAATGGATAACTGCTATAAGGTAGTTTCGCCTGCTTTTTTCAGCAGCAATTCCTCAATCTGTTGAATAAACATTTGTTTTGTGGCTTCGGGTGACCCCGCGATCCCGGCAGAAATGGTGGGTTTTCCGTCAACCGGACAAAAGAGAAAGGAAGGAATGCTTTGTACCCCAAAAACTGCTGCCAGCTCCTGTTCCTTATCCACATCAACCTTATACACGTTGATCTTTCCGGAATATTCTTTGGCCAGCTGATCCAAAATGGGAGATGTAATGCGGCAGGGAGCACACCAGTCTGCGTAAAAGTCGATAAGGCAGGGTTTGTCCCCCTGAAATTTCCATACGTCAGGATTCTTCTCGTAATCCATTACCAGTCTCAAAAAATCTGCTTTATTAATATGTACAGGAGCAGTATTTGCTGTTTTCTCCAGAGCCGGTTGCACCGCAACGGCTGCTGCAACCGTATCCTTTGATCCTGTTTGCCCTTTTTGATTGTTGCCGCAACTGATGGTTGAAACAGCCAACAGGAAAACAGCTGCATAAAATAGTAGGTTATGTGCTTTCATATCTATTTATTTGTATATATGCATATGATCAATTTTCATGCCATTTTTGTGATTTCAATATTTCAGTAAAATGTGTCAGTATTGCAACAAGGAATTTTGCTCTTTGTTGAGCCGGTAATATACCGATTTTTCTGTGAGTTCCACGCGAATCACATCCATCAGTATCAAACTGACCAGGATATTTTCAGCTGTGGCCAGGTTTGTTTTTGCAATACGGATGAATTTGGAAATGGTGATTGTTTCATTTTCTGTCAGATAATCAATCAGCCGCTGCTCTTCCTTTCCGATTTTCAGCCACGCTCCCACTCTTTTTTTCCTGTTCTTCCAAACATGCACAAGTACCTTATTGGCACGTATATTCTGATCTTTTACCCTGACATAAGCCACCCATTTCCCATCTTCGTTCTTGGCACAATGAGGTTTGTGCTTACTGGCCGGGATGTCAACTTCGAGCACATTTTTCCCACAAACATCCCAACTTCTTATAGTAAAACCAACCCTGGGCTTGCAAAAAACATGGGCTGCCGATTCAGCCATATAGGCTTCTTCTTCACTTCGGACACCGGTGATTTTTCCGTTATCTTTGACTCCGATCAGCAGTTTCCCTCCGACAGTATTGGCAAAGGCGGAAAAAGTTCTGGCCAGTTTTTGTGCATTGCTGATTTCGAACTTAAAATCGAGTTGTTGATGTTCTCCTGATCTGATCAGGTTTTTGATATAATGTTCGGCTTCCTGTTCCCTGTTTCTCATAAATGGAGCCTGAAAATATGCAAGTTTTCAGCAAAATTAGCTTATTTTACATTAAATTTTCTTTTCAGTTATGTACCAAACCTTGGGCAAATTGCGTATGAGCTTTAAAATCTGAAATCTATGAGAAAGTATTTAATTACCGGCAATCCGAAAGCTGTGCTGTTGTTTTACTTCTTTTTATCGGGCTTGTTGCTTCCTAATGCAGACATGAATACTTGCCGTGCTCAGGTTGCTGATAAAACGGCCCAATATAAAGAGTATATCAAAAAGGGGGATGCTTATCTGGCAGTTAAAAACTACGCTGCAGCCATGTATGAATATGAAAAGGCTTCGGATTTAATGCCCGCTGAAGATGAACCCAGGCTTAAGATGCAGAGTATTGAAGCAACCCTGGGCACCAACGAACTTGCTGAAGTCAAGCGAAAGGTTGATCTCGCCAGAAAACAGGAACAAGAAAGACTTCGCAGGGAAGCCGAAGCAAAGGATGCCTCTTCAAAACAGGCAGCTGCTGTTACTGAAGAGCAGGCTGCAGAAGCTTCAAAGACTGACCTTGAAATGAACCGCAAGGCCATCCTGGACCAGTTTGCTGAAGAACTACGCCAGGCTGAGAAAAACAGTGACTTGTCAGTTCGTTCCACCGTTTACCGAAAAATTGCAGAAGCTTTCAAAAAAGTGAATGACGATGAAATGGCCATCGTGTATTACAACAAAGCGCTTACCATCGAAGAAAAGCTGGGTAAGGAAGAATCAATCGCCACTGTGTATGAAGATCTCGCAAACACCTATTACAATTCCGGTGATTTTCAAAATTCGTTGACCACCTATGAAAAATCGCTTTCATTGAAAGAGAAATCAGGAGACAAAGCGGGAGCATCCAAGGTGATGTCGGATATCGCCAATGTATATGAAACTACCTATGATTACAAAAATGCTATTGATTATTACCAGCAGTCGGCCAAAATAAAAGAAAGCATTCAGGATGAATCCGGGCTCAAGGATGTGGAAGATAACCTGGGGGATGTATACTATAAGCAAAAATTACTGACCAGTTCCATTGGTTCGTATGAAAAAACCGTGGCCATCATTCAGAAACTAAACATGGATGAAGCATTGGGATCGGTATACAATAAACTTGGAGTAGCCCATTATGAAATGGGCAATTATGTTGAAGCAGAAAAATTCTTCAAGGAATCAATGAAAAACCTGAATGAAAACAACAACCGGAAAGAAGCTTCGATGGCATTGAACAACCTTGGAAATTTGCTTTTCATTAACAACAAGTATGAGGATGCCATTGCGTATTACGAAAGGTCGCTCAGCAACAAGAAAGAAACCAAATATGATTACGGACAGGCGGTTACTCTGTTTAACCTGGGCAATGCTTACAGAAGATCAGGAAACCAGGAGATGGCCATCAAAAGTTATGAAAAAAGCAAAAGGATAGCCGATAGTCTGGATGTGCCCTCAATCCTGGCAAAAAGCATCAAAGCCCTTGCGGTTTCCTATAACGCATCGAAGAATTTCGAAAAATCTTCGGAGATGGAGCAGACGCTTGCCGATCTCAACCAAAAGAACGTGAGCATTGAAATCCCCGTATCGGAAAATGAAATGGACCTGGAATTTGACAAAACACAGAAAATTCTTACCAAACTGAACGAAGAAGCCCTGAAGAGAAAGGCTGATTTGGAAACTGAGGCTGCTGACAAGATGACGGATATGTATATCAGCAACATCAACAGCCAGTATCTGAAAGAACAAAGCCGGAACCGGATGCTGATCATCATTTCCGCTGGTCTGGGTACGCTGTTGCTTGGATTGTTGTTCCTGTATATCCGAAACCGAAAAAAATAACCTGATTCCGGATGGCCTGCCTTATTGGTGACACTCAATCCCACACACCTCTGTTGGTGGAGAATAGGGGAGTCGAACCCCTGACCTATTGCATGCCATGCAATCGCTCTAGCCAACTGAGCTAATTCCCCAAAAGGAAGTGTGTGGGTCTGACCGCTGTCAGTTTTGTGTAAAGAGAGGGCAAAAGTATTAAAATAAAACTATTCATGCAAAAAAACCTATTTCAATTTTTCGCGTATTTACAATGGCATTAATTTTGCCACATTTCAATTAACGATTGTTTTACTGAAAATATCTCTTATGAAAATATTTACTCCATTTATTCTGGTTATTCTTTTAGTTGCCGCTTGTGCTTCCCCGGAAAAACTTTTGCAGCAGGGCAACTATGACGCCATTATAGAAAAATCAGTTAAAAACCTGATTAAAAATCCGAATAATGAAGAAGATGCGCTTATGCTTGACAAAGCATATAAACTGGCCAACGAAAGAGACTTGGAACGGATCAAGTACCTGAAAACCGAAGGGAATCCCGACACCTGGGATGAAATGCTCAGTTTATACAGCAGTCTGAAAAACCGGCAGGCCTCGGTAAAACGGGTTCTTCCGTTGAACCTAAACGGACAAAGGATTCAATACAACTTTGTTGACTATGACGCAGAAATTGTAGCTGCCAAACGAAAGGCCGCCGAGTATTTCTATGCTCACGGTCGAAAGCTCATGGAAAACAGAACCAAAGAATCCTACCGCCAGGCATATTATGAACTGGTTAAGGCCCGCGATTACTCAGGAGACTCCTACCCCGATCTGAATCAGATCATTAATGAGGCCAAATACCAGGGTATGAGCAGGGCGTTGATCAGCGTGGTGAACCGTACCATAATCAACCTGCCTCAGGAATTCAGTGACGGACTTGTTGCCGTGAATGCCACCCAGCTGAATAACGAGTGGGTAGAATACTACACCCGGAAAACCGATGAAAACATCCGGTATGATTACTACATAGATATTGTGCTGCAGGCAATTACCGTGTCACCCGACCTGGTTAAGGACAAAGACATCATAGAAAAGAAAACTGTTGATAACGGTTTTGAATATGTGCTGGATGCCCGGGGCAATGTGATGAAAGACACTGCAGGCAATGACATCAAGGTTAAAAAATTCAAAGAAATCCAATGTACTGTTATTGAATCACAACAGTTTAAAGAGTGCAGCATAACCGGGGAAGTGGAGTTTCTGGCCGCCAATCCGCAGGCTCTGCTGAAAAAGCAACCGATAGCTGCCGCTACCCGTTTTGAACACATTTCTGCCCGTGTCATTGGTGATCTGAACGCACTTTCACCCGAAAAAAGAAAACTGGTGGATTTAGAGCCCGTTCCTTTTCCTAATGACATCCAGATGATCATTGATTGTACGCAGGCACTGAAGAATTCAATTCACGAAGCAATAAATTATAACCGCAGCATTATTCGTTAACATGATTTTCACTTATTTTGCTCCCGTTTAAGAATTTTTGTTCACAGATGGGAGGATACATCAACACTTCTGAACCTGAAAAAGCTGTACTTATTGGCGTTTCCAATAACGATCAGCCGCTTTCGCAGATTGAAGAATACCTGGAGGAGCTTTCATTCCTGCTGGAAACAGCCGGCGCAGTTCCTGTTAAAAAGTTCATCCAACGGCTTGATGTGCCGAATTCACGCACTTATATTGGCAGTGGAAAACTTGAAGAAATTAAGGAATTTGTTATCAATAACGGCATCAACCTGGCTGTATTTGACGATGAGCTTTCCCCGAGCCAGGTTCGCAATATTGAAAAGGAACTGAATATCCGGGCATTGGACCGCACCAACCTGATCCTGGACATATTTGCCCATCGTGCCAAAACCGCTTATGCCAAAACACAGGTCGAACTTGCGCAGTATGAATACCTGCTTCCCAGGCTGGCCGGCATGTGGACGCACCTGGAAAGACAGCGCGGAGGAATTGGACTGAGAGGCCCGGGAGAAACCGAAATTGAAACCGACCGCCGGATTATCCGCACCAAAATTGCACTGCTGAAAGACCAGCTTGAAAAAATTGACAAGCAGATGGTCACGCAACGCAAAAACAGGGGCAAGCTGGTACGCGTGGCTCTTGTTGGTTACACCAATGTGGGAAAATCAACCCTCATGAATCTGTTGAGTAAATCGGATGTTTTTGCTGAAAACAAATTGTTTGCAACGCTGGATGCCACCGTGCGGAAAGTAGTTGTCGGAAACCTGCCCTTTTTATTATCTGATACGGTGGGCTTCATCCGCAAACTTCCGCATCACCTGGTCGAATCATTTAAATCAACTCTCGATGAAGTGCGGGAAGCAGATCTTTTATTGCACATGGTGGATATTTCGCATCCGGGTTTTGAAGAACAAATGGCTGTTGTTAATCAAACGCTTCAGGATATTCAGGCTGCTGACAAACCCATGCTCGTTGTATTCAACAAAACGGATGCCTATAGTTTTATAAAAAAAGATGAAGACGATCTGAGCCCGAAACAAAAAAAGAATCTTACACTGGAAGAGCTTAAAAACAGCTGGATGGCAAAAAATCATGCTCCGTCGATTTTCATCTCTGCGTTAAAAAAGCAAAATATCGACGAATTAAAAAGCTTTTTGTACGAAAAGGTCCGGGAGATACACATCACCCGGTACCCTTACGATAACTTTCTTTATTAAATCAAACCTTTCTTTACCAGGTATTCGGCAATCTGAACGGCATTGGTGGCAGCGCCCTTGCGCAGATTATCCGAAACAACCCACATGTTCAAAGTTTTTGGCTGCGATTCATCACGACGAAGCCTTCCGACAAATACTTCATCACGATTGTGCGAAACAATCGGCATGGGGTAAACATTGTTTTTCGGATCGTCCATGACAATCACGCCCGGGGTGTTTTCCAGAATTCTTCTGATATCAGCCAGTTCATAATCTTTTTCGAATTCCACGTTCACCGCTTCGGAATGTCCTCCTATTACAGGAATTCTCACTGTGGTAGCTGTTACCTGTATTGAATCGTCCTCCATGATCTTCCTGGTTTCGTTCACCATTTTCATTTCCTCTTTGGTATAGCCATTATCAAGGAAAACATCGATATGAGGCAATGCATTCATGTCTATTTTATGCGGATAGGCCATATCGCCGGAAATGCCCTTTCTTTCATTCATCAGTTGATCTACGGCCTTTTTGCCGGTACCGGTAACTGATTGATAGGTGGATACAACAATCCTCCTGATTTTATAAGCCTTATGCACTCCAACCAGGGCAACCACCATCTGAATTGTTGAACAATTCGGGTTGGCAATGATCTTGTCTTCTTTGGCCAATACATGTGCATTTACTTCAGGAACTACCAGTTTGATGTTCGGTTCCATGCGCCATGCCGATGAATTATCGACCACAGTTGTTCCTGCTTCTGCAAATTTGGGAGCCCATGTTTTTGAGGTGCCTCCACCTGCAGAAAAAATGGCAAGCTGTGGTTTCATGTCGATGGCATCCTGCATGCCAACTACTGCATATTCTTTACCTTTGAAAGTCACTTTTTTACCCACCGATTTTTCTGAGGCAACCGGTATGAATTCGGTTACCGGAAAATTCCTCTCTTCAAGTACCTTGATCATTTGGGTACCAACCAGGCCCGTAGCCCCGACAACTGCAACTTTCATGTTTTTAATTTTTAAATATTAGTAACTGCATGATACAATAAAAGAGAACATTCCAAAAGACTTTCAGATTTTACCGCAGTGCATACAATATATACAATACAACTGCCGGTTATTACCATTTTTTTATGGAACAGCCGGTAGCTTTAGTTTTGCATTTGTATGCCCCGAAGCAAAAAATCTTTTGTAACATTCTCTTTGATTTCTATTTACAATGGATTAAATTGCTCCATTGTTACCCGCAAAATTGGCAAAAAAAATGATTTATGAAAGTTTTAGGAGTAATTTTTTCTTTAATTCCATTCCAGGTAATTTCACAGAGCCTTCCTGCTGAAAATAATATTGCTGATTCCTACCCGGTAATAATTACGGAAATAATGGCTGATCCGGTTCCCAGTGCAGGACTGCCCGAAACGGAATATATTGAAATACTCAACCAGTCTGCAACCCCGATCAACCTGGAAGGTTGGATACTTTCAGCAGGGAAGTATCAGAAATTGTTGCCGGAATTCTGGATAAAACCGCGTGAATACATCATTCTGACGGATCAGTCATCATGCAGCCTGATGACTCCTTTTGGCCAAACCATTGCTATAGCTGGGATGCCTCCGCTACTAAACAGCGGGCAAACCATCACGCTGAAAAACTCCGAAGGAATTGTCACCCATTCGGTGTCTTTTACCGATCGCTGGTATGATGACAGTAAAAAAGCCAACGGCGGTTGGTCGCTTGAGATCATCGATCCCGTCAATCCCTGCGGCGGCATTGAAAACTGGCATGTTTCAACAGACCCGTCAGGCGGCACACCCGGTAGAAAGAATTCCTGCTTTGCCAACAATCCGGATATGCGCTCACCTATCCTTGTCAGGGCAACCCTGCCAAACGACAGCATGGTATTGCTTCACTTCAGCGAACCCATGGAACGCGCATCACTCATATCACCAGAGGCATATTCCATAAACCAGGTATTGTATCATCCGGCTGACGTGTATCCGGTTGAACCAAATTTCAGCACCCTATTGCTAAAATACCATGGGGCATTTAAATCCGGACTTCAATATACGGTTTCGGTCATGAGATCCCTCAGAGATTGTGCCGGTAATCAATTGCAGGGCAATGCCATGGCAGATTTTGCATTGACAACTCAACCTGCTGCAGGTGATGTTATATTTAACGAAATCATGGTCAGTCCGGATGAAGAAAAGCCTGAATTCATCGAATTCTTTAACAAGTCGGACAAAGTAATTGACTTTTCCTCCTTTCATCTGTCTCTTTCAGACGAGATAAGCGGTACAAGCAAAAAAACCCTGTCATTTAGGAACCATCCCTTTATTTTATTTCCCGAAAGATACGCAGTTATTACCAAAGATGCCCTTAAACTCTTACAAGCTAACAATGGCCGTTACATTTCAGCCATTCTTGAAATTCCGGAATTGTTTCAGCTTCCAAATGAGGGAGCTTTGCTGGTTTTATCCGACACCAGTTTCCAAATCATTGATGAATTGATTTACAATGACAAGATGCATGATAACCTGCTCAGCGATACTCATGGAGTTTCGCTTGAACGGATTGATCCTGACGGTCCTACCAGTGATGCTTTGAACTGGCATTCCGCTTCAACCTCATCGGGCTATGCAACCCCTGGCTACCAGAATTCACAGAACATTGCCCGGGGCGATGACCCGGAGATTTCGCTTTCATCTGATATTTGCTCTCCCGATCATGACGGAACTGATGATGAGATTATGCTGCACCTGAAGATGAACGAACCGGGATGGAAAGCGAGCATTGCGGTTTATGATGTTCATGGAATCAAGGTCAGGGATCTGGCAACAAACTGCCTGTTAGGAGCTGATGAGTTTTTAGAATGGAATGGCTATAAAGCAAACAATGAACCTGCTGATATGGGAATATACATCATCCAGGGTCAACTATTTCATCCCCATGGAAAAATTAAAAATTTTAAAAAAGTAATTTCCATAGTGCGCAGGTTGTAACGAGTAAAATGATTAACTTCATAGCAGAATTACGACTATCTATGAATATTGATAAAGAATACCAGGAAAATTCCCTGCTCATTTATAAGGGAGCCTTTACCGTGAATCTGATCTCCATTCTGGGCAATCAGATCAAATTGATGCCTGAAATTGACTTTAAAACTGTGCAAAAGCTTTTCAGGATCTTCATGGAACTCACCCAGAATGTATCTTATTATTCAGCCGAAATGGTTGATGTCAAAAGCGGCGTTTCCTGCGGAAGCGGATGGGTTACCATTCAGAACTATGAGAATCACCTGAGAATCACCACTGGTAACCGGATACGTCACGAACACGGTCCGAAGCTGATCAGCTATTGCAAAGAAATTAATTCATTTGATGAGCCTCAGTTGCGCAAGTTGAAAAGGGACATCAGGGCACAGGCTTTGGAAAGAGATACAGGGGCTCAGATAGGTTTGATTCAGACCAGTATCATCAGTGGAAACAAACTCGACTGCAAGGTATTATCCGACGATCACGATTATAATTTTTTCATCATCTCCACCACAACCAATAAGGATTCTTCAGACAACACTGAAGATTAACTCATATTGGCAGTCAGGTATTCCCTGTTCAGACGGGCTATATGTGAAATGGAAATATTCTTGGGGCATTCTGCTTCACATGCACCGGTATTGGTGCAATTACCAAATCCCAATTCATCCATTTTTGCAACCATATTGATTGCCCTTTCCTTCGCCTCAATCTTACCCTGAGGGAGCAGCGCAAATTGTGAAACTTTGGCGGCTACAAACAACATAGCTGATGCATTTTTACATGCAGCCACACACGCTCCGCAACCAATACATGCAGCTGCATCCATTGCTGTCTCAGCGTTGGTACGTTGAATTGGTATGGCATTTGCATCCGGAACACCACCTGTATTGACCGACACATAGCCTCCGGCTTCAATAATCTGATCAAATGCCGAGCGATCGACTACCAAATCTTTAATTACAGGGAAAGGCTTGGCGCGCCAGGGTTCAACCACTATGGTGTCACCGTCTTTGAATTTCCGCATGTGCAACTGGCAAGTAGTAATTCCTGTGTCTGGTCCGTGCGGGTGTCCGTTGATATACAAACTGCATGCCCCGCAAATGCCCTCACGGCAATCATGATCAAAACAGATCGGCTTTTCTATTTTATCAATCAGCTGTTGATTCAATATGTCCAGCATCTCAAGGAAAGAACAGTCAGCCGATATCCCGGTAACTATATAGGTTTCAAATCTTCCCCTGGCTTTGGCGTTTTCCTGACGCCATATCTTAAGCGTAAAATCCATAGTGCTATATTTTGTAATTGCGCGACTGCACTTTTATGTTTTCATAAATCAAGGCCTCCTTGTGAAGGATGGGTTCTTTTCCGTGTCCGGTATATTGCCAGGCACCAACAAACATGAACGCGTCGTCATTTCTTTTGGCTTCTCCTTCTTCGGTCTGATATTCTTCTCTGAAATGGCCTCCGCATGATTCTTCGCGTTGCAGGGCGTCCCGGGCCATAAGTTCTCCGATTTCAATGAAATCAGCAACCCGGGAGGCTTTCTCAAGTTCAGGATTCAGTTCATCAACTGAACCCGTTACCCTCAGGTCGGTCCAGAACTCTTCACGCAACGTGCCAAAATCCTTCACTGCTTTTTCCAGGTCATTCCGATTCCTTGCCATTCCGACGGTTTCCCACAAATGAAGCCCGAACTTCCGGTGCAGCTGGTCAGCAGACTGTTTACCCCTGATCTGCATCAGTTTGTTCAAACGCTCCCGGACACTGTTTTCCGATTCTTCAAATTCAGGTTGGGTGACCGGAATCCGCGGAGTCAGGATTTCACTGGCAAGATAATTCTGAATGGTGTATGGTAAAACGAAATACCCGTCGGCCAGTCCCTGCATCAATGCCGATGCCCCAAGCCTGTTGGCTCCGTGATCCGAGAAATTGCACTCACCAATAGAGAACAATCCCGGTATGCTGGTCATTAATTCATAGTCAACCCAAATTCCGCCCATGCAATAGTGAATGGCGGGATAAATCATCATAGGTGTTTCGTAAGGATTATCATCTACAATTTTTTCATACATCTGGAACAGGTTGCCATAGCGCTCTTCAATGACATGTTTGCCCAACCTGCCAATGGCTTCCTCAAAATCGAGATAAACAGCCAATCCGCTGCCCACGCCGTAGCCAGCGTCGCATCTTTCTTTGGCTGCCCGTGATGCCACATCCCTGGGAACCAGGTTGCCGAATGCCGGGTACCTCCTTTCGAGGTAGTAATCCCGGTCATCTTCAGCAATATCTTTGGGTTTGATACGCCCGCTGCGTAAGGCCTCCACATCTTCTTTCTTTTTGGGAACCCAGATTCGGCCGTCGTTACGCAGACTTTCGCTCATCAGTGTGAGCTTTGACTGGTAATCTCCATGAACCGGTATGCAGGTAGGATGGATCTGTACATAGGCCGGGTTGGCAAAACAGGCACCCTTTTTATACACCTGCCAGGCAGCGCTGCCATTAGATCCCATGGCATTGGTCGAAAGGAAAAAAGCCCGGCCGTAACCGCCGGTTGCAATCACCACGGCATGGCCGAAATGTCTTTCGATCTTCCCGGTTACCAGGTTGCGGGTAACAATTCCCCTGGCTTTTCCGTCGATCAGCACCACATCCAGCATTTCAGTCCTTGGGAAAAGCTTCACCCTGCCGAGTTTTATCTGTCGCATCATGGCGCTGTAAGCACCCAGCAACAGTTGCTGTCCGGTTTGCCCACGTGCATAAAAAGTACGTGAAACCTGTGCACCGCCGAAAGAACGGTTGTCGAGCAATCCGCCGTACTCCCTTGCGAATGGAACACCCTGGGCCACACATTGGTCAATGATACTGCCGCTAACTTCTGCAAGCCGGTAAACATTGGCTTCACGGGCACGGTAATCGCCGCCCTTAATTGTGTCATAGTAAAGGCGGTATACACTGTCTCCGTCGTTCGGATAGTTCTTGGCAGCATTGATACCTCCCTGTGCTGCAATGCTGTGCGCACGGCGCGGACTATCCTGGTAGCAGAATGCTTTCACGTTAAAGCCAAGCTCACCCAGGCTGGCAGCAGCAGAAGCACCTGCAAGACCGGTTCCAACAACAATTATATCGAGTTTGCGCTTGTTGGCCGGATTCACCAGCTTCTGTGAAGCCTTATAGTTGGTCCATTTTTCGGCCAGCGGGCCTTCGGGAATGCGTGCGTTTAGCTGAGTCATATCAAAAGATTCAAATACTTACATCCAAAAATATACGTAAACAGGAATAAAAATAAAGCCGGCTGTGACCCCAACAGTGTATATCAAACCTATTGCTTTGATAACCGGAGTGTATGTTTTGTGGTTGATTCCCAGTGACTGGAACGCCGATTGAAAGCCGTGCAAAAGGTGGAAGGCCAGCAACAGGAAGCAGGCTATGTAAAAAACAACAACCCAGCCAATTTTGAACTTCTCAATTACCAGAATGCCCAGGTCATGGTAATCCCTTCCGTCATATACAACCAGGGGAACATCACCGAATATTTTGGCTTTCAGGTAAAAATCAAAAAGGTGAATAACCAGAAATATAGTAATGATCACCGCAGTATGGATCATGAATTTGGAAAAGAAGGAAGTCTGCGCGTAGTTTTCCTTTTTGTAACGGTTTGGCCTGGCAAACCAGTTCTGCAACTGCAGTATCACCCCATAAATCATGTGCAGTAGAAATCCTCCGAAAAGAACGATCTCCAACACTTTTACAATTACGTTGGTTCCCATAAAATGGGCCGCTTTATTGAAAGGTTCGCGCGAATCTGCAAGAATCAGGCTCAGGTTGATGCCCAGGTGAACCAATAAAAAAGTTACCAGGAAAAGCCCGGCCAGAGACATGATCAGCTTTTTCCCGATGGAAGAGGTAAGAAAATTACTCATAGAACTATTATTATTCGCTAAAGGTGTTGAAAATTGCTCGATGATGAAGCGGCAAATTTACCTGCTTGGCTTTATTTTTACAAAAATTGTCAGGCTATTCGCTAATTTAGACAAATTTTATTTAACCGGAATGGATTAATTTCCTGAAAAAGAATGAAAAACATTGCAATACCTGCCGGGCTGTTCATCAAAAACAGGACCCGCCTTGCTCATGCCATGATACCACATTCCCTGGCTATCCTGCATGCCAATGATGAGATGCATCGCAGTGCCGACCAATATTTTCCTTACCGGCAGGACGCCGACCTTTTTTACCTCACGGGAATCAACCAGGAGAAAACTATTTTGCTGGTTGCACCGGACTACCCCGATTTGTCCATGCAGGAAGTTTTGTTCATCCTCAGGCCCAACCGGAAACTGGAAACCTGGGAAGGTCATAAGCTGACTCCTGAGGAAGCCATGGCGATTTCGGGGATAAATACTGTTAAATATCTGGATGAATATGAAACGGTGTTGGCCCCGCTCATGTTTTATGCTGAAAATGTTTATCTCAACCTGCCCGAACTGCAAAAAACCATTCCTGAATTGCCGGTCAGAAACCTGCGGCTGGCCCATGAGCTGAAACAGAAATTCCCGGCACATCAGTATGAAAGGCTGGCACCCATCATGCGCGACCTGCGCATGATCAAATCGGACGAAGAAATATCTCTGATCCGGGAAGCCTGCAAAATAACGGGATCGGCATTTGGAAATGTGCTGCAATGCATCAGACCGGGCATGATGGAATATGAGGTTGAAGCAGAGATCACTTATTCATTTCTTAAAGAAGGAGCACGCGGGCATGCCTATGCTCCCATTGTTGCATCCGGCATCAATGCCTGTGCATTGCATTACATAAACAACAGCTGTGTATGCAATGATGGAGATCTGCTGCTGATGGATTTCGGTGCCGAATATGGAAACTATGCAGCCGACTGTTCACGTACCATTCCGGTTAACGGCAAATTCACGCAACGGCAGAAAGAGCTCTACAGCAGCGTTCTGGATGTGTTTCGTTTTGCCTGCAAACTCATGAAACCAGGTAATACCATCAACAACGTGCATAAGGAAGTATGCAAGCGTTTTGGTGATGAACATGTGAAGTTGGGACTCTATAGTGCAGAAGCCTTTGCCAAACAGGATAGAGACAATCCGCTTTACCAGCAGTATTACATGCATGGGACCTCTCATTTCCTGGGGCTTGATGTGCATGATGTGGGCAGCAAAGACGCGGAATTCAGGCCCGGTATGGTGCTTACCTGTGAACCGGGAATTTATATACCGGATGAAAAAACCGGCATCCGGCTTGAAAACAACATCCTCATCACACGCGATGGCAATGAGGATTTGATGAAGGGTATCCCGTTGGAGCCTGAGGAGATTGAGAGACTGATGATCCGGTAAGCAAATAAATTACTTTCCTACAGCACGCTCTATATCTGCTAATTCCTTGGCAATGGGCTTGCCGATAACTTTATGTCCCTTTTCAGTGACCACCACGTTGTCTTCAATGCGGATTCCTCCAAAGCCCAGGTATTCCCTTACGGCCCGGTAATCAATGAAATCGCGGTACCGCCCCTCACTGTGCCATTTTTCAATCAAAGGCTCAATAAAATAAATGCCTGGCTCTACAGTGACCACATTGCCTTCCTGAAGCCTTTTGGCCATTCTCAGGTAGGCCGTTCCAAACTGATCCGACCGTTTAAAATCCAGGTCATACCCGATATATTCTTCGCCTATATCCTCCATGTCGTGCACATCGAGCCCAATCATATGCCCTATTCCATGCGGAAAAAACAAGGCATGGGCACCGTGATTCACAGCATCTTCCACATCGCCCTTCATGAGTCCCAGTTCCTTGAGCCCACGGGCTATCACAGTGGAGGCTAATTTATGTATCTCAAAATAGGGTTTGCCGGGCTTGATGGCTTTGATAGCTTCAAGCTGCGCATCCAATACTATTTTATAGACTTCTGCCTGCTGACTGGTGAATTTGCCCCCAACCGGGTAGGTCCTGGTGATATCTGTTGCATAGCGTCTGTGTGACTCAGCTCCGGCATCAATCAGCAACATCTGGCCCTTCTTCAGTTCATTGCCATAATAATGATTATGCAAAATCTGCCCGTTGATGCTGCATATTACCGGATAAGCCATCCGGCAATGTTTTGTCAGTGCAGTTCCTTCCAAAGTGCCGGCCACCTGGTACTCAAAAGCACCGGGTTTAATTTGCCTGATCGCCTGGGCATAGGCTTCACAGGTAACCTGGGTCATGGTTTCTTCCATCTCGCGGATTTCATGAGAATCCTTAACAGAACGCTGCGTGGCAACAGCCCTGATCAGGCTTTCCGATGCGTTCCTGTCAACCTCCTCATATTTCAGATTGTCATAATATGCCAGCTGCAAGCGTCGTTGTTCCCGGTAAGGCGGCAGGTAATGCACGTCTCTCGAATGCGCAATGACTCTGAATACGTCTCCGTCAAGCCTTTCAAGCGGTTTAACCAGGGTAATACCTGCCTTCAGGGCCTTTTCCTGTAACGGCTCCTGGTTCCCAACCCAGATAATGTCTTCAAGCGTAGGATCGCTTCCATAAATGGTTTCTCCGCCCAGTTCACAATCGATCATTCCTGCCAGACCCGGTATATCCAGGCCAAAGTAGTACAGAAAAGAACTGTCCTGCCTGAACGAATAGTTATTGGCGGCATAGTTCATAGCAACATCCTTGTTGCCTAAAAACAGGATAACTCCGCTCCCCACAAGCTCCCTGAGGCGCTTTCTTCTTTGAATGTAAACTTCGGCTGGAAACATGGTTGAATTCATTTATATACGACAATAAAATTATAATCTATTTTGCTTTAAAACCACAGAAAAGTCAGTTTTTCGCAAAAATGCCTTCCAGGTCAACCTATTATTATATAAACAAGTTATTCGTTATCTTCGTATAATCTGAAAAAGCAAAATGCCTTACAGAAGACTCCCAAATACTGATCTGGCCCGGCTTCGCGCAATTCGGATCGCCTATGAGAAGGGAAAGGAATTGCCCCCCTTTAAACTGGCATTCTCTCAGGCTACTTTTCAGAAAGTGTTGTCAAACATGCACAGTTTTGAAAAGGTTGTGCTGGAAAGCAAACAGGCTTTTAACAAACAGGTAGAGAAAAGCAAAGAGTATTCCAGGCAGCTGAAGAAAGCGAAACTTTATCTTTCACATTTCATCCAGGTAATTAATATGGCCATCACACGCGGCGAATTGTCAGCCAATGACCGCGATTACTTTGGCTTCAGTCATAATCAGAGCAGGGTCCCCTCATTCAGCAGTGAAGCTGAAGTGCTCAGTTGGGGCGAGAAATTGATCCAGGGTGAAATGCAGCGGCAGAAAAAAGGACTTACCCCGGTAACGAATCCTACAATTGCTGTAGTTAAAGTGCATTATGAGAATTTTCTGGAAGCCCACCGGTTTCAAAAAATACTGCAGAAAAACGCTCAGCGAAGTCAGGAAAAACTGATTGAACAGCGTCATATCATCGATGAGATCATTGCATCGGTATGGAATGAAGTGGAAGATCACTACAAAGACATGCCGGATGATGCCAAAAGAAACCACGCAAAGATTTACGGTGTGGTTTATTTCTACCGGAAGAACGAATTGAATCAGAAAGAAATCCGGGAAATCATTCCTCCTTTATCCTGATGCGATCTTTTTCATGAAGAAATATCATTCCGAGCAACAGGCAGGTCATGAATACGCTGATATACAAAAAGTAATTCTGCTGTCCTGAGATGCCCCAGGTATCCAAAGCCGTTTCCCCGTATGGCTGTTCGGCGAAATGATAATAAACAACTGCAATCCCGTTATTTACAAAATGAGCCGCCACAGGTACCCAAATAGACGCACTCCAAAGCATGAGGTAACCGAAAAGAAGTCCAAGCAGAAATCTGGGAAGAAATCCAAAAAACTGAAAATGAACAAAGCTGAAAACAAAGGCGGTAATGGCAATGGCCCAATGACTATTCCGGGTCCACTCGGTGAAAATCCGCTGCAATACCCCCCTGAAAAGAAATTCCTCACCAATAGCCGGCAGAATTGCTATCATAAAAAGGTTTACAGCCAGATCGGCTATTGAGCGGCCATCAAGGAATGCTTCGGTTAATTTCGCCGCATTTTCCTCACTGGTGATCATCATTTGTTCAATACCATCGAGCCATGCAGGAAGATCGAGCCGGGAATTGATCCAGGTGAACATATTCATGGCAGGAATAGCTGCAAAAAGTACAAGAACTACCAGAATCAGTGTGATGCCGGAGGCTTTCCCATCAGCCTTAAGATAACCAGCCATATGGGTACTGAAAAGCCAGGCAGCTATCAGTGCAGGAATCACAAAAAGGAAAACCGACTGAAAAATCTGGAAAAGCTTGATCACGCCAATATTCTCCGGGCCGGGATTGCTTAAGAAGGTTTCCAGCGTTTTCATATCGGTATGATACAGGGGAACCGAAACCAGGTAAGCTGCAAGTGTTCCGAATAAAGCCATAACCAGGATCAGCAAAACCAGTAAAATCAGTTTCACCGGCGGGCGCATCTGCATATAGGTATGGCGAAGTGAATCAAACAATGATGACATGTATAAAATAGTTTTCGGCCAAAATTAATAAAAGTTATGTGGTATTTGTTGAATCTTATGAGATGGTGAACTATCACAACAATCTTGTTAAATTTGCCTGCTTTTTAAATTTCCCGGAATTGATTCAGATCGGCAACATAGAAATTCGCGATAAAGCCCTCTTCCTGGCTCCTATGGAAGATGTGACGGACCCTTCCTTCCGTTTTATCTGCAAACATTTCGGAGCAGATATGGTATATACCGAATTCATCCCTTCTGACGGCCTCATCCGCGATGCCAAAAAAAGTCTGAAGAAACTGGAACTGTCCGAAAGCGAAAGGCCCATTGGCATTCAGCTATACGGACATTTGATTGGAAGCATGGTGGAAGCTGCAAAAATTGCGGAAGAGGCAAAACCCGACCTGATTGATATCAATTTCGGCTGTCCGGTTAAAAAGATCGCCAACCGCGGTGCAGGTGCAGGCATGTTGTGCAATATCCCGCTCATGGTAGAAATGACAAAAGCCATTGTAGAAGCTGTGAAGCTTCCTGTTACTGTTAAAACCAGGCTGGGATGGGATGACAGCAGTAAACATATTGTTGAGATTGCCGAAAAATTGCAGGATGTGGGTATCAAAGCTCTGACCATACATGGGCGTACCCGTGCCCAGCTCTATAAGGGGAATGCCGACTGGACCCTGATTGGTGAAGTCAAAAACAATCCCCGGATGAAAATACCGGTTATCGGCAACGGCGATATCATTACCCCGCAATCAGCACGCGATGCCTTTGACAGCTATGGAGTGGACGGCATCATGATTGGCCGGGCCACTGTAGGACGACCCTGGATATTTCGCGAAATCAGGCACTTTTTGGATACCGGTGAATTGCTTCCGGCAATGACGCTGAAGGAAAAGGTAGATCTGGCCCGGCTTCAGTTTCACAAATCGCTTGAAGTAAAAGGAATTCCCAGGGGAATCTTTGAAATGAGGCGGCACTTCATCAATTATTTCAAGGGGCTGCCCGATTTCAGGGACATCCGGATGAAGCTGGTGACCACCCTGGATATCGAAGAAATTGAGAAACTGCTCAATCTCATTCTCATCAGTTATCCGCAGCATTAGCCGGGTTCTTCTGGGGATAATCCAGTGTATAGTGCAATCCGCGGCTTTCCTTTCTTTGCTGGGCGGCTTTGATGATCAGATATCCCGCATTGATCATGTTTCGTAGCTCGCAAAGCTTCTGATTCAGTTTTGAGGTGGCAAACAACTGTTCCGTTTCGGTGAAGATGATCCAGAGCCTTTCCATGGCACGCTTCAACCTGATATTTGACCGAACGATCCCCACATAGTAGCTGAAAATCTGCTGAACCTCCTTGTAATTCTGCGTGATCAGAACCATTTCCTCAGTATGTGTGGTTCCTTCGTCATTCCATTCAGGAATATTGTCGGGAATGGAATTGTCTCTGAAGCACTCCAGGGAATGCCGGGCAGCTTTATCCGCAAAAACCATGGCTTCAAGCAGCGAATTGCTGGCCAAACGGTTTGCCCCGTGCAAACCCGTAGATGAAC
>CAZLLD010000022.1:0-45895 GCA_964560225.1 uncultured Bacteroidales bacterium
TGTACTTTTTTGTGAAAAACACAATCAAAAATGAAAGAAATGAAGAAAATGAAAATAATGAAGAAATACAAAAGATAGAGAATAATGAAGTACATGAAAATAATGAAAGAAATGAAAAAATAGAGAAGAAAAATATTCCTTCTTTTGTTCATTCTTTCATTTCTTCATTAAATATAAACATTTCTTCATTCTTAATATTCTCATTCATCCTCTCCTGTTTTTTACAGGCCATCTACGGTTTGTTACAGTTGTACGGTATATATTCCAGTTATGTTAAATGCTAAAAATTACAATGGTTAATGCTAGGCTGACCCTCTTAAATGACAGAATAATGGAATATTTACTTTGTGAAACCATTAAAAAAATGAACAAAGCGAGAAACCGAAAATCGTTAAGAGTAGGAAAAATATAAATTAAAAAATAATTTATGAGACATTTAAAAATGAAAGGATTAATAGGATTAACACTTGGGGTGTTATTTGTAACAATGATAAGTGTTAATATAATTATTGGGGTTAATGCAAATGGGTCGTCCATTAACTTGGATGGAATCATAAAATCTGCATCTGCGCAAACTGAGGGTTCTTATTTAGGTCCTTTATGCATGACTCCAGATGGAACATATTATTGTTGCAAAGGAAGTAGTGGATCTTGTAATTCACCTGGAAGTTGTCCTACTTGTGGTAATTAAACCTTAATGGAAGGGAGTAGTTAAATTCTCTCTCTTCCATTTTTATTTGTCATACACTAACACGGGAAACTACTGTAAGATACTTGCCATGGGTACACATATCAATAAGCAATAAAAAAAGCGAAACTTTCTTGGTATTTTTCATAAGATAAAAGGTAAATACCTTAAACTTTATTTGGATGAGTTTTGTTATAAAACTAATCGAAGATATTTTGGATTTGATTTATTTGAAAGGCTTATGGTTGCTTCTATTGAAGACACATGGTACGGTAAATTCAGGGTATCATAACGGATAATCATTAAAATTTATATAAAATGAAAAGAATAAGAAATCTCAGTTTAATAATACTATTCACTTTTTTAATAATAGGTTGTAAACAAGAAAAAAAACGAACCTCAATTAATGATGAAGTTACTATTTACGTTCAACCTCAACAAAATATTAAAATAAAACTAACTGATATTATTGATGATATTAATATAGTGCCACTACAAACCTCAGATTCTTCTCTGATGGATGAAATTTT
Organism: uncultured Bacteroidales bacterium; assembly: GCA_964560225.1. Classification (GTDB taxonomy): domain Bacteria; phylum Bacteroidota; class Bacteroidia; order Bacteroidales; family UBA10428; genus UBA5072. Next base: position 1,219 of record CAZLLD010000022.1, read on the forward strand.
TAGGATAAAAAAAGTAGAGAATAAATTTTACATAAAAGCCTCAAAAAATGTATTTGTATTTGATAATGATGGCAGATTTGAAAGAAAATTAGCAAAAAATGGAAAAGGACCAAATGAAATACTTGCTGTAACAAATTTTTACGTTAATGATCAGAACAACACGATTGAAATATATGATGGTGTAAATAGTAAAAATATTATATATGATCATAAGGGTAATGTTATTCAATCAACAAAGCATGAATTTAGACATGGATATGATTTTATTAAAGGTTCAAAAGAAGGATATTTCTTTTATATTGGTTTTGGTGTAGATAAATTAGGAGAGTTAATTTATGTCCGCAATCTTGAAAAGAAAGGACATGTTAATTTATTGCCATATAACGAAACTCTTGCAAACTATCTTCATTCTGGTGATCTGGTAAATTTTGCACAGAATAAATATGGCACTTATTTTACCAGAAGTTTTAGTAATGTAATATATCAACTTAAAGGTGACAGTATATCCCCTAAATACCATATTGATTTTGGTAATAATAACTTACCGGATGATATTTTATTCCGTAATTATAGAGATATTAGAGAATTTATGATGACTTGTTCAGAAACGGATTATGCATTTCGTATTGTTGGTTTTTATGAGATGGAAAATCTTATCATATTTGGCTTTCATTATAAAAAGAAGATTTGGAATGCACTCTATAATAAAAATGAGCAAAAATGTAATGTGATTTCATATTATCTTGATGATTATTTCGGAACTGGAATGGAAATAGAATCAAGTTTTGCTCTATTACCTAAAGGATTCAACAATAGTGAAGTTTTTCTTCCCATTGAGGCATATAAAATAAATGAAATTATCTCTGAATGTAAAAAATCGAATGATATTAAAATGAAAAAGGTATTAGAAGTTATAGAAAGTAAAGGACTTAGTAATCTAAAAGATACAGACAACCCTGTAATTCTCGAAATAAAACTGAAATAATATGAGCAACAAAAACTTTCCTATTTATCAAGTTTTGCTAGTTTTAATGGCAGCTATTTTTGTGTCATACGTTTTTTATATTAAGTATAAATTTTCAAGGACTATGAACGCTATGATTCAAGAATCTAGTTTCATTACTCAAAACTATTCTCATATGAAGAATAATTTTCTTATTGGCATTAAATCAGAATTAATTAATATTGATATTGATGCAGAGATAAATAGCGTACAAGGCGATAATGAAGATTTCTTATCTTTTGTTTCATCTGGAAAAAAGATAATTTTATACTTTCCCCCAAGTACATGTACTAATTGTTATGATATTCACATAAAGGAGTTTATAAGAATGACAGAAAATGGAAATTATCATAACTTTGCAATATTAGCTTCAGTTGAAATTATTCGAAGAACTCTAGCTGACTTTAAAGATTATCCAAACTTAAATATTTTTACAAGAGTATCTGAAATAGAAGAACTTGAAAATGTTAGCGTTCCTTGTTTTTTCACCGTAGATAAGGGTTTTAAAGTAAACAACTTTTTTATTCCAGTGCAAAGCGATATTGATTTGACAATTAATTACTTAGAAGCCTTGCTTCATAGGGATTTAAAATAGTACAAAACACAACACATGGTATAATGCATGCGGGTTTCAGCGGTTTTCAAAGGTTTATGGCTCGTAAAAAGGGTTATTGTATACTGATAAGAAATCGCTTCGTAATCCCACACGACACCAGCCAAGACTATTGATGAATTAACTGATTCAGATACATTAATTGGTTAAACAGTTTATAAAACATTGCATTATACTTTATCAAATAGTCTTATGTTCTTAAACAAGCTAAAATCCAAAATAAAGTCAATAATTCTATGGGCCTCTCTGATTACAACTAGTGTTCTTCTAAGACTATTTGTTTTTGACATCTTCCAAATCCCTTCTCACTCCATGTCCCCCACGCTCGAACCTGGTGACATAATTGTAGTTAGTAAAATAAGCTATGGCCCTCGGGTTGTTAAACTCCACAAGCTTTTAAAAGAAAAAAAACTGGAATATACATGGCACAAAGGCATTGATAAGCCACAAAAAGGTGATGTGTTTGTTTTTAACTGGCCTGATTATTCTTCATTGAGTGAAGGTAATCCGGACTTTTATGGGGATTTTATTGTAAAGAGATGCTTTTCAATTGGTAATGATACCGTCTTTATTTCCAATGAAAGAAATAAAGAATATGAAGAAATGAATAGAATAAGGAGAAAGAATCATGAGTATGGATTTGAAGAGAAACCTTTGTTGTTTCCTTATGATAGTACACTAAACTGGACTATTGATCATTACGGGCCGTTATGGGTGCCGGGGAAGGGAAAAACAATGAAACTTACTGCTGTTAATTCAAACTATTATAAAGGAATGCTCTTATTCGAGGGCAATACAGTTGATATACGGAACGATTCGGTTTTTCTTAATGGTAATTATGCCTCTGAATACACGTTTAAAGAGAACTATTATTTTATGCGCGGTGATAATTTAAACGGTTCTATTGATTCCCGCTATTGGGGCTTGGTGCCGCAAAAGAGCATAGTGGGCAAAGCAGTGCTGGTGCTGTTTTCATTGGACCCGTATGCGAAATGGTATAGAAAGTTTAGGTGGGGGAGGTTTTTGAGGAGGATTGAGTAATGGGGTGCTGGGTTCTGGGAACTGGTTTCTGGGTGCTAGTTGCTGGGTGCAGGGGCTATTTTCAAACCTGTCTGCCGAAGCAGCATCGCAGTCGGACCCTATCAAACATTCATACGTCACCATTTATTATTCATAATCCGTATAAATTGCGGTGGCGGAAATAGCAATTAACAAAAGCATTTCTTATTTTGTAATAACCCGCTTCTGAAAAAATGAGATGAATTATATTGATTGAAGGGTTTTTGGAGATGTTGATTAGTTAGGTTGAGTTCAGGAGACGGGGTGAGGGTTTAAACTCATAAAACCAATAGTTGCTCTTATGAAGCAGGTAAACCGGTTATCTATTAAAAGCATTATTGATGTTGTTTTACCGGCACTGCTGATCGCGTTGCTGTTTGTTACGCCATTTGTTGTTTCCGATCAACTATATAATGGTGTAATAGTAGCCAAGGAATTCTGGTTTTTTGGTGTGGTAGCTGCCATGCTTTTATATTCCGGCATTCGGCTGTTATTTAAAAAGGGATGCATTAAAATAAGCCTGAATACTACCGATATATTATTGCTAGCATTTTATTTGTGGTGTTTTATTCGAGCCATTTTTACGCCTTACACGCCATTATGGCACAATCACAAACTACAGGTGTTAACGGGGATGATGGTGGTTTATTTCTTTGTGAAAAACACAATCAAAAATGAAAAAAATGAAGAGAATGAAAAGAATGAAAAAATAGAAAACATTGAGAATAATGAAGAGAATGAAAATAATGAAAGAAATGAAAAAATAAAGAAGAAAGGTATTCTTTCATTATTTCATTCATTCATTCTTTCATTGAATTCCCCTTCATTAATTCATTTCTTGATTTTTTCATTTATTCTTTCCGGTTTTATGCAGGCCATCTACGGATTGTTACAGTTGTACGGTATATATTCCAGTCATCACCACCTTTTTAAAATAACGGGATCATTTTTCAATCCCGCCCCCTATGCGCTCTATCTTGCAGTAGTTTTTCCCATAGCGCTGGGAAAAGTGATTTTCAATGAAAAAAATGAAGAAAATGAAAATAATGAAAATAATGAAAAAATAAAGAAGAAAGATGTTCTTTCATTATTTCATTCATTCATTCTTTCATTGAATTCCCCTTCATTTCTTCATTCTTCCATTCATTCATTGAATTTTTCTTCATTAAATTTCTCTTCTTTTATTTCTTCATTTTTTCATTCATTCATTACTTCATTAACCTATTACCTTTCTTTCGCCACCGTTATCGCCATTTTATTAGTACTTCCCGCCACCATGATCCGCGCCTCCTGGTTGGGAGCTATTGCAGGAAGTTTGGTTATATTGCAATATAGATACCACTATTTACAAATCATAAAGCAATTTCTTAATAACACTTTCCGACGAATTGTAGCAGTGTTATTGACTGTAGGTGTTACAGTACTCTTAGGAGCCGGAGTGTATTATCTGAAAAAGGACTCAGCAAACGGTAAGCTGTTTATTTGTGAAGTCACTCTGGGCAAAATTGCAGAAAAGCCGTTATTCGGTCATGGATTAGGGCGATTTGAAGCCGAGTACAACAACTGGCAGGCGGATTATTTTCAAAATCATCCGAAAGAAATGGATGGAACAAAGGGTTATATCGCCGGAAATACAAAATATGCCTTTAACGAGTTTCTTGAAATGGCCTCTGAGGTCGGATTAATCGGATTATTGCTTTTTATCGCAACTATTTTTTCTATATTTTTCTTCATTCCTTCATTTTTTCATTCTTTCATTAATAGTAATTCTTTCATTATCGTATTCATTCCTTCATTAATCTCATTACTGTTCTGTGCTGCCATTTCATTTCCATTTTATTCCATTTCAACACTGGTTTTGCTGTTTGCGTTAATCAGCGTTATCACCAATCGTCACAAAGCAATTCTAGTGATGAAGACAAATCAGTTACCATTGCGTCTTTCACTGGCGCCGCTGCTAATTGCTTTCTCTGTTCCACAGTTAAACATATTACAAAAGATACCCGCTTACATCAAATGGAATGAGGCCAACTATTTATATGCTCTGTCAGACTATGCTGTAGCAAATTCAACATTCAAGGAAACCATTCCCTCACTTGCCTATGAAGGAGCGTTATGGCAGCAATATGGGAAGAGTTTGCAATTGGATGGAAATAATAAGGAGGCGATAAAAGCCCTTGAAAAGGCAGGTCTATTTACAAGCGACTATATTTTATATGCAGCCCTGGGTGATGCTTATAAAGGAGCAGTACAATATACCAAAGCAGAATCCGCTTATCAACAAGCATCATATATGGAGCCTAATAAACTATACCCCCTGTATCTATTGGCAAAACTTTACGATGATTCTGGACAACAGCAAAAAGCCTTTGAAACTGCAATAGGGCTGTTTGACAAAGAAATAAAAGTGCAGTCAACTGCCATTGAAGAAATAAAAACTGAAATGAGAAAGATAATTGAAAAAAATGCAAGAATGAAAGAATGAAAGAATGAAAGAAATAGAGAGAAATGAAAGAAATGAAGAAAATGAAGAAAATGAAGAAATGAAAAGAATAGGGGAAATGGGTAGTGGGTATGAAGAAAAACCATTGTTGTTTCCGTATGACAGTACACTGAATTGGACAATTGATCATTACGGGCCTTTGTGGGTTCCGGGAAAGGGTAAAACAATGAAACTGACAACTGTTAGTGCAAGCCATTATAAAGGAATGCTATTATTCGAGGGTAACACAATTGATATTAGGAGCGATTCGATTTTTCTTAATGGCAACTATGCTTCTGAATATACTTTTAAGGAGAACTATTATTTCATGCAAGGTGATAATTTCTATGGTTCCATCGATTCCCGGTATTGGGGCATTGTACCTCAAAAAAGCATAGTCGGGAAAGCGGTATTGGTGCTTTTTTCATTGGACCCGGATGCGAGGTGGTATAGGAAGTTTAGGTGGGGGAGGTTTTTGAAGAGGATAGAGTGAGGGAAGTTGCTGGGTGCTGGGTACTGGGTGCTGTGTACCACAAAGATTTATATTTTGACTCCGGAGGAGTCAGATGTCTGGTGTGCCGGGCATGTAATAAATCTAAAGGGTGCGCAGGAAAAGACCTGTTAGTCCCGAGAGAGCCGTAATGACCGGAATCTCTTAGTCGAAAGCAAGGGTGTCTCGGGTGACCGGGAATCTGAAGGAAGCCGTAGGCAAACATTTGTTTTGACGTACAGAAATCGGATAAAAGGCCTGTCAATCCGGGAAACCGACCCTTGGATCGGGAAACCCAAAAGTCATTCGGAGGAGAGAGGGGTAAATCCGGCAGGACAAATGGAAAGAATTATTACTTACCCCGGGAGATCTTTACGAGTTCTGGGTAACCGGATAGTTTACCGGGCAACCGTTAGACGAGAGGCGTAAAGAAGTCAGCAGAGGGCGTATTAGATAAGGACACGAGCCACTAAGGAAGTGGAGGACTCACGAGATATCGAAGGCCTGAATCTATTAACAAAGGAAAGCTTTGAAGATGCGTAAAAGCAAAGGGCAACAGAAAAACGAAGCAAACCAGCTAAAGATGTTCAACTGGCGAGCAGGCGAACTAACAGGGACACCAGACGGCGGAACCGTTGCAGGGCCCCTGAATAGAGATGAATTGCTTTCGACATTGGAGAGACAGCGAACCTTAACCGAAAACCTATTAGAAAGGATAGTAGACTATGAGAACCTGAACAGAGCGTACAAACAAGTGACAAGTAATGGCGGCAGTGGAGGAATTGATGGTATGGAAACGGAGGAACTGAGAGAGTGGCTGGGGAAGCACATGAACACTTTACGGGAAGCGATACTATTGGAGAAATACGAGGTAAGTGCGGTTCGTAAGATAGAAATCCTCAAACCCGATGGAGGTAAAAGGATGTTGGGCATTCCTACAGTTAAGGACAGATTGATCCAACAAGCTATACATCAGGAGATGAGTCGCTACTATGAGCCAATTTTCAGCGAAAGCAGTTACGGGTTCAGACCCGGAAAGAGTGCACACCAGGCAATAGAACAAGCATCAAAGTACATACATGAAGGAAAGGAGTGGGTAGTGGATATAGACTTGGAGAAGTTCTTCGATAAGATAAACCACGACCGATTAATGCAACGACTTAGTAAAGGCATAGGAGATAAGAGACTCCTACGGCTAATAAGGGCATACCTTCAATCTGGAATGATGGACGATGGGCTGATAGAACAGAGAACGGCCGGCACACCACAAGGAGGCCCTTTATCACCGCTACTATCCAATATTGTATTAGATGAGTTGGATAAGGAGTTGGAAAACAGGGGTCATAGCTTTTGCCGGTATGCGGATGACTGTAACATCTATGTCAAAAGCAGAAAAGCAGGAGAAAGAGTGATGACTTCAATGACAGACTTTATCGAAAAGAAACTAAAATTGAAAGTCAATCATGAAAAGAGTGGAGTAAGGCATTGTTCTGATGTGAAGTTCCTGGGATACACTTTACTGTCAAAAGGCGAGATAAGGGTTGCAGATAAATCTTTAAAGCGCCTGAAAGACAGGATAAGGAAAATTACCCGTAGAAACCGAGGAGTGAAACTCGAAACGATCATCAAGGAACTAAATTTAACCATTACAGGATGGACTAACTATTTTAGACTTGCGAATGTATGGTTAACTGACTTTAGGGACCTTGATGGCTGGATTAGAAGAAAACTGCGATGTTATAGGTTAAAACAGTGTGGTAGACGCTACACTATCTTCAAGCTTCTCCGCAGCTTCAATATCCCCGTAGGTAAAAGCTGGAATGTTGTAATGTACTCACAGGGCTGGTGGCAGATGTCTATGAAAACCGCTGTCAGCCATGCCATGAACCCATTATGGTTCTCTCAACTGGGGTTACAATCCTTATATCGGAGAATGACGGTATAATAGTTAATAGAAACCGCCGTGGTACGAGGTCGTATGCCCGGTGGTGTGGGGGGACAGCGGCGTGAGCCGCTTCCTACCCGATTAGAAACAAATTCGTATGATGAGTTCGACTCCGGCCGGAGTTGTATGTACTCGGTATCATGTTTTTCTATAAACATACAATCCCTTCGGGATTGAAACCAAACAGTTTGAAATTGTTTGATAGGGTTTGATAGGGTTTGATAAGTGTTAAAATATTATCAAACTTCCTTTTCAAACTTCTTCTTCAAACTTTTTCTTCAAACGCGCAGCCTCAATCTTTTTCTTCAAACGCGAAGCTTCACTGGGTTCATGAAATACTACCAGACTGAATTATTATAGTTTTTTCTAATAATTTGATCTTTACTGATTAATAAGGAATTGTTTATACAAGCATCTGCAACTATCATCCGGTCGAACGGATCGCGGGTGAAATCCATATGAATTGCCCGGCTTACTATTCTTTCAATGCTATTATCGCTATAAACCAATCCAATTTCCTTCATCAATGCTTCAGTAATGATATCCGACTTTTGATTGATTCTGCCGATCTCATTCAAATATTGCATTTCCAGTCTTACCATATGTGAGATACAAATCTGTTCAGCATTAATAAGCTTTAAAACCTTTGGCTTAAAGAGTTCAAGCTGTCCGGCGTATAACCATATTGCCACATGGGTATCAAGAAAGATCACTCTTTCCATTCTTTTTCCCAATTGTTATAAATGAGTTCATCAGGTTCACAATTGAGAACATCCCTCTTTTTCAGGTTATCAAGTTTTGATTTTGATGGTTCTATAATAATCTTAAGTACCTTATCCCTTCTTTTTATTTCTAAGGGCTTCCCTGTCCGGATCACCTGGTCAAGTAAGTTGTATAGATTCTGCCGTAATTTTGAAGGAGTTATCATGGTTCAACTATTTGATACAAATATACAAAAAACGTACCATAATACTGTAATAAAACGTACGTTTACTTAATATTTACCATATATGTCTGTTTGACCGGATGTTGTTTCAATATTCTCACGGAATACCCTGAATTCAGGGCACAATTTTAATCGTTTTGTCAGCGATCATTTCCTGTAACTCTTTCAGTAAAGCTATTTCCTGACGGTCAAGGTGTCCGTCTTCGGTTGCCTGGTGAATAATCCTGTCATATTCGGTCTTGGTAATCTTGTGATCTTCAATGGCATGTTCAATCACTGCTCTTAAATTTTTGGCTTCGGCACTGAGTTTCATAGTCTGTTTAATTTAATACTAAATTACAAACAATTTTGAAAACGCAATTGTTCGGTTCTGTCTTTTATTATGCGTGTGCCCACACCAACTTATGGCTGCAACCTGGCTGGGATTTTCAAGGTTTTTCGTTTGAATCATTGCATACCTGTTGAATGCTTCCTATCTTTAGTGCAAGGAAACATTTACACCATATGGCATTAGGAATCCTGAAAAATATTGTCATTATTTTTGCCCTTTCCACTATTGTCAACTACCTGTTTACCAAAATAAAGGTGCCAACCATCCTGGGCTACCTGCTTACAGGTATCCTGGTAGGTCCATCACTCCTTGGCCTGATCAGCTCGCCTCATGATATTGAATTGATTGCAGAGATCGGTGTAGTTATGCTGCTTTTCAGCATCGGACTGGAGTTTTCGCTGAACCATCTGCTGAAAATCAGAAAAATTGTTTTTCTGGGCGGATTCCTGCAATTGGTACTTACTGTCTTGGTTACGCTCTTCATAGCGCGAGGTTATGACATTGACTGGAAAGGATCGTTATTCCTGGGCTTTCTTACGGCATTGAGCAGTACTGCGGTTGTACTGAAGATCCTTCAGGGCCGGGCCGAACTTACCTCCAATTACGGGCGCACCGTGCTGGGCATATTGATATTTCAGGACCTGTTGCTGGTTCCCCTGCTGCTGTTCACTCCCATGCTTGGAGGGCAGATAACCGATCAGGGGCATCAGTTGCTCTTGCTCGTATTCAAGGCACTTTTCATTATCGTTTTCATATATGTGGGTAATCGCTGGTTGATGCCCAAACTGCTGCATGCCATCGCCATGACCCGCAACCAGGAATTGTTCATGATGAGCATCCTGTTCATTTGTCTGGCCGTTGCCCTGCTTACCTCTGAGCTGGGCATGTCGCTGGCTTTCGGCGCTTTCCTGGCAGGACTCATGATCTCTGATACGCAATACAGCCACAATGCATTCGGCAACCTGATTCCGTTGAAAGATTTATTTGCCAGTTTCTTCTTCATATCCATCGGTATCCTGCTCGACCTGAATTTTGTAGCCGATCATGCTTTGCTGGTTTTTCTAACCGTTATCATTGTTATCTTCTTCAAAACCCTGATGGCTTCAGGAACGGCTTTTCTGCTGGGGCATACTTTTAAAGGCACCATCATGGTTGGTTTTGCACTGAGCCAGGTTGGGGAGTTTTCATTTATTCTCGCCAAGATGGGACTCGAATTTGAGATCATTTCATCATTTTATTATCAGCTGTTTCTGGCAACAGCTGTTATTACCATGGGTTTAACACCGTTGCTGATGCAGGTATCAAGGCCTTTTTCAAACCTGCTGCTCCGATTGCCCCTGCCTGACAAACTGGTGAATGGTATCTTTCCGCTTCCGCAGGTGGATATACCGGAGCTGAAGAACCACTTGGTATTTATCGGGAAAGACTCACGGGCGTTGAATTTGTCGGTAATGGCCCGGAATCTGGATTTGCCCTATGTATCCATCGTGTTTGATCCGGATGCAGTTAGAAAAAGACAGCTGAAAGGAGAGACCGTGATCTATGGCGATGCCATGAATGAGCCTATACTGATGAGGGCGCATGTTGACAAAGCCGACATGGTGGTGGTTTCAATCGGGAATCTGATCACCGCTATGGCTGTCATTGAAAAAGTAAGAAACATCAATCCCCACGCCTACATTATTGTACGGTCGAAAAAAGTGGAAGACATTGAAGAACTGTATAATATTGGCGCCAACAAGGTAATACCCGAAGAATTTGAAACGTCTATTGAGCTATTCGACCGGATACTTTCGAAACTCATGATTCCAAGAAGAGAAATTGAAGCCGTTTTAGGCAGGATCAGGGATGACAATTACGGCATTTTCAGGGACAAGGAGGTCCGTACTGATCTTTCAGCGCTCCGCATGTTTGCCAGTTTTGAAATTTCGGCAGTCAGAATTGACGATAACTCCCGGGTTATCGGCAAGAGTATTGTGGAACTGCAGTTGCGTAATATTTACAGCGTTACCGTGGCAGCCCTGCTCAGGAATAAAGAACTGATGGACAATCCGGATCCGGAGACCATTTTTGAAACCGGAGACATCGTGTATCTTATGGGACGGCCCGAACAAATAGCCCGTGCCACGGAATTACTTGTAAAAAGCAGCAAGCAGTTTGATGAATATGTGGAAACATAAAATATAACGTCATGAAAGTTACCGTATGCCGGGAATCGCATTTTAACGCTGCGCACCGGATTTTTAATCCCAAATGGGATGACCGGAAAAATGAGGAGGTATTCGGGCTTTGCAGCCTGCCCAATTATCACGGTCATAATTACGACCTGATTGTGAAGCTGACCGGGGAGGTCAATCCCGAAACCGGTTATGTTTTCGACATGAAAAAGTTGAAAGAAATTATTGACGAACACATCGTTAAAAGGTATGACCACAAAAACCTGAACCTGGATGTGCCTGATTTCAGTTCAGTGATTCCATCGGCCGAAAATATTGCCATTGCCATCTGGAATATCCTTCGTGAACAGATCAGCAGGGAATTCACGATTCAGGTAGTGTTGTACGAAACCGAAAGGAATTTTGTGGAGTATTCCGGTGATTAGCTGTTGCAATGAGAATATTTCAATACATCCATCGGGCAGTCATCTGGCTGATGATCCTGCCCATCCGCTTTTACAAGTATTCCATTTCTCCGCTTCTTCCCAACAGCTGCAGGCACATTCCTACCTGTTCGGAATATGCCATTGAATCGTTAAAGACACATGGCATATTCAGGGGAAGCATGCTGGCTATCTGGAGGATTCTGCGATGCAATCCCTGGGGAACAGAAGGATATGATCCGGTACCTCCGCCTAAAAAGAAGCGGATTAACTAATCGTAAATGAGCAGTTTTCGGACAAGCGTAACGCAGCAAACGGGACTTTATGGACAGACACCAATTAGTCTTTTTTACTGTTGCACCCCTGTCGGGCAAGAACACACAGAATTGCAAGGAGCAAAAGACTGCTGGCCACAACAAAGAAATTGGCCTCATGCCTTACTCCCAGTAAGTTATTTTGCATGATGAGCGAAATGGTTCCGAGTAACATCATGACAACAGCAAGCGATGCGCTGATCCAGGCTACGACGATGTATAATTTCATGGGGTTTATTTTGGTGAATAATGAATTGAATATTATGACTGTTCTACCTGAATATCGGGTAAAAGTTAACACTAATTCCACAGAATATCAAGATGCTGCCTTAAAAACTTTCCGGAAACAACTCCCGTGCTGTCTTTCTGAGTTCCCTGACGATTTGCTGCATGGTTTCACGGCTCATCCGCTGGCGGTTCAGACTGTCGATGATCTCTGTATCGTTTTGTTGTACCAGCGGATACCATTCGCCTGGCTGCTTCAGATCATTCTTTAAACGCGGTACAATATGAAGATGCAGGTGTTCAATGGTTTGCCCCGCTTCGGGCTTTTCCTGGACCGACCAGTCGAACGCATCTGTATGAAAGGCTTTCATTAGTATCTGAAGTGTTGCCCGGGCCGTGCTGAAAAATTCAAGCATTTCCTCCTGGTTGAGGTCCAGCAGGCTGGTGATGTGTTTTTCAGGAATGATCAGGGAATGCCCGGGCAAAACAGGAGCAATGTTATAAATGGCAAGGGTATTACCCTGTCTGTAAAACACGGAGCTCTTGATTTGTTGATCACAAAATGGACAAGGTGGATTAACCTGCATGTTCATGGTTCCCTGAATTGGTTTTCCAAAGCCAAATTACACAAAAAATGAAACATGCCAACCAGGAATCTGCACAATCCAGACGCAAGCACACCCGGCAATATGATGAACAGGTTGCCGGGTGTGCAGCAACCTCATTCTTCTTCGGAGTTTTTGTTCCGCAGCATCACCAGGTCGGAAACTACCACTTCGGTAAAATAGCATTTTTTGCCTTCCTTGTCATCGTAAGACCTGTGGGTTAGTTTTCCCTCAACGGCAATTTCACTGCCTTTGATCAGATACTTTTCAGCAATTTTAGCCAGGTTGCCCCAGGCTACCAGGTTATGCCACTGTGTTTCGGTTATTTTTTTACCGTTTGAGTCGTAGTAAGAATCTGTTGTGGCCAAAGAAAAGCGTGCAAGTGCTTTGCCGTTGTCGAATGTCCGGATCTCCGGATTCTGACCGAGATTGCCGATCAGCTGAACTTTGTTGCGTAGTGTGTTCATAATTACTAAATTTAAGGGTTGAAAACTGGTTAAGTAAATAATCGATCGATTTGATGAACCAAAGTAACGCACAATCAATCAGCAGATTCGGTTAATAATTGCTTACTGTCATTTGTAACCGGGTATAATCGTTTGTACCTGTTTACAAACGGATATGTCGCAGAAAAATAAATAGATACTGTATGGAAAAAACCTGCCTTGAATGCGGCGAATTGCTGCATGGTCGGACCGACAAGAAGTTTTGTTCCGACGCTTGTAGAAACACATACAACAACAGGTTAAAAAGTGTAGCAGGAAGCCTTTATGTCCGAAAGATCAACGGCATCCTGAAGAGAAACCGCAATATTATGGCTGAACTGAATCCGGAAGGCAAGATCCGGCTTCACAAATCAAGGTTGGTGAAAAAGGGGTTTGATTTTGGTTTCCTGACACATTTGTACACCACCAAAGCAGGAACGGTGTACTATTTTTGCTATGACCAGGGCTATCTTCCCCTGGAGAACGATTTTTACATGCTGGTAAGCAGAAAGGAGGATTAGAATGCCTCTGCAACGCTGATCAGTTCATCAACCGGAGCTACCGTATTGGGCAGGATATTCCGGGGTACCTTTTTCCCAAACCTGCTGATGGCGAGGTATCTTTTACATGTCTTGTATTTCTTGTTGCCTTGCAGGCAATACAAGCTGCGGTAAGTCAATCCTACCATTTCGCTATGGTTGACGTTGTTCTGATAAACCGGGCAATCGTCAATATTCGGGCAATGCAGAGGGGTTTCCATAGGGTCTATTTTACTTGTGTCAAATTCCTGAAAGTTCTTTATAATCAAATCGGGCATTTTTTAGCCTTTCTTCAAAGATCTGTCCCTTCAACAGGGTATCTTCATCATCATTCTCGAAGGCCCAATGTACTATAAATTCCTTAACGGACCTGCTGTTGTCGAAAACTTTTAATAAGTCGAGTAGTTTCGTTGAGGAGGAGGTGTTGAAATAATCCAGTTCAAAATTGAAATTGACCGACGGGGCGTTCAGTGACATGGCCCATTCAATAAGTGGCTTGTAGAATGATGCGGCATCCAGCATGAGCGACCTCCCTTTGATGGAAAGGTTGCCATCTGCCTCAAAAACCACCTGAGGAGAATAATTGGTTGGTTCAATGATTACCGGGTTCATGCTGTTCATCCAAATTCAGAGACAATATTATGAAATTGCCTGGTTATTAGTTTTTTTTTCTGATGAATCCGGGAAATTTGATGACAATACGAACAGTTTTGTTGAGGAAGGGATAAATGGAGGAAAAAAAAGCGTAGTCAGGAGACTACGCTCAGCCTTTTTTAAGGGCGCATGTGAGATTGTTATAATGGAGTGATGCGTTACTTCTTCAGCAAATCCCTGATCTCTGTGAGCAGTTTTTCTTCTTTGGTGGGTTCAGGGGGTGCTGCCGGAGCAGCTTCTTCTTTCTTCTTCATCTTGTTCATTGCTTTGATCATCAGGAATATGGCAAAAGCAATAATCAGGAAATCGATGAATGTTTGAATGAACATCCCGTAATTCAATGTAACAGCTTCAATGGCATTTCCGGCTTCATCCAAACCGGGGGCCTTCAGGTTCAGTCTCAGATCGGTGAAATTAACACCGCCCAACAGCAAACCTAACGGAGGCATGATTACATCATTAACCAGTGAGCTTATTATTTTACCGAAGGCACCGCCAATGATGATACCAACTGCCATGTCCACCATGTTGCCTTTTATGGCGAACTGTTTGAATTCCTCAACAATTTTCATAGGTTATGGATTAAGGGTTAAAAATTCATAGATAAACCAACGGCCAAAACTTCTTTAAACTGCACCTTGGAATTGTAACTCTTTATAACGCCATCCTCCTCTTTTGCAATGGCTACATCATGGTCATACAACAAATGTGTCGACAGGGTGGCCGATATGAGTTTGTTAACTTTCATTGACAGCAATGTTTCCCAGCTGACATCTATGTTGCCGAAGTTTTTGAGGTAATTTGAAAAAAGATCCAGCTTGGTCTGGAAGGTAATATTTTCCATCACCTCCTTTTTCATAAATGCCCTCAGGTAACCTCCGAGTTCGCTTTTGGTGTTGTCTCCCGGATCAACCCCGAATGCGCCGGCATCAGCAAGAACATCATCGCCTACGATAGTGAGTTTGTAAGTAACCGGAGCAAAAAACACGGTGAAATTGTCGCTGGGTTTGTAGTCCAGGCCAATAGCTCCCAGCAAATATCCAGGTGCCAGAAATTTCGAAATCACTACGCTGTCGTTTGGATAGTTGTACCCGTCGGTCATTTGTGTTTTGAAATTGAGCAGGGCTGCATAATACAGTTTATCACTTGCTTTGAGTCCGAATTTTGAAGTAAAATCAATACGGTCATCGGTTTTCCACCAGTCCTGTTCTTTTTGCTTCAGACTTCCGTAACCCAGGTCTAGATAGTTTTCCCAAAGGCTTTTGTCTTTCTTGTTATGTGCATACAGGCTCAATAAGCCTCCGATGGCAACCGAACTCTGACCTCCTGCTGCCCAGTTGGTCAGCGAAGTTTGCGAAGAATTGATGTTGATTACGCCGCCTTTTTTCCATCCCAGCAAGGTATCAACCTTCTGGGTTTTCAGTTGTTTCTCTCCTTCCGTAACCTGTCCGAATACAACTATTACCGCAACAAGCAACAAGGTTGTTAAAATTGTTTTTTTCATAATTGAGTTTGGTCGTTTTAGAACATGATTGAAATAACTATTTGAAAATATTCTGCTAAACAAATATATTAAAAACCCACATATTAACAAATCTGTATATTTTCATTAAAAGATGCCATACATCAGCCTGCCCATGGCCAGGTAAATGGACAAACCAATGATGTCGTTGGTGGTTGTGATAAAGGGACCGGTAGCCAGGGCAGGGTCAATCTTGAATTTGTGAAGGGCCAGCGGAACAAATGTTCCGAAAACCGATGCGAAAAGAATTACGGAAAAGAGGGCAATGCTTACGGTAATGGTCAGTGCGAAGGAATCGCTGAATGCGAAATTATACAGAAAGATAAGCCCTGAAAGGATAATCCCGTTGATCAGGGCTACTGACAGTTCTTTCATGAGTTTGCCCGCAATTCCCTGGAGGTCGATTGTGCCGGCTGCAATACCCTGCACTACTATGGAAGAGGACTGCACTCCTGCATTTCCTCCCATTGCCCCAATGAGTGGAAAGAACAGGGCCATTTCCGGTGAAATTTTCAATTCACTTTCATGCATGCTGATCACCCATGATCCCAAAATACCTCCGGTAAGGCCAATTACCAGCCAGGGGAGCCGGGCCCTGGTCAGCAGCATTATGTTGTCGGAGTGTTCCACATCTTCCGTAATACCGGAAATCATCTGGTAATCTTTTTCCGCTTCTTCCTTGATCACATCCACCACGTCATCGATGGTGATGCGGCCCACCAGGCGGCCGATGGTGTCGGCAACGGGAAGCGTGATCAGGTCATATTTCTTCATGATATTGGCCACTTCCTCAGATGGGGTGTCTGTTTTCACCGAGATGATGTCGGTTTTCATGATGTTTTTAATGCGCGAGGAGGGACGTGAAATCAAAAGCCTTTTGAAGGAAACCATTCCGGACAGTACATTATCATCATCTACTGCATAAACCGTGTAAAACTCTATCATATCACTGGCTTGTTTCCGGATTTCACGGATGCATTTGGCCACATCCCAGTTTTCGTTAACCTTCAACAATTCCTTGGCCATCAATCCTCCGGCCGTGTCCTCATCATAACTGAGCAGATCTGCAATGTCGCCTGCCTGTTCAATGTCCTCAAGATTCTGAAGTACCTCTTCCTGTTTTTCTTCCGACAACTCGCTCAGCAGGTCGGCTGCATCGTCCGATTCCATGTTGTCGATTACCTTGCGGGCAATCTCCTCGCCGGGCATTTCTTCTATGAACTGTTCCCGTTCATCTTCGGGCAATTCCACGAGCACATCCGCCGATTTTTCACTGTCGAGCAGGTTATAAAGAAACTGGGATTCATCCGGCTCAAGTTCAC
This sequence comes from uncultured Bacteroidales bacterium, assembly GCA_964560225.1. Lineage (GTDB taxonomy): Bacteria > Bacteroidota > Bacteroidia > Bacteroidales > UBA10428 > UBA5072. Next base: position 18,353 of record CAZLLD010000022.1, read on the forward strand.
TGAAGATTTCAGCTATATCAGCCGGATGCAGTGTGTTGATCTTTTCAAGTGCTGCCGCATCATCTTTCATTTCGATCAGCGCTTTGAGATCATCTATATAATCGCGGGTTAATTCAAAAGGCATGGATTCAATAATGTTGCTGTTAATCAATCGCTGGTTATTCCGTTTGTTTCCCGATCAGCAGGGCAAGTCTGACAAAGTCATCAACCCCCAGCTGTTCCGGACGCTTTTGAAAAACCGGGTCTGTCGTTTCCAAATTTAATAAAATGTTTTTTAAAGAATTGCGTAATGTTTTCCGGCGCTGATTAAAAGCAGTTTTTACCACCCTTTTAAAAAAATCATCGGAACACTCAAGTTGATCGCGGTCATTTCTTCTTAACCGGATAACGGCTGACTGCACCTTGGGAGGCGGATTGAAAACCTGTGGCGGAACCGTGAACAAGTATTCAATATCATAATACGCCTGAAGCAGTACACTCAGAATACCATATTCCCTGGAGCCGGGAGGGGAGGCTATCCGCGCTGCCACCTCTTTCTGGATCATGCAGATGGTTTCGATAACCAGGTTGCGTGAATCAAGGATCTTAAAGAAGAGCTGACTGGAAATGTTGTACGGAAAATTACCGATAATGGCGAAAGGTTCATTGAAAACCTGATCCATTTCCAGATCCAATACATCGCCGGATATAATCAGTTCACCGATATCCGAAAATCTTTGATTGAGATAATCCACAGAAGCCGTATCAATTTCAACGAAACGCAGATTTTTGTTGCTGTTTTCAAGCAAGAACTCGGTAAGGACTCCCATACCCGGGCCAATTTCGAGGACACTGTCATAATCCTTCCAACTGAGGCTGTTCACTATTTTTAACGCTATATTTTTATCTGTCAGAAAATGCTGACCTAAGCCTTTCTTTGGTTTTACCGGGATCACAAACAGTATGTTTTAATACAAAAATATCTAAATTCGGGGTTTCATATACTGTTTTATGCATTATAATTTTGATGAGATCATTCCGAGGGAAGGAACCGGGAGTGTCAAGCACGACCTGAAAAAAGCCATTTTCAGCAACGAACACGTTACCCCCATGTGGGTGGCGGATATGGACTTCAGAACACCTGATTTTGTTATCGAAGCCATTCAGAAGCGGCTGGAACATGAAATTCTGGGTTACACCCATATAGGGCCTTCGTTCTATGAGTCCATTGTGGACTGGAACAAACGCCGACACAACTGGAACATCAAACCGGAATGGATCTGCTTTTCACCGGGAGTGGTTCCCGCGCTGAATATGCTGGTTATGGCCTTTACCAATCCCGGTGAAAGCGTCATCATCCAGCCCCCGGTATATTTTCCGTTCTTCACGTCGGTAAAAAACCATGGCAGAAATCTCATCCTGAATCCGCTTGCATACCGGAACGGAAAATATGAAATGGATTTTGATGACCTGGAAGCCAAAATCGATCACAACACCCGCATGTTGATTCTCTGCAGTCCGCATAACCCAACGGGCAACGTATGGTCGCCTGAGACACTGATGAAGTTGGCTAATATTTGCCTGAAGAACAACATATTGATAGTTTCCGATGAAATTCATGCCGACCTGGTTTATAAGGGTTACAGACACTTGCCTACAGCCAGTATATCGGATGAACTGGCCGCGAACACAATCACCTGCATGGCCCCGAGCAAAACTTTCAATGTTGCCGGATTGTCCACTTCATACCTGATAATCCCCAATGTAAAGCACCGGAAGCAATATGAGAAAATACTTGATCAGGTACATGTGGGTGAAGGGAATATCTTTGGCTTTGTTGCTGCTGAAGCTGCCTATAACCATGGCGATGACTGGCTGAATCAGGTGATGGATTACCTTCAGGGCAACCTCAACTTCCTTGTTGATTTTATTAAAAAGCACATTCCGGTTATACATGTGATCATTCCCCAGGCTACTTACCTGGTTTGGCTCGATTGCAGGAGTCTTGGATTAGAACCCGGTGCGCTTAAGAAGTTCATGATCCACAAAGCGGGCCTTGGATTGAATGACGGACCTCAGTTTGGCAGTCAGGGCGAAGGTTTCCAGCGGATCAATATTGCCTGTTCGAGGCAAATATTGCAGGAAGCCCTGAAAAAATTGAAGGCATCAGTCGACAAGTATTTAATGAAATAGGGAACTTTTTTCTTAAAATGAAGTAAGAGTAGTAGATCGAATTACTATAAATTTTCACTAATTTAGTTTTGACTTATTAGGAATCAAATCAGTAATTACCATGAGACTTAAAATAGCCGCCAAAATCGGACTGGGATTTGGAATCATAACCATTGCTGTAATCGTTAATGCCTGGGTTACCAGCAGAACCCTGGAAAGAAGCCGGAATATCAACGAGAAGATCATGAATGTGTATACACCTTCGGAAGCTTTCATTTCGGATTTGTATACCCGAATCAGCGATTCCCGCATGCTGATCAAGTCGTGGGTTTCCATCGACCACATCTCAGACACTCCTGACAAGCTTAAGCTGAAGGCGTTGCATGCTTCAGATTATAAAGCGGTTATGGACACGCTGAAGCATTTGAGTATGTACTGGGACAGCCTGCAGCTCAGGCAGGCACTTTTTCATATAGACTCTCTCATTGTGGATACGCTGTTTCCCAAGCATCAATACATTATGGAACAGTTGAATTCTCTCGAAAAATATGATGACACCTTTGTGGTGTTTGAGGTGACACCTATGACCGACGAGGGCGGTGAAGTGATGATGCTTACGCACAGCGCACTGGCACAAATCGACAGGTTGAGGCAAAGCCAGAAAGCGGTTGTGGAACAAGGACGACAACAGATGCTGTCTACTTTTAACAGGTTTCAGAACTGGATCTTCATCATGGGCCTCATCCTCGTTGTGGGTGCAATCATTATTGGAATCCTTACCATTAACTCGCTGGCCATACCCATCAACCATACTAAAAATATCTTGCATTCCATGGGCAGGGGCGTATTGCCCAAGGAAAAACTAACGGAAGGAAGTGATGAACTTGGACAAATGGCAAAAGCATTGAATATGCTGGTTCAGGGTCTTACAAATATCTTTAACTTCTCACTGGAGATTGGGAAAGGTGATTTCAATACGCATTTTGAACCATTGAGCGAAGAAGATGTATTGGGCCATTCTCTGCTTGATATGCGCAATGAGCTGAAAAAAGCTGCTGAAGAAGAAACCCGGCGCAAGGAAGAGGATGAGCAGCGTAACTGGGCCGCCCAGGGTGTGGCCAAGTTCAGCGATATATTAAGGAAAAATACAGACGAACTGGATGAACTGTCATATAACATCATCAGCAACCTGGTTAAGTACACCAATTCCAACCAGGGCGGTATTTATATTGTGAATGACAACGACAAGAACAACCTGTTCATCGAAATGAAAGCCAGTTATGCTTATGACCGGCGCAAATTTATTACCAAGAAGATTGAAATCGGCGAAGGTTTGGTAGGCAGGTGCTACCAGGAAAAAGAGAAGATTTACCTGACAGACATTCCCCATGATTATATGAAAATTACTTCAGGCCTTGGGGAAGAAAGCCCACGTGCTTTGCTGATCGTGCCCCTTATTTACAACGATGTGATATACGGATTGGTTGAAATCGCATCTTTTAATGAATTTCCGGCTCATGTGATTGAATTTATTGAAAGAATAGGAGAAAGCATAGCGGCTACCATATCATCAAGTAAAGCTCAGATACAAACCGCCTTGCTCCTTGAACAATCGCAGCAGCAGGCTGAAGAAATGTCTTCGCAGGAAGAAGAAATGCGCCAGAACATGGAAGAACTCAGGGCAACACAGGAACAATCAGCCCGGCGTGAGGAAGAGCTGCAACAGGAAGTCATTGAATTGCGCAAACGTTTGAAGGAATTAAACTAGGCTGAATCATTAATGCGACCTACATTACTTATTCTTGCTGCCGGAATGGGCAGCCGTTACGGAGGTTTGAAGCAGGTAGACCGGTTTGGCCCTGCAGGAGAAACCATTGTGGAATATTCAATATACGATGCCCTGAGAGCAGGTTTTGAGAAAATTGTGCTGGTTGTCAGGCGCGAATTTGTCAACGATTTCCGGGAAATAATACTGAAGCGAGCCTTAAAAAAAGCCGACATTAGTTTTGTTTATCAGGATCTGCAAAAGCTTCCCGAAGGCTTTGAACTTCCTCCCGACAGGGTGAAACCATGGGGAACCGGCCATGCCGTGATGATGGCTGAACAGGAGATCACAACACCCTTTGCCGTGATCAACGCGGATGACTTTTATGGGGCTGAATCCTACCGGATTATGTTCGATTTTCTCAGTAAACCTGCATCGGTTAAAACGGAAGAATACTACCTGATGGGTTACCGTCTTGATAATACACTGTCTGAATCAGGATCTGTTTCAAGAGGTGTGTGTCAGGTTGACAGGGAGGGGTACCTGACTGCAATACATGAACATAAAAAGATAGTAAGAGAAGGAACCTCCATCTCAGGTGAAATGGATGGGGGCCCCCGGGTTAACTTTACAGGTGAGGAGCAGGTTTCTATGAACCTGATCGGGTTCCGCCCTTCCATGTTTAACCATTTGCGGAGGCTGTTTGTTGCTTTTCTGAAGCAACATATCACTGAAAACACAGCTGAGTTCTATATTCCCTTTGCCATGAACGAAGTAATCAGTTCGGGTCAGGCATGTGTTAAGGTTTTGCAAACACCTGAAAAGTGGTTCGGCGTGACGTACCGGGAGGATCGTGATATGGTTGTAAAAAACTTCAGAAAATTAGTAGATCAGGGCACGTATCCGCCTGATCTTTGGGCATGAACCGTTCAATCAATTAGCTACAGAATATGAGCGTTGTACGTTTTGGGGTTTCGCTTGAAAAGGAGACCATGGATAAGCTGGATAGTTATGTGAATGACAATAACTTTCCAAATCGCTCCCAGGCAATACGGAACCTGATCGAGAAGTATGCCGTGGAACAGAAATGGCAATGCGACAACCAGGTGGCCGGAGCCATTGTGATCGTTTATGATCATCACAAAAGAAATATTGATAACGAAATCAATGAGGTGCAACATGAGCACCACCGCCTGATCATCTCTTCACAGCATGTTCACCTGAGCCACGAAACCTGCCTGGAAACCATTGTAGTTAAAGGTAAGGCTTCTGAACTCACCCTGTTGGCAGATAAGATCATTTCTCTTAAGGGAATCCATCACGGCAAACTGATTATGACAAGAACCTGATAAAATCATGGCGCTCTTGTGCTTTCCACTGATTTGTTGAAGTAGCAGGCATACCCTCAGCAGGGTTTTATATTTTCAACAAAGCCCAATAGACCTTCTAAATACTCTGTCCCTTGAAATGCCTTGATTTTTTTATCGGCACTAATCTTCCGTGATAATTCAATTTGCCGCGGGTGCTACCACTTATAGATGCATTGGCTCCTGCGTCAGGAAATATGTCCATGAATATATCATATTGACCCACAGGCGTTACGGCTAATATTCTGATGGAATAGGAATCTTTTGTTCTGCCAACTTTTTCAACCCTGAAATCACGAATGTTGCCTTCAGCTGTAACACCGCCAATACCATTCGGGCCGCCAATTCCGGCTATAGGGGCAGTCTGAATGGTGATTTCTGAAGAGTCTACGATGATGAAATTCAGGTTGCTGTTTACAATCACCCTGCTTCCGGTTCGGTTGCTCAGATAATCTGCCTCCAATACAAACCGCCGAGTTTTGATCATCCGATCAACCATTTCTGCCATAGCTTCTCGTTCAATCCGTTTTTGTTCGGCTTTTTGTTCCTTAGTCAGTTTTTGTGACGATTTGTCGTCAAGTTGCTGTTCAACCTGCGAATATCCTGGTATTGTAGTTAAACATAAAACGATGCCAATGATATATTTTTTCATGGTAATAAGCGTTTATAAGTTAATCTGAAAACAGTGCTCAAAATATGTGCCACATAAATGTCAGAAGCAGGTATTGGAGGCAGGTTATTCCTTAAATTTCCTTAAATTTGTGACCCGCATAACGATTCACCATGGCAAATTTGATTCATCTACTCCCCGACTCAGTGGCAAACCAGATAGCTGCCGGCGAGGTGGTGCAACGTCCGGCATCGGTTGTTAAAGAATTGGTTGAGAATTCCATAGATGCAGGATCCGGTACGGTCAGGGTAATTGTCAGGGATGGCGGCAAAACACTTATTCAGGTAATCGACACTGGTTGCGGCATGTCGGAGACCGATGCCAGAATGAGTTTTGAAAGGCACGCTACCTCAAAAATAAGGCAGGCAGGCGATTTGTTTGCCATCAGAACACTTGGTTTCAGGGGCGAGGCGCTGGCATCGGTTGCCTCTGTTGCACAGGTAGTACTGCGTACCCGTAAACCGGAGAATGACCTGGGAACCGAAATTGTCATCTCGGGCTCGGTAGTGGAATCGCAGGAAGCTGTAAACTGCTCACCGGGTACCAGTTTCACTGTTAAGAACCTGTTTTTCAATGTTCCTGCCCGAAGGAAGTTTCTGAAGACAAACAATGCCGAACTCAAGCACATCATTTACGAATTCCAGCGAATTGCCCTGCCAAACCCGGATGTGGAATTCATCCTTGAACACAACGATGAAGAGGTATACAACCTGCCCCGAACCAGTTTGAAACAACGCATCATTCACCTTTTTGGGAAAAATATCAACCAGAACCTGACCAACATCGATACAGTTACCAGCCTGGTAAACATCTCGGGATTCATCGGCAAGCCGGAGCATGCCAGGCGAACTCCGGGTGAACAGTTCTTCTTCATCAACAAGAGGTTTATGAAACATCCCTATTTCCACAGGGCGGTTATGTCGGCCTATGAAAAGATCCTGGCTCCCGATACCATTCCTTCCTACTTTATTTTCCTGGAGGCAAACCCTGATACGATAGATATCAACATACATCCAACCAAGACGGAGATTAAATTTGAAAACGAACCCGCCATTTTCCAGATTCTTACTGCAGCTACCCGTGAAGCCCTGGGCCGTTTCAACCTGATTCCATCAATTGATTTCAATACCGAAAGCGCGATCGAATTTCCTGTTTTCCGCCAGAATGATCCCATACGTGTCCCCGAAATTTCTTATAACCGCAATTACAATCCTTTTGATGAGGAATACAAAAGACCCGTTCGTAACAGCGAGCGGGAACAGGAAAACCTGAAGAACTGGGACAAGCTTTATAACCAGGAAGACTTTTCGGCAGGTAGTCAAAGCCAGACATCAACTTCTGTATCTCAACAATCCTTACCCATGAATGGCGGTGCCGGTCATGACAAGCTGATTCAGTTGAAGAACAGATACATTCTTACCCCGGTTAAGTCGGGTCTGATGATGATCGACCAACGGAGGGCTCATGAACGGATTCTTTACGAACACCATATCCGTTCTTTCGCCATGAATTACCCTGTGGCGCAGCGCACGCTTTTCCCTGAAACGGTTGAAATGGATCCGGCTGATTACCTGATGATCCTGGAAATCCTGGAGGATTTGCACACCATAGGCTTTGATATCCGTGATTTTGGCTCAAATTCTGTCGTCATCAGCGGTTATCCTGCAGATACATATAATGACCATCCGAAGGAATTGCTTGAATCCTTTCTGGAAGTTTATAAGAGCACAGAAGGGGATATCAAGTCCAATGTCAGGGAACGAATTGCCAGATCCATGGCGGTTGCCGGATCGGTCAAATACGGGGAAACACTTTCAGGTGAGCTTATGCAGGAACTGGTAGACAGCCTGTTTGCCTGTGAAAGTCCGGGATACTCACCATCAGGTAAGCCCATTGTGGTGATCATGGGAATGGATGAGGTGGAGAAGAGGTTTAAATAGAGCCAAGAGCCAAGAACCAAGAACCAAGAGCTAATAGCCAAAAGCTGGCAATATTGAAAAAATGCCTTACCTTTGCCATGAACTTATACTTAGGATCATGAGGAGGATTCTTGCAGCTTCATCCTTGTAAACGCTACACGGAAACGATTGAAACATCACTGGGCCTGCTGCACTCAGCCATTCCGCCAGCCTTCAGTTTTAACTGAAGCAATTCTTTCTTTTATTAACATTTTCAAATCTGTTGCCTCCATTTATTGTTTAGTATTTGGTTGAAACAGTTTCATAATCTATATTTTTATGTCCGACTGGAAAAAGGTATTTGCCGTTATATGGACCGGCCAGCTGGCCTCCACACTCAGCAGCATGATCATTGGGTATGCCGTGATGTTCTGGCTGAGCATCGAAACAAAGTCGGCCGAGGTGCTGGCATATGCCACCATTGCAGCACTTCTGCCGCAAATGATCCTGGGTTTGTTCACCGGGGTCTATGTCGACCGCTGGAACAGGAAAGCGACCATGATCACAGCCGATCTCTTCATCGCCATCTGTACCCTGGCCATTGCGTTCCTGTTTTACATTCAGGAAGTAAGACTTTATTATTTCTATATCCTGCTGGCGCTGCGTTCAGCAGGAGCCGCATTTCATGTTCCGGCCATGCAGGCATCAATACCCCTGCTGGCACCCGAAGACAAACTGATGCGGATAGCAGGTGTGAACAATATGATTCAATCGGTTGGTGTTATTGCAACCCCTGCCCTTGCAGCATTGCTGATCAGTCTGTTCGAAATGACCTGGGTGTTGCTGATTGATGTGGCCGGTGCTGCTATAGCCTGCATTTCATTGGTTTTCGTCCACATTCCCAATCCCGAAAAGAAGAACCCTGTTGAACCACATATCATCAGGGAATTGCACGAGGGGATGAAGGAAATATATAGCCGGCCCGGTTTGTTGTGGTTGTTTATCCTGGCCGTTGTGGCAACCTTCTTCATCATGCCGGTGGCTGCCCTGTTTCCGCTGATGACCCTGGATCACTTTTCAGGTAACACATACCACATGAGCATTGTTGAAATTGCCTGGGGAGTTGGTATGCTGGCAGGCGGATTTATTATGGGACACCGCGGTCTGAAGAACTATAAGGTGGTCCTGATCAACCTGATGTACCTGTTACTTGGACTTACGTTTGTTTTTTCGGGAATTCTTCCGGCTTCCGGTTTTATTTATTTTGCCATCATTACCGGATTCGGAGGGATATCCATGGCTATATATTCGGGAGCATTTACCGTAGTGATGCAAACTATGGTGGAACCGGCTGCCCAGGGCAGGGTTTTTTCCCTTTACGGAAGCGTGACCTTGCTGCCTTCCATGATTGGATTGCTGGCAACCGGTTTTATTGCCGATTTCATAGGAATTACAAATGCTTTTATCATCTCCGGCACAGCCATAACTTTGGTGGGCATCGGGGCGTTTTTACTGAGCCCGGTAATGCGTATGATGCGTGAGGAAGTAATGAATAAGAGCCAAGAGCCAAGAACCAAGAACCAAGATCCAGGATCTAGCAGCTGACAGCCAACCCTCCTTCGCTAAAGCTGCGTCGGACAAATAAGCTAACGGCTTGATTTTTATCAATTTGCCACCGGAATCCATACCTTCATCTTGCCAACTCCCCGGTTCGACCACAAATAATAGGGTATCAGGCTGACCTCTGTTTTTCCGGATCCCGCTTTGATGGCATTGATCTTTTCTGTAAGCACCGTCCTGTCTTCGGTTTTAAAAATTGCGTCTTTCGGAATGGTCAATTTGTCCAAATTGAGGTTGTCGGCCTCTTCGGCACAATATACCAATGGACCGTATTCAATGGCCACCTTGCCTGCATTTTCAGGTACCTTGTCACTGGTGACCACTTTGCGCACAGCCATGGGCATTACCAGCTCGATTTGATCACCTTTGACCCATTCCCTGGAAATCTCTGCATAGCCTTTTTTCAGGTCTGTTTTCACTTCGTTTCCGTTAACCAGCAGTAACGTTTTTTCAGGATTGCTGTCAGTATAAGCATATAAATTCCCCGGCGCAGCCTGGTTCTGAGACCAGCCCGGTATCCTGAGCCTGATGGTAAATGCAGCTTTTTGAGCGGGATTCACTTCCATTGAAACACTTCCCTTCCAGGGATATTCTGTACGCTGTATAATCTCCGCCTGGGTTGAACCAACCTGAACCTTTGCATGGTTCGACACAAACAGGTTGATGTAAAGGGTATCCCGGTTGGTGGCATAGATCAGGCCGGGAATTGAGGGGAGAAAGCGGATCATGTTGGTGGGACAGCAGGAACAATCAAACCAGGGCGAACGGGTGCATGAGCCCATATTGAAGGTGAATTTGCCGTCAGATTCCAGCGGATTCGGGTAAAAGAAATTCTTCCCGTCAAGCGATATGCCGGCTATTAAACCATTATAAAGTGTGCGTTCAATAATATCGTAATACTTTGAATCACCCGTAAGCTGGAACAATCGTTGGTTCCAGTACACACTGCCGATAGCAGCGCAGGTTTCATTATAGGCGGAAAGGTTAGGGAGCTCGTAATTGTCGCCAAATGCTTCCCGGCCATGTTTTGAGCCAACTCCTCCGGTGATGTACATTTTGTTGTTCACCACGTTGTCCCATATTTTCATAACTGCATTATAGTATGCTTTATCGCCATAGATGGCTGCAATATCGGTCATGCCGGCATACATATACTCAGCTCTCACTGCATGGCCAACTGCCTCGGCTTGCTGTAAAACAGGCAGGTGATCCTGACTGTAGTCGCCATACAGCTTATGCGTGGCTGAATCACCCCGCCATTCCAGGAAATCTTTGGCCAGTTCCAGGTATTCCTTTTTCCCGGTGATGTGGTATAGTTTGATCAATCCGGTTTCCACAATCTGGTGCCCGGGGGGAACCTGCAGTTTCCCGGGGCCAAAATTGGCAACCAGCAGATCGGCATTTTTTAAGGCAATGTCCAGGAAGTTTCTTTTCCCGGTTGCCTGGTAATGGGCTGCTGCTGCCTCAAACAGGTGACCGCTGTTGTACAGTTCGTGATTGCTGTCTTCGAATTCCCAGCGCTTTTCTGAGGCATGGGCCCAGCTTGCAGGAGGATGTTGCTTATCAATGGTAAACCAGGTGGTAATGTACCCGTCGGGCTCCTGACCGATTTTTATGATGGAAATAATGGAATCCAGATAGGCATCCAATACCGGGTTGGGTTTGCTGATCAGCGTATAGGAAGCTCCTTCGATAATTTTATACAAATCGGTATCATCAAAGGGCATCTTACCCTTTACGGGGCCCTGCTTTTGCCCCCCGGCAATCAGGAAGTTTTCCATGCGGCCTTCCTCATCACATTTTTTGAAGGCATACTGAATGGTGGTATCCTGGATAACTGATATTTTGGGCAGCCAGAAATTGTCGTTGATGACCACATCTTGAATATTCACCGGGATGATCGGGTAGTCCGAGAGTTTGGTTTTTTCTTTGGCGCAGCCGGTAATTGCGGTAACGACTAAGAGCAAAAACAATAATCTTTTCATGGTAATCAATATTTCGACTAAAATAGTGAATTATTGAAAATGAAAAACCATAAAAGTCACATCTCTTGGTATAACCGGATGCCGTTGGACATTCTCTTATTCTCTCCGAATCCGGGCCACCCATCCGCCGCCGTTCATCAGCTTCACGGTAATTTTATCGCCACTTTTAATTTGTAATTCTTCTTTTTTGTAATCGGTGGCATCGCGGTCGGCATTCACACCATCCCTGAAAATTTCCGCCTGATAGCTGCCTTCGGGCAGGAAGGAGAAGTCAATGATCAGCTCCCGGGGAGTCCAGTTGGTCATGGCACCTACAAACCAGGTATCTCCTTTTCTGCGTGCAACTGAAACATATTCGGCAACCCGGCCATCGAGTGGCATGGTCTCATCAAAGGTGGTTGGGATTTTCGTAATGAAATCGGTGCATTCCTGTTCTTTCATATAAGCGGTGGGATTGTCTGAAAGCATTTGCAGGGGAACTTCAAATACCACATACATGGCCATCTGGTGAACACGTGTGCCCTTGCTCATGGGCATCGAATTGCTGGGCTTAAAATTGGCCTGTGTTGAATTTCTCATGGCTCCCGGTGTATAATCCATAGGACCCGCCAGGTTTCTGATGAACGGGAGGGTAACGTCGTAACGGGGCACATCTTCATTGGCCCATTTCACATTTTCCATTCCTTTTACGCCTTCAAAGCCCACCACATTGGGATAAGTCCGCTGCAATCCTGTGGGTTTGAACACACCGTGGTAATCCACCAGCAAGTGATGCCCGGCAGCCTCTTTGGCTATTTCGTAAAGAGAGGCTACTGCCAGCTGGTCGTCACGGTCGATGAAATCGATTTTCAAACCCTTGATCCCCAGGTTTTCAAAGAACGGAAAGGCTTTGGCTTTCTGCTCAGTTACCGCATGCCATGAAGCCCATAAGATCAGACCCACATTTTTTTGTTTTCCGTAAGCCACGAGCTCCTCCAGGTTGATTTCCGGCACAGGTCTTGTCAGATCGGATTCGTCAGTCCACCCGGCATCCAGAATGATATAAGGGATCTTGTTGTCAGAAGCAAAATCAATATAGTACTTGTAGGTAGGGGTATTGATTCCGGCACGGAAATCAACATGCGATATGTTCCAGTCGTTCCACCAGTCCCATGCCACCTGTCCGGGTTTGATCCAGGAAATGTCTGCAATACGGCTGGGAGAGGCCAGTTTCTGAATAATATCGCAGTTCAGCAGATCCTTGTCGCTTCTGCTGATAACCACGGCCCGCCATGGAAAACTTCGGTTGCCCGGTGTTTTAGCTATATAATCCGCCCTTTTGACCGGAATGACATTGATGTTGTTATATCCGCCAAGTTTTGTTTCCAGCGGATAAGGAGCAAATACACCTTTGAAGCCTTTGCCGGTGCTGTTCAAATCCAGGTACATTCCGGGGTAGTCTTCCAGGTCAACTTCGAGTATTTCTGCTTTCATGCCCTGCCCAACATCAACCAATACCGGAAGGAAGGCAAGCGAATCCTTTGGAAACTGAGACAGGTTGATTTCCCTGTACAGTGCTTCAAATGATGAATTGAACATTTGTCCGTCCCGGTAATCCCATTGAATGGGGATATAAGCCTGGTGATCACCAGTGAAATTGAAGTTGGCTGTCTCATTCAGGATGATCACTTCCTCCTTCCTCCGGATGAAGAACCGGTAGGCTACGGCATCATTATAGGCCCTGAAGGAGATCCCATATCCTCCTTTGCAGGTGATGGTAAGCTCGTTGCAAATATCTTTGACCACATTCCTCCGGTAGTTGACAGCACTGAAAGAAGTATTGACGGGGATGATTCTGGCGGATTGCACTTTCGCATTTTCACCCAGTACTTCACCATTTTGCAGTTGCAACGAGATGACAGAAGGAGCTATAATTTGTCTCCCGTCGCAATTTACCGACCACTGAAAGCGGGTACCGGCTTCAACGTTAACCGAAAGAGTGCCGTCGGGCGACTTCAGTAGGTATACTTTGGTCTGCTGAGCTTCTGTTATGAGAAAACTCATAAGCAACAGAGCGGTTATAAAATAATTTTTCATATAGGAATGAATTACATATTAGTAACGGAACTTTGAAAGCAGCTTATAGTGATTCAGTCTCCTGCTGCATGCATTTCCACTATTTTCACAATGGTTTCCACTGCTTTTTCCATGGATTTAACCGGAATGAATTCAAACCGGCTGTGGAAATTATGGCCACCGGTGAACAAATTGGGGCAGGGAAGTCCCATAAATGAAAGCCTCGATCCGTCGGTCCCTCCGCGCACCGGTATGGTTTTGGGCGTGATTCCGGTAGCGGTTATGGCCCTGCGCGCCAATTCCACAACATGAAATACAGGTTCAATTTTTTCCTTCATGTTATAATACTGGTCGATTAGGGTGAGTTTCACGGTGCGGGCTCCGTACTTCAGGTTGAGGTGGTCCACTATCTTGATCAGCAAATCCTTCTTTTTGTCGAATTGTTTCCGGTCGTGATCCCTGATTATATAAGTTATGGTTGTGTTTTCAACGGTTCCCGTGAAGTCGGTAAGATGGAAGAAACCCTCATAACCTTCAGTATGTTCCGGTACTTCAAACGAGGGCAACATGTTGTTGAGTTCCATGGCAATCAGCATGGAGTTTTTCATTTTGTTCTTGGCATAACCCGGGTGCACGTTGAGCCCCTGAATCGTAATTTTTGCCCTGGCAGCGTTGAAGTTTTCGTATTCCAGTTCTCCCAGGGCTCCTCCGTCAACCGTATAGGCAAAGGATGCATTGAATTTTCCGACATCAAATTTATCAGCTCCCCTGCCGATTTCTTCGTCGGGCGTAAATCCTATTCGCACTGTCCCGTGTTTGATTTCCGGATGCGATATCAGGTATTCCATGGCAGTCATGATTTCGGCAATCCCGGCCTTGTCATCGGCACCAAGCAGTGTAGTCCCGTCAGTGACGATGAGTTTCTGCCCGATGTAATTGTTCATCACCGGAAACTCCAGCGGCGACAATACAATGTTGTCGTTGCTGTTGAGTTTGATGGCTTTCCCGGTGTGCTCAACAATCCGTGGATTCACATTCTCGGATTTCATATCGGGCGATGTGTCCAGATGGGCCAGGAACCCGATAACAGGCACAGGTTTATCAATATTGGCAGGCAGGGTGGCCATCACATAACCGTTTTCATCAACCGAAACATCCTGAAGTCCCATTTCAGTCATTTCGGTTGCCAGCATATTGGCAAGTGTTATCTGGCCGGGGGTTGACGGACAGGTTTTGGAGTTCTCATCAGAGCGCGTATTCACCTGCACATAACGGATGAATTGTTCAGCAAGTTTTTCCATACTGTATTTATTGATTGACAAGGTTAATATAGCAAAAATTCCGATAGACTTATAGGGCAGATGATCAGGCTGAACTTTTTTTGCGAATCAGCGATCAAGCAACTATATTTATATCATGTTGTGCATGCATTCGCTGAACACCGACCCTTATTATAATCTTGCCCTGGAGGAATACCTGCTGAAGAAATTCACAGATGACTTTTTTATCCTTTGGCAGAGCGAGCCGGTTGTGGTAGCGGGAAAGCATCAGAATGTACTTGCCGAAATGAATTACCGTTTTGTGAAAGACAACGGAATCCTTGTGGCCCGAAGGCTTACCGGAGGGGGAACAGTATACCATGATGCAGGCAATATCAACTTCACTTTCATCCGGAACGGCGAGTCCGGAAAGCTGGTAGATTTCACTCAATATATCAAACCGGTAACGGGCTTTCTGCAGTCTCTTGGTATTGATGCCAGGCAGGGGCTTAAAAATGAAATTCTGGTCGATGGAAAGAAAATTTCGGGAAATGCGGAACATGTTTACAAAAATCGTGTACTGCACCATGGCACGCTGCTTTACAAAAGTGACCTTGGATTTCTTGGAAAAGCCATCACACGGGAAAAGGGTAAGTATATCGATAAAGCAGTTCAGTCAAACCGGAGCAGGGTTGCCAATTTATCACAATACGTTGCCCGGGATCAGGACATCACCGTATTTATGAAGTCGTTCATGGAATACATCAGCATAAATTGTCAGGGCAGGTACTTTGATATTCAACAGAGCGTTCAGGTTGAGATAGAGCAGTTAGCTCAGGACAAATACAAAACCTGGGAATGGATTTACGGCTGGTCTCCCGATTATGAGTTTGAGAATGTTTGGCAAAGGGGAGGGATGGCAATCAATTTGTATTTGAAAACGCACAGAGGCAACATCACCGCGTGCAACCTGGAAGCTTCAGGTATTTCACGGAAAATCCTGGATGCAATTCAGAACCGCCTCACCGGCTTGCCTCATGAAGAAATGCGAATTGCCTTTGTTCTGAGTTCTTCAGAACTAGATCAGTTATTTAAGGGTTTTGATTTGAATGACCTGGTAATGGCTTTTTTTTAAGAACAGCCATTACAGAAAACTACATGCCGGCATCCTTTACAGAAGTTCCTTCTGTCCCCGGAACAAGGCCTTCTTCAGGGGGCTCCGGCCCATAAGCCTTGCCTTTGATGTAGTATCCGGGATATTCGCCGTAACCGCCGGTTGCCTGTTTACGGGTTACCAGAATCAGGGTTGCCTTCATGTTGGCCGCCTTCTTTTTTATTTTGATGATGGCTCCTTTTTTGGCTGCAGAAGCACTGCGGGCACTCGACGGGGATTTTGACTCGATATCGCCCAGGAAATATAAATCACCGATTTCCTTTTTGTCCTCAGTCATCCAAACGGCTTCCCATGAGCTCTCATCCAGCAACGTAAAGGCAGCGTTGTTGAGAATATCAATTTTCCCGTTTTTATAAATGATTTTGTGAACTTCCTTCCGCTCGATGGTGAATTCTTCTGGCTTGCCGGGAAAGACGAAACTGACATAGGTGGGTGTAACCGTAGTGACATCCACGGGAACAATAGACCCGTTCAACTTGAATATCG
Organism: uncultured Bacteroidales bacterium; assembly: GCA_964560225.1. Taxonomy (GTDB): domain Bacteria; phylum Bacteroidota; class Bacteroidia; order Bacteroidales; family UBA10428; genus UBA5072. The sequence continues at coordinate 34,783 of CAZLLD010000022.1, forward strand.
TATCGTGAGGTACCGCAACAGGCGGCGTCGGCTGTGCAAATGCAATAACCGTGAGGGTGGTTAACAGGATGCCTATGGTTAGCCTTTTCATTTCTTCTTGCTTTCTTTTATTATTCACGAATATTGCAAAGTTTATGCCATGATTACCAATGATCTCAAAATGCGCTTATAATCAATTATATTACAGGATATTAATTTCAAATTCCAACAGACAGTTTCAAAGATACAAAAATACCAATTCTTTAATAACAGGCAACTTGTTTCTTGTTGGAATACAAATTGCTGTTATTCAGGGTGATCATGACATATTCACAAATCACATATTTTAATATCGAAATTATTAAAATTATTCTGCCTGTCTGATTTTTGCTGTTATTTTTGTCAACAGTTTTGCCCTAACTTTCAACTTGTTCAGAGGCACTCAATACTACCTGCTTACTCATGCAAAAGACGCTGCAATCATTTCTCGTGTCCGTATATATCTGGACCTTTATTCTTGCCTCCATTTTGCCGATATTCCTGCTATATTTTGTGCTTTGGATTATTTGTCTGCCTTTCGACAGAAACAAGGCTGTAACACACTATTATACGGTTCTTTGGACACGGCTTTACCTGACCATCAATCCATTCTGGAAAGTCCGCCTGATTAATGTACAACGGATTGACCCCGCGAGAAAATATGTTCTAATATCAAACCATCAGAGTCTCATCGATATTGCGTTGTTGCTTCAGCTTGGCATGAATTTCAAATGGGTTTCAAAAATAGAACTGGCACGTGTGCCAATTGTGGGATGGGTTATCTGGCTGAATGATCACATTCTGGTCCGCCGAGGTGATAAACAAAGTGTGGTCAGAATGGCAGAAGCCTGCAGGAGAACGTTGCAAGAGGGAACATCAGTTTTTATGTTTCCCGAAGGAACCCGCACCGGTAACGGTGAACTTCGGCCCTTTAAAGAAGGTGCCTTTATTCTGGCACGGGATAATGCAGTGCCCATTTTGCCTTTAGTGCTCGATGGAGCAAGCAGAGCCCTGCCGAACAAGGGCTTTTGGTTCAGGGTAAAACAGACCTTTACGGTAAGCGTACTTGATGAAATTCCGGAGCAACAAATTCTGAAGAGGGATATTCCTGATTTGATAAATCATACCAGGATGCTGATGATGAAGGAACTGGAAGGTTTGCGGACTGAAACAGGGGAGTGCTGATATGGAAGTACCCCGGAGGATATTGAGAAAAATGGGCTATAAAGCCGACAGTCAGGGTATCATTGACCGGTACATTAACGTTAATGGTGCATGGGAAAGCCACCTGCAGCACACCCGGGAATTCATCCTGAAGACTCTGGCCGGCAAACAACCCATTAACCTGGCTGTACTGGGAAGCGGGTGGTTGCTTGACCTGCCGATAGAAGAACTGGCCGGCATGGCTGGTCATATATGGCTTTACGACCTGGTGCATCCGCCGCAGGTTTTACACCGGCTGAAAAAGTATTCCAATGTAACACCGGTTCATGCTGATATCACTGGAGGTGCTATCATCAATGCTTATCAGGCTGTGCAGAAGTATAAAAAGTACAAGGTCAAACTCCCCCCTGAAATGATATGTAAAGCATCAATGCAGTTCCCGTTTGAGCCCGATTGTATCATCTCACTGAACATATACAGCCAGATTGGCCAGCTGATCACCGATTACCTTTTGGAAAAAATTCCTTATGAAACGGGTGAAACTGACCGTATTGTATTCCTGCTTCAGCAAGCACATCTGAAACTGTTGTCGCGCTGTAATGCTCTTCTGATATCGGACATCAGGGAAGAATCTTTTGATGCAAACGGCATGTCAACAGGATTCAGGGAACACGTGAAGTGCCCTTTTCCGGCTGCCGGGCCTTTGGAAAGCTGGGAATGGCAGTTTGACCCGGCAGGTGGATACATACCTGGTCAGAAGACCGTATTGCAGGTCAACGCGTTTCAATTCTGAATAACATTAACGACAGAATTTAATAAACCGTTTATGAAACATCAGATTATCAGATTGATTTTCTTTTTCCTTTGCCTTTTACTATTTCCGAATGGCAAATCACAATCACTCCTGTGGAAAATTTCGGGCAATGGCTGCAGCCAGCCTTCCTATCTCTACGGAACCATTCATATAACCGATCAACGCGTTTTTGAATGGCAGGATTTTGTATATGAGGTACTTGAGCAATGTGAGGCCTATGCAGGAGAAATTGAACTCAGCATGGACAACCTGATGAAAGCTGCCGGTTTGCTTATGCTGCCTGACGGTCAGTCACTCAGTAACAGATTCTCACAAGAAGATTACCAGGTATTGAAGGAAGGGGTAAAAAGCTGTTCAGGATTTGAACTGGCTTTGTTTGACCGGTTGAAACCTCCGGCCCTGGTTTCGCTTTGCTTTTCAAAGAAGCAACCAGGAGATCTGGAGGCTACTGTTGACGAGCTTTTGTACCAGAGGGCAGCAGAAAGTGGTAAAATTACTTATGGCATTGAATCTGTTGAAGAACAGGCAGCCCTTTTGGATAAAATCCCGGATCAATATGTACTGGACTACTTTCGGAATCTGAATCAACAGGCAACAGATTTCGAAATGCTGATTCGGGCGTACCGGAATGCCGACCTGGACAGCATTGAACTGCTCATTATGCAAGAGGAGTCAGGCGCCATGATGAATGATGAACTGATCCGGATCAGAAATCACCGGATGGCCGATAGAATCATCCCGATGATACTGCGGCAATCTGTCTTCTTTGCCATCGGATCGGGTCATCTTCCGGGCAGCGAAGGAGTGATCGCTTTAATGAGGAAAGAAGGCTTTGAAGTGGAACCGGTAGCCCTACAGGTATCTAAGCACTTCATGCAGGGCCTTCCTTGATTTATTTCCACGTTTGCGGAATCCGGCGTGCGGATAACCCAGGGGTGTAAGGCCAAATACCACCTGGTTTTCAGTCAATCCAAGGGCTTCACGGAGCATGGCGGGATCATAGGCTTCAATATAACATGCCCCCACACCTTCATTTTCGGCAGCCAGTATCACATGCGTCATCAGAATGGCCAGGTCGGTTTCAATGGAATTGTATCCGTCATACTGTCTAACCCAGGCTGAGTTTTTGTCTCCAACAATGACAAGTATTACCGGGGCTTCTTTATACCAGGGGCGGTGGTAACAGGCCCTGACCTTTGCGAGCATTTCGGGCGACTGAACCACCCAGAATTCCCACGGTTGCTTGTTCACAGCAGACGGAGCCATGTGCGCTGTTTCCAGGATTCTTTCCAAGACTTCCTTTGAAACAGGCTGATTTGGGTCATAATCGCGAATGCTTTCGCGGATGCGGACCAGATCGTTGAATTCCATGATATTAAAGTTTTATTTTATGAATTCAATATCGTTGACGTCTCAATTTATGATGACGTAAAAATACATTATTCAAGGAATTGGAACTGAAAAACATCTTCATTCTTGTCGGATTGCCCTTGTATAATCAGGGAAATGTTTCCAGACCAAATTAGGACGAATAAATTGAACAATCTGGAATATTTTGTTTAATTTTAACTAATTGCGAAACTAATTGTTTATTAATCAATCAAATCTATTATGAAAGTATCGAGATTAATTCCACTCATGTTGCTGGTGTTGACAGTGACATGCGTAAGTTGCAAGAAAGGTCCTGATAAGCTCATCGCCAAAACCTGGAAAGTAACCGACGTGATCGCAAAGGGTACCTTGAGCGACAGCCTGTTTCAGGCAACCAAGGCAGAACTGCTGAAGGTTGAAATGACTTTTAAGGATAACAAGTACACCATGGTAAGTGACGGAAAAACCATTGAGACCGGAACCTATGCAATGGAAAACGGAAACCTTGTTGTGAAAACCGAAAACGGCATGAACATGAGTACGGTTGTTACAAAAGACAGACTGCTGCTGGAAACACCCGACTTTACCACTACCTTGCTTCCTAAATAATCAACTCAAAATCTGATTACCATGGGATTATTTGATAAACTGGCTCAGTCCATTACCACTCCCGCTGAAAAAGCAAATTATACTTCATTGCTTTCGGCTGTCGGAGTAAGCATCCCCAATTTAAAGTGTGCACTTGAAAATGGGATTCTCTCGGTTTCAGGCACTGTCCCTGACAGCACTACTGCCGATAAGGCAATTGCTGCCCTGAAAAAAGCCCCGGGAGTGAAGGATGTAAAAAACTATCTCGAGGTTGAAGACCTTACTTCTAAGAATATCCGGATGAAGGTGGTTACCAAATCTTCAAACCTGAATATCCGTAAGGGTCCCGGAACAGATTATGATATTGTAGGTAAAGCTGCTCATCATTCAACTGTTCAGGTGATCAAGAAAATGTATAACGGATGGTTCTACATTAAATCAGAGCAGGGAGTTGAAGGATTTTGTTCGACCGATTATTTAGGTCCTATTTAGTTCTGATATTTAAGGAAACCATTGAAACTGGAAAACCTCGCTGTCACTATCATGTGCTGCGGGGTTTTTCTTTGCTGCCTTTCACATCCTGAAACCAGGATTTCTTTTGAAGTCACGATGATTTTAAGTTAAATAATCTCATAATCTTTCTAATTTTAATGCAATTAGTTCTGAAAATAGACAAGTCTGAAATTGAATGAAAAATGCGATAAGTTTCAGCTTCAGTAGCTGTTTTAAACATGGATGAACCAAATGAAGAAGGATGTGAGGGGAATGATTGCTTTTTTCTTGATGGCCGTGATGGCTGTTTACGGTTTCTCAGTATTCGGGCAGGATGCACCTCTTGCTGAAGGCAAGTCCAGGTTCCTCGGTTGTGCCTGGAGCAGTCCACAGAACACCAATTTCACGAATTACTGGAATCAGGTTACCCCTGAAAACGGAGGTAAGTGGGGAAGTGTGGAATACACCCGGGATGTAATGAACTGGAATGAAATGGATGCTGCCTACAATCTGGCAAAGAACAATGGTTATCCGTTCAAAGCTCATACACTCATCTGGGGCGCCCAGCAACCCCCGTGGATGGCAACACTTGATTTGACAGCGCAAAGGCAGGAAATAGAAGAATGGTTTGCGGCACTTGCCGCCCGCTACGACAGCTTTGCGTATATTGATGTGGTGAATGAACCACTGCATAATGCACCCAACGGCATGAAACCCTGGGGCTCCACCACACCAAATATTGATTATGCAAAAGCCCTGGGAGGAGCCGGTACAACAGGCTGGGACTGGGTAATCACTTCATTTAGGCTGGCCCGGCAGTATTTTCCGAAATCAAAGCTGATTCTGAATGAGTACAGTGTGATCAACAGCACTGCCACCACACAACAGTACATTGCACTGATCAACCTGTTGAAGGCTGAAAACCTGATCGACGGGATAGGCGAACAGGCCCACGCATTTACCACTTATGGGGTGCCCGTCTCTACATTGAAAGCCAATCTTGATCTGTTGGCTGCAACAGGTTTGCCAATATACCTGACAGAAGTCGATATTGACGGTACTACAGACCTGGCTCAACTCAAGGAATACCAGCGGATCTTTCCCATGTTTTGGGAACACCCCGCAATTGCAGGTATTACGCTTTGGGGATTCCGTTACGGGTTGTGGAGAACAGACCAGGGGGCTTACCTGGTGAACCAGAATAATACGGAAAGGACAGCTTTTAAATGGCTGAAGGCTTATGTTAACGACACACTCATGCTTGCCCAATCTATCAATATCGTCAGTCAACCAGATGCCGATACCATTTACCTTAACGAAACGCTTCAGCTTGACGCTGTTGTTTTGCCTGCTAACACTACCATTCCCAATGTTGTATGGTCTCATAGCCCGGCAAATATTGCCACACTTGATCAGAATGGATTGATGGCACCTGTATCTGCAGGCAAGGTAACGGTTACAGCCACTGCTGCTGATGGATCAGGAACAGTTGGCTCAAAAGATATCATTATCAGAAACTCTGTCGGAATCGAAGACCAATCCTTGCATGGGGGTGTCATCATATTTCCCAATCCGGCAACCAATGGTAAATGCAGACTTGCCGGAATCAAAGATTTTTCGAGTGCTGAGATCCTGGACCTTCAGGGAAGGGTAATTAAAACCATCGGATTAACCGGCCAGGATGCCCAGGATGTTGATCTGGATATCCGTCCCGGAATGTACCTGGTCAGGTTTTCTGCAGGTCAACAGTCATTCATCAGCAAGCTGGTGGCGGAATAAAAGACATTGGGTATCGGTCAGAATATGAATGGAACAAACATCTTGCTGCGCTTCATATATTCACTGTATTTCTCACCGAAGTATCCGGTACATTCCTTTTCATCATAACGTGAAGTGATATATAGAAAAACAGTGGAAACAACAGAAACCAGGAACAAAAAAAAGGTCGGGTTTTTAAAATATATACCCCAGGTCAGATAAACCAGGGATGCATACAACGGATGCCGGATGTATCTGTATATCCCTGTGTCAACCAGTTCTGTGGTCTTTTCAAATGAGTATAGATGATCGCCTTCACGGGTTGTCGATGCCTGTCCTCCTTTTTTGAGCTCCAGGTAACCGGCAATTACCACATAGGCACAAATGAAAAGCAATATCCACGAGAGCAGGTGAGCCGGCGAAAAGGGCGCAACAAACCAATACCTGTAATTATAAGCAAACAGCAGGGCAATGCATTCCCAGCTGATGAACCGGTAGAAACCATGAGAACGCGTATTGAAGAGGGTTCTCCAGGAGATTGCCGTAATGATGAAACTAAGCAATAAGAAAACAAGCAAGGATACCATGCGGGGTGTTATTTTAGGAGTAATTATTCATTGAAAAAAACCTGAAGGTCATCCGATGCCATGCGCTTTCTGAGCCATGAAGCAATCTTCATTTTATCGCCGGACTTTAATGATTTTGGTTTTATTCCAAGCAATACATAAGGTTTTTCAATTCCGGAGCTGTCCGTTGTGCTATAAACCATTGCGCTGGTATAGGTGCAACTGCTGATCTGGGGATATAATTCCGAAAGTTCCGAAAGCAATTGTTTCCCCAACAGCTGCAGGCTTTCTTCATTGGCCTTTTTTTCCTCTTTTTCATCCAGTAAACCGGTAAGTCTGCCGATCTCTGTTTTTAAACGGGTTATTTCATTCATGTCACCATTTTCATTACTGAACGAAAATCCCTGCTGAATGTCGATGGTGGCTTTCTTCAAAGAGAAGATCGCAGCATTGTTCAGAATGAATTCTTTATTATTTTGTTGCAATTTATTGCCGCCATAAATCAACGCAATTTGCTTCTTATCCGGATTGATTTCGCTTTTCAGCAGCAGATTTCCTTCCACAACACTTACCGATTTGATGAATTTATTTGCTTCTTCAACAAATTTTTCTTTCTGAACCAGGCGGTAACCGAAGTAGATGCTGGGAATAAGGGTGACGAGAATAACCGCGGTGATCCAGCGGTTCACCCGTGTTTTCTGACGGTCATCAACCAGGGTGCGGATGGGAAATCGGAGTAATTGCGATACCAGAATGGATGCAAAAGTGATGAAAACGGAATTGATAGTGAAAAGGTAAATTGCACCTAAAAAATAGGGAAACTGGGCAGTGGCAAGCCCGTATCCTGCCGTGCATAACGGAGGCATCAGGGCAGTGGCAATGGCCACGCCGGGTATCACATTCCCTTTGAGCCGGCTGCTTGTGGCAAGAATGCCTGCAAGTCCGCCGAAAAGGGCAATTAGAACGTCATAAATGGTGGGACTGGTACGGGCAAGCAATTCGGAATGTGCGGTGGAAACCGGACTGATTGCAAAGTATGCTGTAGAAGCAAGCAAACTGGCAACAACGGCAAAGGTGAAATTGTTGAGCGCTTTACGGAACAACGGGAAATTGTAAGTGGCAATGCTGTAACCCATGCCATTAATGGGACCCATCAGCGGTGATATCAGCATGGCACCTATGATAACCGCAGTAGAATTCATGTTCAAACCTACCGATGCAATAATAATGGCAAAAACCAGAATCCACAGGTTGGTGCCCTGAAAGATAATGCCTTTCTCAATGGTACGATGAATTTTGTTGTAATCTTCTATTTCGCTTTCAATATTCAGGTACCTGATCACCTTAACAATTAGCTTCCTCATAGAACTGCCTTTATTATTTTGGAAATTCCCCCGATTCATACAAATTTAATCAAGTTCTGTAATTCCTATGCAGGGTTTCATTTGATTGGGAGGTTAACAATTGAATTTCACCCGGATGAATTCAGGGATTTTCTGTGGTGGCCGTGACTTCCGATGCTAAAACCTGATTTTTTTATGAAAGGCTTCCCGAAACGTGTCGCCTATGGGTATAAACTGTCCGCCGATCCGGATCCGGTTGCGCTCAATGGATTCTATTTTTTTGATATGGACAGCCCATGATTTGTGTACCTGCACAAAATTCTCTTCAGGCAGCTGGGAGAGAAGTGATTTAAAGCTTTGTTTGGTCATGATCTTCCTGCAAGGCAGAACAATCCTGAGATAGGCCTGCATGCCTTCGATATACAGGATCTCATCAATTTGTACATTTTCAACCCGGTATTCGGTTTTGATGAATATGTGTGATGAAGGTGCATCCGGTTGTTTTCTGCTGCCCGCATCTGCGCATACTTTGTTAACCGCAGCCAGAAACCTTTCAAAAGAATAGGGTTTCAGCAGGTAATCGAATACCTGCAATTCATACCCTTTTAACGCGTAATCAGTATAGGCAGAGGTGATAATTACATACGGCTTAACGGTCATCGACTCCAGCATTTGGATACCGGTAAGATGTTCCATCTGGATATCCAGGAATATCAGGTCAACGCGATGGTCTTTCAAAAAATGCAAGGCATCCAAAGCATTCTCAAATCCACCCGCCAGTTCCAGAAAAGGAACCCTTCCGATGAAATCCTTCAGTTTGTCGAAGGCTGGGGGTTCATCTTCTATAATGATGCAGGTCAACCTCATGAAGGCTTAATTGTTAACTCTACTCTGAAAGAGGATTCATCATCAAAGATAACCAATTCATGTTTTTCGGGATACAGAAGCGTTAGCCGTCTTTTAACATTTTCAAGTCCAATTCCACACAATTCCTCGTCACTTGGTCTTTCTGTCCGGCACTGATTCTGGCAGGTAAACAACAACCGGTTGTCGTTGCATTGCAATGATATATCCACAACGGGCAGTTTGCCCGAATTGTAGGCATATTTAAAAGCATTCTCAATAAAAGGAATCAGCAACATAGGTGCTATCTGAATGCCGGGACAATGATCGGGAAAAACGGCCCTGATGTAATTCTTTTCACGATACCTGAGTTGCTGAAGCCGGATGTAGTTTTTAATATACACCAGCTCTTTGTCAAGCAGTACCTGGTCGGCACGGGTTTCATAAATCATGTAGCGGAGTATGTCAGACAGGGTGATCAGCGTATCTGAAGCTTTTTCAGGTTCGGTGCGGATCAAGGAATCAATGTTGTTAAGGGCATTGAACAGGAAGTGGGGATTGATCTGCGACTTCAGTAATTCCAACTCGTTCTTCAGGTTGCTCGTTTCCAATTCGGCTTTCAGCCGGATATCGGCAAACCAGTTTTCAAATCCCCTCACCAGGCTTCCGCATTGTGCAATGATAAAGGTTCCTGCAACCGGAGGAAGCATGAACCGCAGATTATACATCTCAAACTGCGGAAAGAAGAAGCGGTGAAGCGGTAACAGCAATAAGGTTAATGCAATGCTTGAAAGAATAGAAAACAACAGGTACCTGATCAGCTGTTTCTTTTCAAAATATTGAATAAAATAGAAATAAAAGAGATAGAAAATAATGCCGGCCCACAACAGGTTGATGATGAAATGGGGAGTCAGGTTGTTGATGTACTTCCATTCGCTTACCGATTGTCCGTAACTGACCACCAGCGAAAACAGGGCGAATACCAGCCAGAAAATGGTGTGAATCAGTATTTTCAGAGGAAGTCGCATGGGCGCTCAGATGAATGATGAAGATATGAAAAATTATCAATCACTGGTGGGGCGTGATTGGATTACTTCTGAGTATCGCTGCCAGAATATCAGTTCAATAGCTGCTATCAGCAAACTAATATAGGCAAATGGATTGTCAGGCATGGCAATGACAGCACCGGAACCCATGATGCTCAGGAAAATGACCGTGGTCAGCAGTATTTTTTTTTTAAAATTGCTATTCTTCGGATCCGCTTCCTGATGCAGCTGCCGTAAGAGAAAATACTGGAGCCAGCCAATGAATACCGTACTGATGCCCACCATGATGAACATATAAAGTGTGGCTGGATCCACTTTCACATTTCCTTGAAACAAGCCAAAAATTACCGGAGTTGCGCATATGTGGACGCCTCCGAGAACCATTATTGCTATTCCTGCTGCCAGGAACAGTGTTTTTGTTTTCATTGGATTGGTATCGTTGATAGATTGAACTTTGCTTATATTTCTTTTTGCGATTCAAAGATTCAATTATGCCGGGTCAGTATCAAAAAAAGTCAACCAACCGGCTCTTTTTGTTCATGAAATTCATTTATGAGTCAATTCTTGTCCGGGGAAGTATTTTTCTTTATCTTATCCAACTCTTTTCTGACGAACCAGTAATCAAAAATGCTCCGGTGAACCGCATTGATCGTGTTTCTGCCATTCTGATCCAGTTGCAGTCGAAGAAATTTGTCACTGCAACGGAAATAGCCGACCGGTTCGGCATCAGCATTCGCACGGTGTATCGCGATATCAGGGCACTCGAGGAGGCGGGTGTTCCGCTTGGGGCTGAACCGGGCAAGGGTTATTCGCTGGTCGACGGCTATCGCCTTCCCCCGGTTATGTTTACACCCGAGGAAGCTTCATCCATGCTTACGGCTGAAAAGATCGTGGAAAAGATGGCCGACCGTTCGGTCGACACGAACTACAAATCAGCCATGTACAAGATAAAGGCAGTTCTTCCCGAAAAGGAAAAGCTGTTCCTCGACCGGTTGAACAGCAACATAGAAATCTTTCACACGCCTCCGGCTCATGCTGCCGAAGCACCAAACGATTGCATGCTTACCATTCAAAAGGCCCTGGCCGATAAGAAAGTGCTGGTGATCAGCT